>CALBPI010000082.1 GCA_937899415.1 uncultured Gammaproteobacteria bacterium | reverse complement strand
GCCTGATACGATGTTTTATCTCTCTTCAAGTGGCAACCTTGAAGGGGGAAGATCAAAGCAATGCGATTGAGTGGGAGTTGGTGTAGACGTAGACCCGGTAGGGTTCCTCTCGGGTTTCTCCGGCTCGGGATGCTTCTGATCAGTGAGCTCACGCTCAGAATCAGAAGTTTATCCATGCGGACCTTCCAGGATCGCGACGGGCATGAGGCTGCTGTTGGGGCGGTCCTTCGCTTTGAGCGACCCGACTTGCCGGTCTCAGCATAATCCTGCCGGAATGTGCCTGCGATTCTTGCCGGATTAGGACCATCTACCGGCATTCGCGCCTAGCGATCTCGCAGCGCATCTTGCCGGAAACGGACTAACCAAAAAACTGTCTGCCTAAATCGGCTCTTATGTCCCAACTTCTCGTTAGGATCGCACTTGGGTGCGTGAGCCAGGTTTCGGGAACGTTCTCCACTCAGAGGATGGGCGTATATAAGAGTTCAGGTCGTTGTGCTTATCAGGGCACGGGCAGAGGGAGCGCAAAGAGAGCACGAACTAGACTCCCGAACTTTGCAATTCGGATAACAAACCTGACACCTTTTTCTTCCCGAAGATAGTCAGTTTGAGCTTAGAGAGCGGCCAGGACTGCCGTGAGCTGACGAACCCAAAAGCTGATGCACACCCATGAGCGCTCCGCTGAGCGAAAAGCTGTACCAAACTTCGCACTCGCTTGGGACTCATGTCATATCGTTAACAAGAAGCCTCTCAATTCACTCCCAGAGACTATTGCGAAACACGATTCGGAAAGCCCCACGAACTCGCCAACGTTTCCGCGCGCGAAGTCTATACTAACTTGGCGACTGGCAGGATCCATCCTTACAGAAATTGGCAAGTGAAAGCTCTTCTGCGTCACCGTAGAGCACGTGAATTCAAGGTCCCCTGAACGCGCGGCCGGAGGATCTATCGGAGTCCAGTCTCGTTCCCATCTGTCTCTAGGTATGTGCAGGTCGAAGTTAGCGAGTATTCGTTGAGCATCGAGGTCGAATACTAGGTTGCCGTCGATGTCTACGCCGAACGGCCAAGGTCGTTGCACACAAGACTCGACGGACAAAATTCCGGATTCCTCATCGTAGCGTGCATTCAAGCCACCATTATCATGACGCGGTCGAACCACGACTTCGAGCCCGCTCATTGGCCGGGCCTCCATCGGACAGGGTTCCAAGAAGGAGACACGCTACCTTCAAACACTGTTATTGCCCGGCCCCCTGAGGGCGCATCAACGACAACCGATACGCCTGTTCGAGAGGAATGGCGAATATAGTTCCTTGTGGCTTCGTTATAGTAGAGCCGGCCATTTCTGTAGGCGTCCAATGCATTCTGTTCGGTGATGCCGCGCGCACCTCTATCGGCTAGCCTCCGTCGGAAGTGCTCAGTTGTTTCTATACCCGCCTTATCAAAGGCCTTTGCCGCCGGAGCTGCACGCAGCGCAGATACAACTTTGCGGCCCTGTCTAAGCTCACTGTAACCTGGAATGACACCGGCCACGCGCGAGAAGCCTGAAACCTTTTCGCCGGTGAAGAAATCTTCGCCTGTTGCTAAAGTGTAGAAATCCGCATAGATACCCGCAGGCGTAAAACCGACGCCAATAGAGAGTAAATCGTCGACCCCAAAACCATTGTCACTTCGAGACTGATTTCCCCGCAATCGATCCGGTGAGAAATTTGTCGCACGGAAACTAAAGCCCCATTGGTCGTCAAATTCGCATCTACTTACTATTCCCTGTGTTCCATCTGCATCGCATTGAGACGACAATCCTGTTGGGTCCAAACGATTCACCGGATCATTACTGACATAGGCATACATGTTCATGCCATCCCCGTATCCGATTGGATCCGTCTGCTGAAAACGACCAAGATAGGGGTTGTAAACACGCGCCTTGTAGTAGTAGAGGTTGACACCGTCAAGCCAGATTTGACCGGTGTATTGAAACCGGCCTGCGTTGGTCGCACTCGGCACGCCATATTCGTCGTATTCGTTGTGGTCAGTTGCGACACCGCTGTTGTTGGTGTGGAGCACAACCGAGCCCAATTCGTCTCGCACGAGGTAGCGACGGGCCGAGGCAGACACGGCGCCACCGTCATACCACACCATTGGTGTGTCCATGCCCAGACCATGGATATAGCGCTCGCGCAGTTGCAATGCGCCGCTCCCGCTTAGCGTGTATTCAGCGATCAGAGCGTTGCCATCGTAAACGAAGTACGTCGTCGATCCTGCAACTGTAGTTGAGTAAAGACGGCCCATCGCGTCGTACTGCATGCTTGTGCCACCACTGGCCGTCGACAGTCGATTAAACATGTCGTAGGTGTACGAAGTGACGCCATCACTCGTCAGGTTGCCGTCCTTGTCGTATCCAAGTGTTAGCGTGGTGCCGCTATTGGTTTCGTCGACTATCTGATTCAGGCCGTTGATAGTGTAATCCGAGTCCGAAGCAAAACTCGTTGGTGAGTAGGTAGAGTTTGAGGTGTTCTTCGACGTGATTTCTCCGACCGCATTGAAACCATAGTCAATATTCTGGTTGTAGGCTGAATTCGACGGCACTGTGATGTCTAGTTCGTCAACACGACTGGCTGAGTCGTAACCGGCCTCCCGATAGACCCCATTGCCCATGGTCTCCCGCGTGCCCCGACGAAAAGCGTCATAGGTATAGGTAACGAGAATCGTAGAGCCGTACTCTCGTATGTACCGAAGACCACCACTACCCCAGTACTCATAGGTTACGTAGTAGCCGTCAGGATACGTCGTTCTTGTTCTTCGGCCAGCCGCGTCATATTGATGGCTCACTGTCAGAGAATGAGAACCAATGGTTGTGGTTTCGCTCTCTAGTCGTCCCAAGACATCCCAATTCATGGTGATGACGCGGCCATTCTTTGTGAAGGTTGCGGGATTACCGAAGTCGTCGTATGTCGTGGTGACATCCAGGGTCGATCCGGTCGCGTTCGCGAGCTTTACTCGGCCTAGTTCGTCATAGCTATATTCGACCTGTGCGGTAGCGCCCTGATAGTGGCTTCGCATCCGATTGAACTGGGGCAAAGACGTAGAACGCCCATTGGCGATCAAATAGCTCGTCGTTGACTTGTCAGAGGTAGAGCTGCCGGAGCCGGTCTTGTTGGGAAATCGCGTCTGGGTGAGTTGATCTAAACCGTCGTAGTCGTACGTCGTTAGGTTACCGTTGCCATCCTGGAGCGTCTTGACTAGGCCATTGTTGGTAAACGTCGCGCGCTCAAACATCTCGATCGACGTACCAACCGCATAGTTGGTTTGATTCGCTCGACCATAGTTGTCGTAAGAAGCTTTGGTGATTCGATCTGCCTGGTTCGATCCTGAGTGACTGCAGGCAGCCGGGGGCGAAGCGAATGCGCTGGAGTTGAGGCGCACTGCCGTGCAATCGACACGACTCGAGGTGTCATACGACGTTTGTGCAAGCGATACGGTTCCGTTCGACGAATTCCGTGCTCGAGCAATACTCGGCCGGCCGTAGGTGTCAAAGGTCTGCGTCGTCGAAACCAGTCGGGTGTCGACTCGGCTCGTCGGATTGGTGCTAGTCGTGCGACCCGACTCGGCTAAGGTGACTTGATTCGACGTATTGTACTCGCTGCGCTCATACACCATGCGTTGAACGCCACTGCCGTCCGGGTCTGCGCTGGTCTGACGCAGGAGATTGCCGCGCTTGTCGTACTCATACCAAACAGTATCGCTTGTTCCAGCAAGCGGCCCATCTACGGAGTGCATTCGTCCCCAAGTATCGTAGGCATACTGTGTTGTTGAGGACACACTATTGTTACCCTCGCGAACAGTCATGCTGATCATCTTGATATTGCTCGGGGTGGACGAGTTTCCTTGTTCATATTGGTACTCTGTTACCAATACGTCGGGGTTTCCGTCAGCACACGTAGCGCTCTCTGTCTGAACAACGCAGGTTAGCGTTTTGGTTTTGCGCCAGACTCCTCGCGAATCGCGAACTTGGGTGGGGCTCGACGACGTGCGATACCAGGCATGAAACTGGCCGTACTGCGTGATCGTCTTTCGATAGCCCTGCCCAGCAACATGCGGCAGTTGCACTTCAGTAATGCCACCATGCGCCGCTGAGTACGTGTACTTCGTAACTTCACCGAGCTCGTCGGTGAAGGTTCGAGGCTTTGCGCAGTACTTACGATTCGAGGTGTTGCAAGTGTCGTACGTGTACTGTTGACGCTTAGCGGGAGTCGAAGAGCCGGGCTTAGCCGTTTCGAGAGTCTCTGTCACTCGACCAGAAGAATCTCGAGTCACCTCCACCTTATTGCCCTCGGGATAGGTAACACGGTGCAAGTGGCCTTGTGCGTACGCATAACTCGTGGTCAGTGTCGTACCACCTCCCGCGGGAATAACCTCATGGCTATTCATCTTCCCCTCGTACAGACCGCTACCGAAGAAGCTGTATCGTTGCTTTACTCCAGACGGCTCTGTAACAGTCACTTGGTTGCCGGTCGACGAGTAGCTATAGGTCCATGTAGACCCATATCTCTCCACAGACAGAACGCGGCTTTCGTCTATCGGATGCCCAGGTTGCTGGACGTCAAAGTTGTACTTGATGACATTGCCGTTTGGGAAAGTGAGTGTCGCGTCGCGGCTTCTGAGTGGGTAGGGCACTTGATTAGAGCCCTCCATGTAGTAGCCGCCCACGGTTTGACCACGGGTATACGTTGGTTGTGTGTAGTGTTGCGCCCCGGGCCAGCTGTTGGCGTTGTACTCACTGCAGCTAGAGTTTTCGCACCGCACGTACCCCAGGTTCGTCATGTAGGGATAAGAGCTGTAGCCTAAGTTGTTGTGACGGAAGCCAGTCGAAGTGTTGACGCCAAGAGCTCCCGCAACCTCAAACACTTCTCCGTCGGCATATTCGATACGCCTTAACAGGGCGGCCGGGGCACTGAACTCGTTTATCCAGGCGGTTTCAAACAATCCTGTAGATTCGAAGGTATAGACGTCCCCGTTTTGAGACGTGTAAATCAAGTCCGTAAACGTGTTGGAGCCCGAGACGTTCTCTAGTGTTGCAGTGGTCGCCTTGACGGGCGTGAACTGCTTTGTCGATAGGCTGTAGGAGAAGGAATCCGCAACAACGCCAACAGCCACGTCGAACTCAAAGTCTTCGTCGTCGTAATAGACTTCAAAGTCCAAAAGATTGTCGCGTGGCCGTAGAGAAGCGCTGGAGAGAAGTCCGTTCTCGAATCTCAATTCGGTACGACTCAGCTCTCCACGGCCGGGACCGATTTGACCGTGGAAGTAATTTACCGAAAGACCACCGCTATAGAGTTGGACACCGTTCTTATCAATCGAAGAAGGTCCTTCTGCGGGGGTTGGGTCTTGCGCGAACGCGGCCCCCAATGAACCAAGCGAGACAAGAGAAACCAAGAGCATTGAAGCTCGTGAGTACCGTGATTCGTTCTGATCACAAAACATCATTCCCCGCCCTCCGATTCTGACTGTCCTTTTTCAGTGGTTCCGTCCTGCTCCGGCGACTCGGAGTTGCCCGGTTGCGACAGAACAATCCCGCCTCCAGAAGGCGGAACGGTGTAGACGACATACCCCGTATCGCTACCGCCGTTGCCATCCGAGATCGTGTAACTGAACTGCCTTGTGGTTCCGGCCCAAGTCGGTGCTATGCGCACGGTTGAGCTGGAATGGATCGTTACGGTCCCGTTCGACGGTTGCGTAACAGCAGTAATGGTGAGGGCGTCGCCGTCGGGAGCACTATCATTGGCTGTGAGATTTGCGTAAGTCAGCCAGGTAGCCGAGGCGGCTACAACGAAATCGACATTTGCGGTTGGCGGACTATTTGGCGGCGGTGGTGGCGTCCCTCCGTTAATCGTCCGCTCGATACGATTGCCTGCCGCGTCGTACTCGTATTCGATTGACACGGTGTTTGTGCCGTCATCACGAGTGACCTTCTGCAGCCGGCCGAGTGCATCGTACTCATACTGGATGGACTCTCCCCCGTAGGCTGGGAGAGCCATCACCATCAGCATCACGCCCAGGCAAAGAAAATGCTGAGCTCGAAAGACACAGGGTAGAGGGTGAAGAGATGTATTTGATGAACCGCTATCGCAAGGCGCGCGATTTGGCTCTTGGATGCTCAGGCCGTCGCGGCTCCGAGTGCGTGCAAACATATGAAACCTCTCCTGATTTCACACAGAACAACTCCAGAAACAATGTTTCTGGTCTTGTTAGCACACATGTGTACGTTGCCCGTGATTTCGACTTAGGTCAACGAAGAATCTTGGTTTCCATTACGAACCATCGAACCCCTCTGCGGTTGAGCATCACAAGCGCGTGGTCGACGTGGCTCCGGTAAATTGAACAGGTGGAACTGATCCGATTGAATTGATTTTGTATGCCCACCACCTACCTTGCCGATCTGGGTGTCAGAACTCTGAATACTCTTTGTTGCGCTGAGATCGTCTAGAGAACAGCGAGCGAAAACAAAGCAGAATCGGCAAGCGCCTAAGTGGATCGCTGAATCCTAAGGCAGCGTGAATCCTACCTACATCACATCCCAAAATTTCTGGTCTTCCTTATTACCCGTCAAGAGCACGAATGATCGCGACAAACATAGGGCTGCCGGTAGGGCAGTAATCTGCTTGAACCGGCGAATTTGCAGGAAGATTTCGGAGATAAATGGTGGCCAGGGGCGGAATCGAACCACCGACACGCGGATTTTCAATCCGCTGCTCTACCAACTGAGCTACCTGGCCATCCTGTCAGCGGGCAACCGGCAGGACGCCGGACCGCTCGATGCGGGCCGCGTATTACAACGGCAGCCGCCCGGGGAGTCAATAGCCGCTTTTTTTGCCCGAGGTGTCGTAATCAGCACCCCCCATCCGTCAACTATCATGAACCCATCAGAAAAGGAGCAACCCGATGGAATACGTGATGTTGATCTACAACGCCGAGGAACGCTGGAACGCACTCAGCGAGGCCGAGGAAGCCCGCATCATGGCCGGCCACATGGCCGTCATCGAGAAATCCCAGGCCGACGGCACCTTCCGCGCCGGCAACCGGCTCATGGATGTGGCAGCCGCCACGACCGTTCGTAACCATGACGGCAAAATCACGGTCACCGACGGCCCGTTTGCCGAAACCAAGGAGCAGCTGGGCGGCTACTACGTCTTCGAGGCCGACGACCTCGACACCGTAACAGGCTACGCCGCACTGCTGCCGCACGGTGACGTGGGCTGCGTCGAAATCCGGCCCGTGTTCCCGGACCCGCAGTGAGCGACTTCGGCGCAGCGCTCAAAGCCGCCCGTCCCCGGGCCGTGGCGGCGCTGCGCCGATTTGCGGGCAACCTCGATGCCGCCGAGGACGCCTTTCAGGACGCGGCCGAGCGGGCACTCATCGCCTGGCGCGAGCAAGGCCTGCCCGACAACCCCACGGGGTGGCTCATCACGGCCGGCCGCAACCGACTCATTGACGCCGCACGAAAAGCTGGCCGCGAAGTCGCCGGCGACGCCCCCGAACAAAGCCACGAAGACCTCGAGCCCACAGCACTCGACGACGATTTGCTGCGCCTCGTCTTTACCTGCTGTCACCCGGCGCTGGCCGTCGAACACCAGGTGGCGCTGACCCTCAAAGTCATCGCGGGCCTGTCCTCGGCCGATGTCGCGCAGGCCTTCCTCGTGCCTGTACGCACCATGGAGCAGCGCCTGGCCCGCGCCCGCAAGAAACTCAGCGACAAGGGCATCCCCTTCGCAGTCCCTGAAGCCGCCGAACTGCCAGACCGGCTCGAGGCTGTGCTGGCCACGGTCTACCTAATCTTCAACCAGGGCTACAGCGCCCGCGCAGGCGCGCTCGTCGACAGCCGCACCTGCGAGGAGGCGATCTGGTTGGCCCGCCTGTTGCTGCGCCTGTTTCCGGGCGACACGGAGCTCATGGGCCTGCTGGCACTTATGCTCTGCCACCACGCGCGCCACGCCTCACGCCAGGCGGCCGACGGCGCACTGATCCCACTGCCACGCCAGGACCGCTCGGCCTGGGACGGCGACCTCATCACTGAAGCCACGGCTTTGCTGCGTGTCGCACTGGGCCGCGGCCGACCCGGGCCTTACCAAACACAGGCCGCCATCGCGGCGCTGCATTGCGAAGCGCCTGACGCCAACGCCACAGACTGGGCCCAAATTGCTGCACTCTACGAAATCCTCGAACGCCAGTCGCCTGGTCCTGTCGTCACGATCAACCGCGCCGTCGCACTCAGCGAAGCCGGCGACACAGAGACGGCGCTGGCCGTGCTCGAACAGCTCGATGTCTCCTCGCTCTCCGACTACACCCCATACCTCGTGGCGCACAGCACGCTGCGCCACCGTCGGGGCGACGCCGATACCGCCGACGCGCTGTTGCGCCAGGCCCTGGAAACCTCACAACACGCAGCCGAACGCGAATTCCTGTCCCAGGTGCTCCAGGAACGGTCTGCGCGGGCCGATATTTGACATAAGTCTTTGGCTGCCGCGACAAGCGGTCGACGTGCGCGCCTCACGCCCAAGCAAACACCCTATATGTGACTTTCGTCCTTAAAACGGCGGCGAACGACTGTCAAAGTCCCCCCGCTGGCGACTTTATGCAAAGCCTCCCTATACTCACCGCCGATTGCGCGGTCGGCTTGGGGGGGTTGCGACCAGCAGCGCAATGACGTGTGTGACTTGTTGAATGTACGGGGCACCGGCGAGAGCCGGCCGTAGCGAAGCATTCGACTTTGGGGGGGAATGATGCCCACCGGAGCGACCTTGTGACCCGTCACGAGGCACCAGCAGACGGCGGAGAAGTACCAGGCGGCGGCCAGGATGGACTGCGTGAGCGGGCCATTCTCGATACCGCGTTGTCGTTGTTCCTTAAACGCGGCTACACCGACACGTCGCTGGCGCGCGTTGCGTCCGAGGCGCGTCTGACGCCGGCCGAAGTCCACCGCCGCTTTGGCACCAAGGCGGACCTTCTGGGCCTCATACTCGACCGCGAGATCCAGCGATCCCGCCAGCCGTTCATCAATGGCGTTCCCGAATACGAGTCCGCACTCGAAGCCGCGCGTTTTATCGCCCAATGGCACCAGCAGCTCTTCGCTGCCACTGCGCTGCTGCCACTAATGCGCATCACGATCAGCGCCGCCCACAAACACCCCGAGCTGCGCGACCTGCTCGTGACCAGCGACGGCGGCGAAGCCTGCCAGGCCTTCGTCGAGGAAGCGTTCAAAACAATGATCAAACGCGGGCTGTTTCGCGAGTGCGATGCCCGCACGGCGTTGCGACATTTTTTCGGCATGCTGAACCAGGCGCTCTGGATCGAACCCGTCACCATTGGCCGTCCGATCGAGAAACTCGACGAACATATCGACTCCTGCGCACGCGCCTTCTGCGTCCTCTACGCCGCGGACGCGCCCGACTTTTGACAGCCCCCGGGCGCCTCTCTAACCTTTAACTCCTGTTACGCAGCGGATAGCGCTATGGCCGCCGCAGCCGGCGACGCCGGCCTACGCAACGACCCCCTGACCGGACGTTTCGACACAGTTCGATCGCGTTCGCTGGCCCTGTGCGAGACCCTGTCCGCAGAGGATCAGGTCGTGCAAACCATGCCCGACGTCAGCCCGACGAAGTGGCACCTCGCGCACACCACGTGGTTCTTCGAGACCTTCGTGCTGGCCGCGCACGCGCCGGGCTACCAGCCGTTCGACCCGCACTTCGCCTACCTCTTTAACAGCTACTACCAAAGCGCCGGCGAGATGCATGCGCGGCCACGGCGCGGTCTGTTATCGCGACCGACAGTCGCAGAAGTGCACCACTACCGCGCCCATGTCGACGACGCGATGCTGACGCTGCTCCGCGACGGCGTCGACGCGGAAGCCCGCAACATCATCGAGCTCGGTCTGCACCACGAGCAGCAGCACCAGGAGCTCATGCTGACGGACATCAAGCACGTGCTCTGGTGCAACCCGCTCAAGCCCGCGATGTGTCCCGACCTGGCCGTGCCGGCTCGGGCCGAGTCGCGGGCCGCCAACTGGATTCGCCACGCCGGCGGCGAAGCCGAGATCGGCGCGTCCACCAACGCACCCGAGTTCTGCTTCGACAACGAAACGCCACGTCACCGCACCTTGCTGCAACCGCACCGAATCGCCGATCGCCTCGTGACGAACGGCGAGTACCGCGACTTTGTGGAGAACCGCGGCTACCGCGACGCCATGCTCTGGCTCTCGGACGGCTGGGCCACGGTGTCCGAAGAAGGCTGGTGCCGGCCAATCTACTGGTCCGAAGATCTCGAGCAGGAATTCACGCTGGGCGGCATGCGCGACATCGACCCAAACGCGCCTGTGTCGCACCTGAGTTTCTATGAGGCCGACGCCTTTGCACGCTGGGCAGGCGCCCGCCTGCCCACAGAGGCCGAGTGGGAAACCGCAGCCGGCGACAGCCCTGTGCAGGGCAACTTTGCAGAGTCCGGCTACTGGCACCCGGCCGCAGGCGACGGCCCGCAGTGGTACGGCGATGTCTGGGAATGGACGGCTTCGCCTTACGCCGCCTACCCGGGCTTTAAGCCGCTCGCGGGTACGCTGGGCGAGTACAACGGCAAGTTCATGTGCAGCCAGATCGTGATCCGCGGCGGGTCCTGTCTGAGCGCGCAGGACCACCTGCGCCCCACCTATCGAAGCTTCTTCTACCCCGATGCACGCTGGCAGTGCACGGGGCTCCGACTTGCAGGCGACGCCTGACCGCAAGGACTCCAGATGACCGATAGTGACGCGCGGGCTGCCAGGAAGGCAGCCGATCTCGAAGAAGTGCTTGCGGGGCTGGCCCTGCCGCAGAAGCGGCTGTCGCCCAAGTACTTCTATGACGAGCGCGGCTCGAAGCTGTTCGAGGCGATCACGGAGCAGCCCGAGTACTACCCCACGCGCACCGAGATCGGCATTCTCGAGGAGAACATCGAGGCCATCGGCGACGCACTCGGCACGGGCGTCTCACTGATCGAGTTCGGCGCGGGCGCGAGCGTCAAAGTCCGCATCCTGCTCGACCATGTGCCGGGTATCGGCGTGTTCGTGCCCGTCGACATTTCGGGCGACCACCTGCAGGCCGCGGCCGACACGCTGGCGCTGGCCTACCCAAAGATCGAGGTGCTGCCCGTCACGGCAGACTTTACGCGGCCTTTTCAGCTGCCCTCGCCGCGCGTCATGCCCGACCGCAACATCGTGTTCTTTCCGGGCTCGACGATCGGCAACTTCCCGCCCGAGGCGGCGCAGGAGTTGCTCACAACGATGCGGCGTACGGCCGGCGACGGTGGCGGCTTGCTCATCGGCGTGGACCTGAAGAAAGACGCCGAGGTACTCGAGCGCGCTTACAACGACGAGGCCGGCGTCACCGCAGCGTTCAACTGCAACATGCTGCACCACCTCAACGGCCGGCTTGGCACCAATTTCCGGCCCGAGGCGTTCGCGCACCGCGCCATCTATAACGAGGACGAGGGCCGCATTGAAATGCACCTTGTCAGCCGGTGTCGCCAGTCGGTCAACCTGGCCGGGCAACAATTTGAGTTTGCACCCGACGAGTACCTGCTCACCGAGTGTTCCTACAAGTTCTCGCTCGAGGATTTCGCGGCACTTGCGGATGCGGCCGGCTTCGCGGTCGACACGGTGTGGCAGGACGCAGACGGACTCTTCAGCGTCCAGTACTGCCGCACGACAAACTAGCGCAGCGCTAGTCTGTCGCGTCGTCGGTGTTCGCCGCGTCGCCCAAAGACTGTTTGATACTGGCCATGGCCACGCACGCTTCACGTTGCTGCAACGCGCGTTTGTCGACCTTGCCCAGTGGCGTCAGCGGCAGGGCGTCGACGATGAGCACATCGACCGGCAGGTCGGTGGACGACGCCGTAAGCGTGTCGCGCAGGAATTCACGCAGCGCTTCGGTATCGCTCTGGCCGCCTTCGCGCAGCACGGCGTAGGCCACGGGCACCTCGCCAGCCACCGGGTCGGGCCGCGCCACAGCGGCCGCCATAGCCACCATGGGATGCTGCAGCAAGGCCTCTTCGATCGTTGACGGATCCACGTAGCGACCGCCGCGACGAATGACCTCGCTGCGTCGACCCGCGATCCAGTGGTAGCCATCGCCATCGATGCTTGCAAGATCACCCGTGTCGAGCCAGAGCAAGCCGTCGCCGCACTCGACCCAGGCCACATCACCGCGGTCGTCGTCGATGTAGGTCTCGAGCAGTCCGGGACCATTCACGAGCAAGCGCCCGACCTCCTCGATGTCACAGTCACCCTGAAAGCGGTTCGCATCATCGAACATGGCGACGCGTGTGCGGTGCCAGGGCAAAGCGATGCCCGCGGAACCCGCGCGGCGTTCGCCCGCAGGCGGCGTCATCGTCGCGAGACAGCCGAGCTCCACGATGCCGTAGCTCGAAAGCAAGCGAACTCCGGCGGCACGTTCAAAGCGCCGCTGCAGCGCCGCCGACAAACGCGCGCCGCCCGAGATCGCCAGCGACAGCGTGGTGATGTCTGCCTCACCGATGGGCACGCGCAGCAGTTGGGCAATCACCGCGGGCACGAGCAACGCCAGCGTGACACGGTAGTGCGCGATCATGCGCCAATAGTTCTTGACGAAATCCGGGTTCAGGAAGCCGCGCGGCCCGGCCGTGATCACACATGCGCCCTGCGACCAGGGCAACAAACCCGACGCCGCGGCCACGGAGTTGTGAAACAGCGGCAAACCGCCCGCGACGACCGTGCCTTCGTTGAGCAAATCGCCAAACATAGGCCGCAACGCACACACCGTGCGCATCTCGGCAGCCAGTGACCGACGCACGAGCCGCGGCCGACCCGGGGTGGCGGCCGTGCAGTTGATGATCCCGAGGTGTTCGGGCGGGGGTGGCGCCTGTGCGAGATCGCCGCGAATCCCGCTAATCGCGATGTTGAAGTCCTGCACGTCGACATCGGGGTGCGCGTGCGCAGCTGCTTCGCCGACGAGAAAGACGTTTGTGAGTCGTGGGCAGGCCGCGGTGATCTCGTCGGCGCGATTGGCCCAGCTGCCCGCGTCTGCGACGAGGATCCGGGTCTTCGCCAACGCGAGCAGGGCGGCGAAATCAGCGGTCGGGATACCCCCATTGATGGGCATCACCGTCGCCACGGACTGCGCGCCCCAAATCGCGATGTGGGCCTCAGGACGGTTCGACAAGGCGACGGCAACGACATCGGCGGCGTCGACACCGTGAGTCTGGAACAGGGTCGCCGCGGCGCACACTTGCTCGAACAGGTCTTCGAAGGTTAGCGTGCGGGCCCGCTCGATACGCGCGGGGTCGGCGAGGAAGTGCAGCGCAGCACGACCCGGCCAGCGCTCAGCGCTGCGGCGCAACAGATCGAAGGCCGTCCGCGGCTCGTCCTGACCGTCGATATTGCGGTCGCTGATTCGGTCGACATCAAGCCGGCTCGCGACAGGTGTCATGCAGGTGCGTCCATGCGGTTCCTGGCCCGTTTGGCGGGTCCCTCGCTCTCCAGACGCATTGTAGCGCGTTGCAACCGCGTGCTTCAGGTCGGAACTGCTTCACACCATTGGCGGACGCTGGCCGCTACACTTGCGCGTTATGTCACACGACCGTCCAACTCCCGCGCAGCCCGACCAGCCCAAGTGGCTGCTTCTGGCCTGGGCCGCCTGCACTGCGATCGCGGTGTTCCTGGCGCTGCAGGTCGGCGATGCGAGCCTGCGTGACGGGGTCTACCACCCCGTCGGCAACGACGCTTTCTACCACGCGCGCCGCATCATCGACACGGCGGGCGAACGCGGCTTTTACGAGTTCGACGACACGATCCATGTACCCGAGGGCAGCCAGATCACCTGGCCCTGGGCCTACGACTACCTCATGGGCAAGCTGCTCGCCGCCCACCTGGCCGTGAACCCCGACGCCGAGCCGATGCGCTTCCTGGCGATGGTCCCGCCATTCGTGCTCGTGGCGAACGTGGCGCTGTTCTTCCTGCTGACGGGCGCGGTGGGCTTGTCCGCAGGTTTGCGCGCCGTCGCAACGCTCGCCTACGCGATGTTCCCGTTCACGCAGCTCATGCACGGCACGGGCGTCATCGACCACCACTTCATCGAGCACAGTTTTGTGTTGCTGGCGACGCTGCTCGCGGTGCGCTGGGCACGGCAACCGGACGCGCGTGGCGGTGCCATTGCGCTCGCCGTCGTGCTGGGTCTCGCGCCCGCATTTCACAACGGGATGTTTGTGCTGCAGTTGCCGTTGCTGCTGGGGCTGGGCGTCGCGTGGTTGCGCGGCCTCTCGCCGTCGCGTGAAGCCGCGCTCGCGTTTGGGATCGCGCTGCCCGTAACCACGCTAATCATCGCGATTCCGAGCGCACCCTTCCGCGCGGGCGCATTCGACTATTCACTGCTGAGCGGCTATCACGTGTACGTCGCGTTCTGCACGGGCGCGATGACCGCGCTGCTGGCACGCGTTGCGTGCAGCCGTCGCGGCTTCGGTATCGCGGCTGCGGCCGCCGCCGTGCTCGCCGCACCGATTCTGCTGACCGCGGCCGGCGGGGTCGCCTTCATCAGCGGCGACATCCTGCTGTTCGACCGCATCGAAGAGGCGCGCAGCCCCGTGCCCGGTTTGTTAGAGCCCATTCGCTCGTCGCAGCTTGTGATGCTCTACTCGCTGCTGATTTACCTCGTGCCGCTGTTCGCGCTTTGGTACGCGTGGCGGCTTGCCGCAGAAAAAAGCTTCGAGACCATCATGATCGCCGCGGCAGGCCTGTTTGGCCTCGTGCTCATGCTCGCGCAGCTGCGCATGCAGTACTTCGGCAGCTTCGCGCTGCTGCTCGCCGTGCCGCTCATCCTCGAGCGCCACCTGCCTGAGATACGCAGCCGGGAAGCGCTTGCGAGCCTCGTCATGCTGGCCGTGGTTGCCGTCGCCTGGCAGCGGCCGCTGCGCTACCAGCTCTTCGCCTCGCACGACCTGTCTTTCGATATCGACTACGAAGTCGCCGTCGACTTGTTTACGGCACTCGGGACGGCCTGCGACACGGAGCCGGGTCTCGCACTCGCCTCCAACAACTTCGGCCACCCCGTGCGCTACCACTCGTCGTGCTCGGTGATCGCCAACAATTTTTTGCTGACGCCGCAGCACGAGGACAAGATCCGCGAACTGCAACAGACCTGGTCGCTGTCACCGCAGGCGCTTGTGGAAACTCGGCCCGACATCGACTACGTCCTGGTCGTGCTCAACGATCTGTTCCTCTACACGGAAACGGGCCTGCGTGAACCGACGCTTGACGAGCTCTCGCAGTCGAACCCGCCACTCGCCATGGCGCTGACGCTGGACCCGAACCTGCCCGCCAATTTCGAACTCATCGCCGAACGCCCGCTCGACGATGGCCGCCCCTACGCGGCCGCGCGACTGTTTCGCATTCGCCACGGCGCGCCTAACGCGCAACACACGGAGAACCCATGAGCGACCGAGACATCGCCGTCCTGGTGCCCTGCTACAACGAAGCCGCGACCATCGGCACCGTGGTCGAGGACTTTCGTGCCGCACTGCCCGACGCGACCATCTACGTCTACGACAACAACTCGAGCGACGAGACCAAAGCCATCGCAGCGGCGGCCGGCGCCGTGGTGCGAACCGAGACACGCCAGGGCAAAGGGCACGTCGTGCGCCGCATGTTTGCGGACATCGAAGCCGATGTGTACGTGCTCGTGGATGGCGACGACACCTACGACGCGCCGGCGGCGCCCAATCTCGTGGACCGGCTTATCGATGACGGCCTCGACATGGTGACGGGTACGCGCGCCGCATCATCGGATGCCGCCTACCGCACGGGGCACCGTTTCGGTAACCGTCTGCTGACGGGTCTCGTTGCCTTCAGTTTCGGCAGCGAGGTTTCGGACATGCTTTCGGGCTATCGCGTGCTGTCGCGTCGTTTCGTGAAGTCCTTCCCGCTGCTCTCGGGTGGCTTCGAGATCGAGACCGAGATGACTGTGCACGCACTCGAGCTCGGCATGCCGCAGGCCGAAGTCACAACCGATTACAAGGAACGCCCCGAAGGCTCGGAAAGCAAACTCAACACCTACGGCGACGGGCTCAAGATCCTCGTCACCATCGTGCGCATGCTCAAGGAAGAACGCCCGCTGGCCTTCTTCGGCAGTATGTTCGCGTTGCTGGCGGCGGCCGCCATCGTGCTCGCGATCCCGATCGTGATCACCTTCGTCAACACAGGCGAGGTGCCGCGCTTCCCGACGGCGATTCTCGCCACGGGCATGATGCTGCTCGCCTTCCTGTCGCTCGTCTGTGGCCTGATCCTTGCCACCGTCACGCGCGGTCGGCAGGAGCTCAAGCGCCTGCGCTACCTGCAGATTCCGGGCGTGCTCGATTCGGGATCACGCGATTGAGTGTCACCTCCGGGCGGCAGATCTCGCAGTTCGTCCTCGTGGGCGGCTGCGGCTTCCTCGTCGACGCCGTCCTGCTGCAAAGCCTGGTCTGGGCCGGGCTGGATCCGTTGCCCGCACGCCTGGCCTCATTTCCCGTGGCCGTCGTGACGACCTGGCTCATGCACCGTCGCCTGACCTTTGCCGACCGCCGCGCAAACCGGCGCGGCCGCGAACTCGGCAAATACCTGACGGCACAAATCGTGAGCGCATTGCTGGGGCTCGCCGCGTTTACCTGGCTCGTACTCTTCACCGAGTTTTTTGCACGCGTACCCCTTGCCGCACTGGTCGTATCGTCGGCGGTCGGCATGGTCAGCAACTACCTCTTCAGTCACTACCTGGTGTTCACGGGTGAACGCGAAAGCTGACTCGCAACGCGGCTATCGCATCGCCGTCGCGCTCGTCTGCGGGCTCGTGGCCTTGTGGCTTGCCGCACTCATGCGCGACAGCGCGCAGGTCGGCGACGCCTATGTGCCCATGGGCAACGACAGCTTCTACCACGCGCGGCGCATGATTGACGTCGCTGAAGGTCGTGGCCTCACACAGTTCGACGACCGCATGCACCTGCCAGAAGGCAGCTGGATCACCTGGCCCTGGGCCTACGACTGGCTGGGCGGGCAGCTGCTGTCGTTGGCGCGCGTCGTCGATGCCGATGCAAGGCCTATGGCCGTGCTCGGCTGGATCCCCGTGGTCTGGGTGCTCGTTAACGTAGCGCTATTTACCGCACTAGCCGCAGCCGCGCGCCTGCGCATCGAACTCGTGGCCTGTGCCGCGCTCGCGTTCGCGCTCTCGGGTGCGCTGCAGGCGCTGCACGGCTTCGGCATCATCGACCACCACTTTATTGAGCTCAGTTTCGTGCTCGCGAGTGTGCTCGCGCTTATGCGCTGGCTCGATGCGCCCGAGCAATCGAGGCGAGCCGCCATCGCGGGCGCCGTGCTGGGCGCGGCCGTCGCGTTTCACACGGGCGCCTTCGTGCTGCAGGTGCCTGCGCTCATCGCGCTCGCCATCGTCTGGCTGCGCGGCGAGATGCCGCCCGGCCCGCAGGCGCGTGTGTTTGGCGCAACGCTCGTCGCTGTGACGTTACTGACGCTGCTGCCCTCGGCGCCGTTTCGTGACCTGCAGTTTTCGCTGACGACGCTATCGGCGTTTCACGGTTACGTCGCGCTCTGCACGGCGATCGTCACTGTGCTCATGGCCGGCAAGCCGTTCGACCGGCGCCAGCTCGCAATCGTTGCGGGCAGCGCGGCGGTGCTCGGCGTGCCGCTCATCGGTGGCTTATTGCTGGGTGGCGCCTTTCTGAGCGGCGAGCTCCTGCTTTTCGACCGCATCTCGGAAGTGCGAAGCCCCATCGCGGACCTGTTTCTCGCGGGCGCCAGGCCGGCGGTGTTCAGTCTCTACTCCTACCTGATCCTGCTCGTACCGTTCGCGTTGCTCTGGTGCCTCTGGACGCTGACGCGACGCGCGTCGCCCTCGCAAATTGCATTCGCGGCCTGGGCGCTGTTCGGCCTCACGCTCATGCTGCTGCAACAACGGCTGGTGTACTTCGGCCTTGCGGCCATGGTGATCGTGACGGTGCTTATCTTGCAGCAACTCGGCAAGGCACTGCCGCGCGCCGGCACGGCCGTGGCCACACTCATCGTCGTTGCCATTAGCGTGCAACCACAGCTCTCAGGGCAGCTCTTCGCCGACCAGCCCGCGGGCCTGCGACGCGCATACGAGATGAGCTATGCCTTGTACGCCCCGCTAGCGGACGCCTGGGCGGAACAACCGGGTCACGGGCACGCAGGGAAC
>CALBPI010000081.1 GCA_937899415.1 uncultured Gammaproteobacteria bacterium | reverse complement strand
TCGAGTAATGCGCCAGTCGTTACCGAGCACTTGCGATCTAACGCCGGGGCTCAGCTGCACGAACGCGGCTGGCGCAGGCCTTGCGAATGCAAGGGCTGTGACAGGCGCCTCGTGTCTGCTGCAGTGACTGGTTACACAGCATGTGCGCTAACTGTGATGGGGCGAGCCTGTGATCTCAAGCCAGACTAGGTCGATCACGTACCTCGCTCCAGCCACCACAACGTCTGAGTTCGGCATAACTAGACCGTTGACACCCGTAGCGTATCGAAGATGGTAGGGCGCCCCATACAGCGACCCTAGTCTCTCGACCCAATCGGGGACTGGGCTCTCCAGCGTCAGGCCTTCGCTCCCGGAAAGTGTCCACAGCTCGGTGAGATTGTGTCGAATATCAGGCTGCCTCAGCCGAGCATCATCTCCATCCCTAGAAAGAAACGCTTTCAGCGCGCACTCTAGTGCATGAGCCACTAGGTAATTGCTCGGTATCGCAACATTCCCGCCCACAGCGTGGAGCGCTTCGAAACCGTTCTTGTACGCCATCGCCATACCCAAATAGGTGTGCGGTGGAGTGTTGCCGCCAATCACCACAAACTGGCGCTCCTCAACGCGAACGCTGACGATTCCGCGCTTCTGTGCGGTGACAATGCTGTGTAACGCCGGGGCTCAGCAGCACTTGAGGCTGACGACGACTCGGCGACAGCCGGGTCGGCGGCAGGGTCAAGTGTCTGCTGCAGTGACTGGTTAGATTGCACAATGCGGTAAAGCTGGAAAGCACTAAACAGGGACACGGCGAGTCCGTACGCTGCGACGTAGCATCCTCTCCAAAATACCTCCGTTCTCGGCTCCCCGTCCAAGAAGGTGTACCTCGCATAGAGCTCGTACTCATCGTATGCGGAGCTTCCCGCGATGAGCAGCCAGGCAAGCGCGGCAGGAATCCACAGCGACAATAGGGCGACGCGAGTCAAGCGAGGAGCCTCATCCGCAAAGAATGAAATCGCCCAGCTAATCGATACTGCGATGATTATCGGTACCGCGGGAACCGAAATTGGAAGCAGCAAGCCAAGAGCCACAAGAAAACAAGCGAGACCTACAGTCCAGGTCCTCAGCGACTGGGCGGCTAGGTCAAGGCCAACAGCGCTCGGCGCTCGAAAGAACTTGAGCTTGTAGTAGTCGCCGAACATGCAATCTAACGCCGGGGCTCAGACGCAGTTGACGCCGATGGGGCTCTGGCGACAGCCAGAGAACCAGCGGGGTCAAGTGTCGGCTGCAGTGACTGGTTATGCATCATTCTTCTCTCTGAGTCGCTTCAGCCTCTCTTGCCGTTTTCTCGCCTGTTCACTCCGATACTCGTCGATATCGAAATCCACTCTGTTCAGGTGATACCAGTAAGCAGTGATGATAAGCATCGAGATATCGTCGGGATGGGTTATTCCCTCTGAGACCAGCGAGTCGCTTAGTTCGTTTTTGTCCCAAAGTCTCCAAGTGTTCCGAAGCCAGGTACCAAGGCTGTGGTGAAACCGGACCAGGCTCGTCCCATCGTTTTCCCGGATTGACTCTTTGTCACTGTCACTCAGCTGCGAGTCGAGGCTCGCCATTGCCTCTTCCAGCGTCGTTGGGATTACCGGATCAGTCGGATTAGCCGTCGACTGGCAGCAAACGACTGAGAGCATCGCCGCAACAAGTAGTGTGCCAGCGCGTGTCATGAGGCATAACGCCGGGGCTCAGACGCACGGACGCAGCCGGCGTGGCTCTTGCGCATGCAAG
>CALBPI010000080.1 GCA_937899415.1 uncultured Gammaproteobacteria bacterium | reverse complement strand
GTGCCGCTTTGGCACCGCGTCCCGGCGTCTCCGCTGTGCGCCCCCCCGTCATTGCGAGCCCGTGTAGCGGCCGCGGCAATCTCGTGACGTCGTCGTGCCGCCAAACAATGCGACAGCCTGAGGGAGATTGCCGCGGGGCCTGCGGCCCCTCGCAATGACGAAGGGAGACTCGCAATGACGAAGGGAGACTCGCAATGACGAAGGGAGGCTCGCAATGACGGGGGTCCGCTCGCAATGACGCGTGGCGCCCGTCGCGCTATCCTCTAGCCGGTTGCGAGGGGGCAACGCACCTGGGGGTTGAGAGATGAAGTCACGAGCTGCGGTGGCCTGGGAGGCCGGCAAACCACTTTCGATTGAGGAGGTGGATGTGGCACCACCTCAGGCGGGCGAGGCGCTTGTGCGTATCGTTGCGACCGGGGTGTGTCACACCGACGCCTACACGTTGTCCGGGGATGATCCCGAGGGCATCTTCCCCGCGATTCTCGGGCACGAGGGCGCCGGCGTTGTTGAGGAGATTGGCGAGGGCGTCACGAGCGTGAAGCCCGGTGACCACGTCATCCCGCTCTACACGCCCGAGTGCGGCAGCTGCAATTTCTGCACGAGTGGCAAGACCAACCTCTGCCAGCGTATTCGCGTGACGCAAGGCCAGGGCCTCATGCCCGACGGCACCTCGCGCTTTTCGATGAACGGCGACCCCATCGCGCACTACATGGGGACCTCGACGTTTTCCGAGTACACGGTCGTGCCCGAAATCGCGCTCGCGAAAATCGACCCTGCGGCACCCATGGACAAGGTGTGTCTGCTCGGTTGCGGCGTGACGACGGGTATTGGTGCGGTGCTCAACACGGCCAAGGTCGAGCCGGGCGCCACCGTTGCCGTGTTCGGACTTGGTGGCATCGGTTTGTCGGTGGTGCAGGGTGCACGCATGGCCAACGCCGGGCGCATCATCGCCATCGACGTCAATGACGACAAATGGGAAATGGCGCAGGCATTGGGTGCAACTGAATTTGTGAATCCCAAGGAACACAACGCGCCCATCCAGGACGTGATCGTCGACCTTACCGACGGTGGCGTGGACTACTCCTTCGAGTGCGTCGGCAACGTCGAGCTCATGCGTGCCGCACTTGAGTGCTGTCACAAGGGTTGGGGCGAGTCGACGATCATCGGTGTTGCGGGCGCGGGCCAGGAGATTGCGACGCGGCCATTCCAGCTGGTCACCGGTCGCGTCTGGCGCGGTACGGCGTTTGGTGGTGTGAAGGGCCGCAGCGAACTGCCGGGCTATGTGGACCAGTACATGAAAGGCGACATCGCGATTGACCCGATGGTCACGTTCACGATGGGGCTTGAGGACATCAACCGCGCGTTCGATCTCATGCATGAGGGCAAGAGCATCCGCTCTGTAATTGTCTACGACGCATGATCAAAAAACTGTCGCTGGCGGCGTTGGCCGCATTTGTTCTCGCGCCCGCAGCACACGCGCAGTGGGCCTACCGCTATCCGAAACTCGATGACTTCGGTCATCAGATTTATCTTGAGCAGCACGAGTTGCCCGCGCTGGGCTATGGCCCGACAGACCCCGCGCCATCGCCCGATGGCACGTCGCTCGCGTTCGCGGCACAAGGCTGGATTTGGCAGCTCGACTTCGAGAGTGGTGTTGCCAAGCGACTAACGACGGCCGCCGGCGTTGCTGCGCGGCCGCGCTGGTCGCCCAACGGCCGACAGCTCACGTTCATCCGCGACAGCGGCAGCGATACCTCGGTCATCGTGCACGATGTCGCGACGGGCAAAGAGCAGGTCATCGACACGCCGACGATCGACCTTGACCCCGAGTTCTCCGACGACGGGCGTTACCTCTTCTACACCTCGGGCGTGGGCGGCAGCCTCAGTGTCTGGCGGCAGCACCTGGCCTCGGGTGTCGAGGAGCAACTCACAGAGTACGACCAGGTGGAACGTAACGTGCGGCGGCTGCCCGGCGGTGACGGCATCGTTTACTTGCACGGCAGCGGCGCGCACCGCGTGATCCGGGAGCGCAGTTTCAAGGGCGGGCAAGACCGTGTCGTGCATGCCGAAACGCTGACCTATCATCTGGCGACCGACGTGCACCCTGATGCGCGCGTACTGGTTTACGCCGCGCCCATCGACAACCAGTACCACCTCTGGACGCTCGACCTTGATGACTCGCGTGTGACCCGGCGCATTACAAGCGGCACGCGTTATGCGATGACGCCCGCGTTCAGCCACGACGGCAAGCTCGTCTATTTCGCTGAGCCCGATGGCAACCGACAGTTCCGGATCATGGTGCAGTCTGTTTGGGGCGGTAAGCCGCGGGCTGTGGAAGTTGGCGCGTGGGATTACGGCACGCGCACCGCGACGCTGACCGTGCGCGCGACGGACGCCGACGGCGAACCCGCGACAGCGCGTGTGTCGATTGCGGGGGTCGACGGACACCCAGTTTCCCACGAACGCGATGCCACGTACTACGATTCGCAAACGGGCCGGCATTACTTTTACGTGGAAGGCGAGGCCGAGCTTACTGTCCCCGAGGGCCGCTACCAGATTACGGCGACGCGCGGACCCATGGCGCCCGTGGCGCGCGACACGAAACGCGTGCGCGTGGGACGGGATAATGTGTTCGACGTGTCGTTCGAGCCGATCTGGTCCGGTGAGGGCTACGCCTCGATCGACCACCATGTGCACTTGAACGGCGATGGGCATCATCCGGCTGACCACGACGATGCGTTGCGTTTGCTTGCGGGCGAAGCGCTCGACCAGGTCGCGCCCATGTCCTGGAACCGGTGGGAGCGGCGCATCGATGAGCCGCTCGTCGGCACCGTCACGGAACGCGATGGCCGCGCTGTCGTGCAAGGCCAGGAGGTGCGCTCGCATTTCCATGGCCACATCGGTCTCGTCGACGTTCGGCAGCCGTTCGAGCCCTGGTTCTTCGGGCCATCCAACCCGACGCTGGGCAACCCGAATCTGACCAATGGTGATGTCTTCACGCACGCCGCTTCGACGGGTGCGTTCCCGACGTATGTGCACCCGCTCGCGGCGGACACAGACCCCTTCGAAGATCTCGACGCGGCGCGCATCCCGCTCGAGCTTGTGAGTGACGGCGTGCTCGAGGGTCGCATGGGCCTTGAGATCGTCTGCGCCTGGACCAGCCCGCTCGGCAACTCTCAGCTGTGGTATCGGTTGCTCAATATCGGTCAGCCCATTGCGGCCATGTCGGGCACGGACAGCTGGGTGGACTTCCATCGCACGCCCGCCATGGGCACGGGGCGGACCTATGTGCGCGTCGGTGACGCTGAACCTACGCCCGATGCCGTGCTGGCCGGTGCGGCCGCGGGTCGCAGTTTTGTGACGACGGGGCCTGCGCTTGAATTCACCGTGGGTGACAGCGCGCCTGGTGACACCATTGGCAGCGGCAAGCAGGCCTGGCAGGCCACGCTCACGAGTACTGTGGATATCGATGTGTTCGAGATCGTCGTGAATGGTGAGGTGGTCGACACACGCGAGGGCGCGACTGCCGGTACGCAGCAGACGCTTGCGGGCACGGTGACATTACCGGACGGCGGCTGGGTTGCTGCGCGCGCTTACACGAGCGAGCGACAGGCCGACGCCTGGCCCACGATGCACGCGCGGCCGTTCGCGCACAGCTCGCCGGTCTGGATTGGTGAGATTGGGAGTACGGATCCTGATGCGCAGGCCGATGCCGCGGCGGACTTGTTGCTGGCGATCGGGCATGCCGAGCGGCGTACGCAGGAGGCTTACGGGGATCGGGATATGTCGCGGCTCTTCGCGCGGTTCCTTGAGGCGCGACGCAAGCTTGGGCCAATGCTCAAGGAGCAGCCGTTGAATACGATCATGGGGGCGCGTTGACGGCGTTGCGGTGGCATCCGGAGATTGCCGCGGGCCTTCGGCCCTCGCAATGACAGTTAGTTGGCCTTCGGCCCTCGCAATGACGGTTGGTTTGCCGTCGGTCCTCGCAATGACGGATCCTCGCGCCAGCCCGACGGATATTGCCGCGGGGGGGGGGGGGGGGAGGAAAGAAGGGGGGGAGGAGAGAGAGAGGGGGAGAAGAGGAGGGAGGGGGGGGGGGGGGGGGAGGGGGGAAGAAGA
>CALBPI010000079.1 GCA_937899415.1 uncultured Gammaproteobacteria bacterium | reverse complement strand
TGCCCGCGGCCGCGTAGGTGTAGCTCGGATTCTGCGCCGATGACGTTGCGCCGTCACCGAACGCCCAGCTCCACGAGGCAATTGTGCCGTCGCTGTCGCTGCTGCCATCGGTAAAGTCGCAAGTCAGGTCCGTGCAGCTGTCGCTGAAAGCCGCAGTCGGCGCGACGTTCGGCGGTTCGGACACACTCACAGACTGCGTGACACTGCCCGTATCACCGTCGTCATCGGTCACCGTCAGCGTGACGCTGTAGGTGCCCGCGGCCGCGTAGGTGTAGCTCGGATTCTGCGCCGATGACGTTGCGCCGTCTCCGAACGCCCAGCTCCACGAGGCAATTGTGCCGTCGCTGTCCGTGCTCGCATCCGTGAAGTTGCAAGTCAGGTCTGTGCAGCTCTCACTAAAAGCTGCCGTTGGCGGCGTGTTGGCCGGCTCACTGACCGTGACAGACTGCGTCGCGCTGTCAGAGTCGCCACCACTATCAATCACCGTCAGCGTCACGCTGTACGTGCCCGCTGAACCATAGGTGTGGCTCGGGTTCTGTGCGCTTGACGTCGCACCATCACCGAATGCCCAGCTCCAGGCCACGATCGTGCCGTCGCTGTCGCTGCTGCCATCGGTGAAGTTGCAGGTCAGATCCGCACAGCTTTCGCTGAATGCCGCCGTCGGCGGCGTGTTCGCCGAGCCGCTGACATTGACTGACTGTGTGACCGTGTCCGAGTCACCCTGGTCGTTGGTCACCGTCAGCGTGACAGACCGCGTCGAAACCGACTGGTCCCGGTAGCCGTGGATCGGGTTCTGCAGGCTTGATGTGACCCCGTCGCCGAACGACCAGCTCCAGGCCACGATGTTGCCTGTACCGTCGCTGCTCTGGTCTGTGAACTGGCAGATAAAGTTGTTGCAGTTGGACGAGAACGCCGCCGAAATTGGCTCGCCAGCTTCGTCGCTGACCGTGACGGATTGCGTGACGCTGTCGCTGTCTCCGTCGTCGTCGGTCACCGTCAGCGTCACGTTGTAGGTGCCTGAGGCCGCGTAGGTGTGGCTCGGGTTCTGCTCGGCCGATGTGGCGCCGTCACCGAACGCCCAACTCCAGGCCGAGATGGTGCCGTCACTGTCCGTGCTGGCATCGGTGAAGTTGCAGGTCAGATCGCTACAGCCGTCATTGAATGCAGCGGTGGGCGCGACGTTAGCCGGCTCGCTGACGGTTACCGTTTGTGTCGCCGAATCCGAATCACCGTCGTCATCGGTCACGGTGAGCGTCACCGAATACGATCCGCCCGCCGCGTAGGTGTGCGTGGGATTCTGCGCGTTGGACGTCGCACCGTCACCAAACGCCCAGCTCCACGAGGCAATCGTGCCGTCGCTGTCCGTGCTCGCGTCTGTGAAGTCGCAGGTGAGGTCCGTGCAGCTCTCGCTGAACGCGGCTATCGGTGCCACGTTCGCGGGTTCGCTGACGGTTACAGACTGGGTCACCGAATCGGTGTCACCGTCGTCATCGGTCACCGTGAGCGTCACATCGAACGTGCCGCCACTGCCGTAGGTGTGCGTGGGATTCTGCTGGTTCGACGTCGCACCGTCACCGAAGGCCCAGCTCCAGGATTCAATCGTGCCATCGCTGTCTGAGCTGGCATCCGTGAAGTCGCAGTTCAGATCCGCGCAGCTGTCGCCAAACGCGGCCGTGGGAAGCGCATTGGGCGGCTCGCTGACCGTCACGGACTGCGTGATGCTATCGGAGTCACCATCGTCGTCGGTCACCGTCAACGTCACATCAAACGTGCCGGCGCTCGCGTAGGTGTGGGTTGGATTCTGCGCCGTTGAGCTCGCGCCATCGCCAAAGTCCCAACTCCAGGCGTCGATGGTGCCGTCGCTGTCGGTGCTCGCATCGGTAAAGTCGCAGGTGAGATCCGCACAGTCGTCGCTGAAGGCCGCGGTCGGAGGCAGATTTGCAGGATCTGATACCGAGACGCTTTGCGTCGCGCTGCCTGTCTCGCCACCGTCGTCGGTGACGGTCAGCGTGACCGTGTAGTCGCCGCCCGCGAGGTAGGTGTGGCTCGGGTTCTGCTGCGTCGAAGTCGCACCATCACCGAAGTCCCAGCTCCAGGCCACCACCGTGCCGTCACTGTCCGAGCTGTTATCCGTGAAGTCGCAGGTGAGGTCGGTGCAATCGGGGGCAAACGCGGCGTTGGGCGGCGTGTTGCCGCCAGGGTCGGTCACCGTGAAATTGCAGACAAAGGTCGACCACTGGAACTGGCCGGTATTCACGAACACCTCGTTCGTGTGCCAGAAACTCTCGTCGGTCGGGTCGATGGAGGTCGTGGAGTAGTCGCCCGAACGCCCCGTTCCAAATTGCACGCCGGTCCCCACGGCGCACAGTGACTCGGTGCCGTCGAGCACGCCCGTGCCGCTGTTTGACGCGGACTGTCCCGTGACCGCTGTTGAGACAAACGTGTTGTTGCTCGCGAGCAGGTAGCCCAGGCCGATGTCACCGTCGGCATTCATCGCGATACTCGGCATCCAGCGGTTTTCGCTGTCGCTGGGGCCGTAGGTGCCTTCCTGGTACAGCGACCAGACACCCGCCGTTTCGCGGAACTCATACCAACGAATACCCGCGCGTCCGAAACCGACGTCAACGGTGTGGGTCGCGAGCATCGTGCGGTAGGCGCCGAAATCACGTATCTGCAGTCGATGCATGAGTCGGTCCGTGATCGCTTCCAGCGAGGGACCGCCACTCGGCTGCGGAATGCAGGCCTCGCGGAACGCGGGGCACAGGTCGGCATCGAACGGCGTGATCGGGATGGTGGCGATCTGGTTGACGGAGCCATCCTCAGTGCTCCAGTCAACGTCGATCTGCCAGATGTCGAAGCTGTTGAAGTTCGACATGGCTGTGGCGAACAGGGCGGGGGACGTGCCCGGGCCGTCCAGGTCGCCCGCCACGAAACCAAACTCACCCGTGCCGATGTTCAAACCGAGCAACGTGGCGGGCAGTCCCGCGTACATGGCGTTTTTGTCCATGACCCCAAGGTAGGTGCCCGCGAACAGGAAGCCATTGCCGACGGGCGTAAACAGGTTTGCCATCATCGTGATCGAGTCGGTCACGATGCCGTGCTTCGGGTAGTCGTTGAAGCCGATGCCATCGAAAGAGAATTCGTAACGGTTGTAGGCGCCTGTCGGGTCACCCGTCTGCGAGATGGCCACACACTGTGCGAACGAAGAACGGTCATCGGGGAACGCAAACTGGCTGACGAGCCAGCGGTCCTGCTGCTCGTCGTAGAGCACGATGGGATCGCCCTGGTTGTTGGGCTCGCAATCGCCGCCAATACCCGCCCAAATGGCGTTACTCGGGAACGAGGCCACAACCTCGTTGCCGTTTTTGTCATAGATGGTGGTCAGCAGATTGATCATCTGCACGAAGTGATTCGGACCAACGGCGCCGTCCGTATCAGGCGGCGCAATCAGGAATCCGAGTACCGCCCCGTTGTCATTATTGGAAGCACCCGGGAACCCGCTGACGACATTGGTCAGAAACGTCCCCGACGTTTCCTGCAACAGCGGGTCAATGGCATCGACGGCCGATTCGCCGAATGCGGGCAGTGGTTTGCCGTCGAAGCGAATATTCGCCACCTCGCGCGGACCGGACTGCAATACAAACTGGTTGGCGGCCATAGCGCCGGCCGTCGCGAGCGATGGCAGGGGCGTGTTTGTGGCCTTCGCTTTTATTTGCTCGAGCGGTTTGGCACCCTCAGGTGGTGCCCCGTCGCCTTGTGCCGACGCTATACCAGATAAAAAGAGGAGGGCGGCGGGAATCCAAACGTACCGGCGTGCCATGAGCGTACCTCTCCGAGCGAATTGTTGTTATGTCGCCTGATCCTATGCCTCGAAAAAGACGTGTACAACACGCGGGCAGTAAAGATTTCCGACACTTAGAACGCATCAGCGTGGTGCAAATTCGATGAACGCGCTATTTTTCAACGCCCTAGCGACGCTGCTCGCCGCAGTGTCTTTTTCCGTTTCCGGCAGCGATTCTCTGGACGACGTGATTCAAGCTGCCATCAACGATGCAGAAATCCCGTTTCAACTCGAGGTTTCATGTGCGAACGCACAAAGGCGCAGGTCGCTCGCGGTGTACCGCGGGCGCGTCGGCGTGTTGAACCGAACACATCAAGTGACCCTGAGCGCGGACGATCGCTTGACCTTGCTCCAACTGTTGCACGACGCTGGATTTTCATCATTCGAGGCGCGGTACGGCGAGAAGAAGAAGGCGACGAAGGAAGAAGCGCCACTGCGCGTGTCCTGCCGCGTGCACCTGGAGATCGCAACTCAGGAAAAAACATCGGTACAGCTTTTTGACGGCGCACCCTCAACCTCGCTACTGGGTCTTGCAGACGCGCTGATCGATGTCGCAGCGGCGCACCAGGATGCCGGCCTCCAGATCACGAGCCTTGCAGATGGTCTCGTGAAACTTTCTGACACCGTGCTCGCGCCAGAGGTCCTCGAACTTCGCCTTGTTCGTTTGCCCGAGGACGCATCGCTGGGCTTCATCCTGCGCATCGAAGGTGGTGATGTGTCCCGCCAGGCCTATGCGCCCGGCGACACCGTCGGAGACCCAACGGCCCAGACTTTGGATGCCTGTACGAGTCAAAAAGCCATCGATGCGCTGCGAGAAGCCAGCGTTTGGGATCTCCCGCGTAATCTGCAGCGTGATGGCACGACGGAACTGGACATCAGTGTGCTGGGGCAAAAGAAAAGCGTGATCGCGAGATCAAGCTATCGCCACGCGGATGATGCAGCGCAAATACAATTCGAAGAACTGGTGTCGCAGCTCGAAGACCTGCCCGCGAGCTGCACCCCGTGAACGACGTCTCCAATACCAATAAACATATCCGGAGCAACACTATGGCCAAGCGTAGACTCTTTCTGGCTGCCTCTTTCCTGATCGGCAGCGCTCTCGCAACCCCTGCCTATTCAGACTCGGTCTCTGGGTACGACGACGTCGCGCGACCCAGTGCCCGCGAATCCACTTGCGCGGGTATACGCGGCAATGGCCAGAATCTGTTCGCGCACTACGGCGCCCTGGCACGCCACGTTGAGGAATACGGCGCGATCACCTGTGCCGCCGGCGGCAGCTCGGGAAGCATTACGGCGTTTTTCATGGAGAGCATGTGGGCCAACGAGCTCACGCATGTGTGCGGCCGAAATGGCCGCGCCTGCAGCGCGCGGCAGCGCGACGCGCGTTACGCGCTGTTGCTCAAGTCCGTCGTCGGGCTTACCAATGCCGGCCTGTTTGAAGACGTGGACACGGTCGGCGCGCTGCTGGCTGGTATCTCCGGGGGCAACATCATCGAGCTGCTGAATGGTCCGTTGCCGGAGGAGGGCGTCGAAGCGCTCATTCGCCTGCTGCGCGACCTGGGTCCGCTGATCAACCCTGAGGTCATCGAATTGCTGCTGAACTCGCCTGACCCTGTGTTCCACGCCACGGACATCATCGATGGCCTGCAAAAAGGTGTTCAGTTCGTCGTCGACGATCCGCGTGTGTTCCTCAGAACGTCGGTCGTCAACTTCGATCAATTCGCGACTCTGCTGGGAAGCTACGGGTCGTTCTACGCGGGCTACGGCCCCACTGATGAGCGCAACTTCCGGCGTTGGCTGCGTCGATGTGCCAGACCCAGCGTTGGTTTGACCTGGGAGCAGACGGCCGCGCTTCCTGGTGCTGGTGGTGCCACCTGCGGCGAGAACTTCACGGCGCTGTTCAATGCGTATCGCGAACGGTTTGCAACGGAGGGCGGACCGAACCGAGCCGTTGACCCCGTTGGCATCTACTTTCCGGCCTTTGGCGGCTCAGGTGTGCTCTTGGGTGACGCCATCGCTTTGTGGGAAGTAGCTCGCGCGGCATGGATCAACGCGACCCCCATTCCGTTTGAGCCCGATTTCGCCGATGTGGGTGTCGGCTACTGGGGTAACGAACGAGAGCTGCGACGCATGGAGCGCCGACTGAACCGACGTTTCCAGGATCTCGTCTCTCGACAATTCACGCCGTTGGGCTCGGCGAGCTGGCGCGAGGTGTTGTCCTCGTCACCGGCTGAGCCCGGGTTTAGTCCCGCCGTGCCGTTGAGCAGTGGTTTCGTGTCTGTCGGCGGCTGGGCCGATCCGTTACGTGTTCAGCCCTTGGTGGCACTGCGAGCGGAATCCGTCATTGCGATCAACCGCCTGGGTGGTGGCGGCGGGTTCACGGCCGACGTGACGCGGCTTCTGAATGCGTCGGAAGACGATTTGCGCGACTTGTATTCCACGGTGGACCCGGCGAGCTCGTTCTTTACAGGGCTGCGCATTGCAACGGGCGGTTGGTGAACGGATTGGGGCGGGCAGATGAGCGTACCGAACCTGTTGTTCAATGACGCTTACATCTCCCCGCTGATCACCGACGATCGGTCACTGCTGAGGCCGCGGTCGGGGTACCCGAACGTCGGGCTGTTCAACATCGCGGGCTGTACACCGGGCATCAGTGTTGGCGGGGATTAGGCCGCGCTGGACTCGCTCAACTCGGCGTCGCCGGGTTTGCGCTAAACTGTGACGAAGCGCCAGTGACACTCCATCCTCTTTAACCCCAGGAGACCACCCATGCCAAAGACCCTGGCAGTAAACGGCGAAGAGCACGTTGTCGATGTCGCGCCGGACACACCGTTGCTCTGGGTTATTCGAGAGCAGCTTGCCCTGACCGGCACAAAGTTTGGCTGCGGCATCGCCCAGTGTGGCGCCTGCACGATCTGGCTCGATAAGCAGGCCATTCGTTCGTGCGTCACCCCGATTGCAGCGGTGGGAACAGAGGCCATCACCACGATTGAGGGACTGGCACCTGGGCGCGATGTTTTGCACCCCCTGCAGCAGGCGTGGATCGACCATCAGGTGCCCCAGTGTGGCTATTGTCAATCAGGGCAGCTCATGTCGGCAGCGGCGCTTCTTGCCGCCAACCCCACACCTTCTGACGAGGACATCGATCAGGCGATGCAAGGCAATATCTGCCGCTGCGGAATGTATCAACGCATACGCGCCGCTATCCGAACGGCGGCGGACCGAATCGCGGAAGCGAGCGACACCAGTGAATAAGTGGACACGGCGTGCGTTTATCGGGGCCGGTGTCATCACCGGTGGTGCGTTGCTGGTCGGTGTGGCCATTCGCCCCGGGCGTCGCGTTGACAAGCTTGCGGCACTGGTAGAAGGCGAAGACGAAACCCTGGTGCATGCCTTCATCAAGATCGACACGGACAACAGTGTGACCGTGATCGTGCCGCACAGCGAAATGGGGCAGGGCGCACAGACAGCGCTGGCGCAGATGGCAGCCGATGAACTCGACGCCGATTGGGAACAGGTCCGCTTTGAGGAAGCGCCGGCCGCCGGCGAGTACGCGCTGTACACCATCGGGCGTGGCTTTCTGCTCAAGGACGTGGACGTGCCCAAAGTTCTGATCCCGACAGTCGACGGCGCCATGATGCAACTCGCCGACTCGATGGGGCTGCAGATCACTGGCGGCAGTATGAGTGTTCGCGTCACCGGCATGTACGGCATGCGTGTCGCGGGCGCAGCGACCCGCGATTTGCTGCGACGCGCGGCAGCAGCAGCCTGGGATGTGCCCACGGAAGATATCGAGACGAACCGCGGTGAGCTGAGACATGCTGCAAGCGGCCGTACGGCGCGCTACGCCGATTTTGCGGAAGCGGCCGCGCAGCTCAAGCCCACGTACACGCCGACCTTCAAGGACCCGTCCGAGTACACCATCATGGGCCAGTCGGTGCAGCGCCTGGACTTGCCTTCAAAAGTGGACGGTAGTGCACGCTTTGCACTCGATGTGCGCCTGCCAGATATGGTGTACGCGACGGTCGCGCAGGCACCCGTTTTCGCTGCCCGTGTCGCCTCTCTGGACACAGCCGATGCACTGGCAATCGAAGGTGTGCTGGGCGTCCATCGCCTGCCAGAGACGGCCTTCGACTCAAGCATCGGCGGCTTTGGCCTCGGTGAGTCTGTTGCCGTCGTCGCCAGCAGCTACTGGCTGGCGAAGAAAGGACTGCAGGCACTCGACATTCAGTGGACCCAGACTGGACATGAGTCTGTCAGCAGCGACAGCCTCTACGAGCAATTCGCCGAAACGCTGTCGACCGGTGCTGACGTGGCCGCAGACACGGCGACGGGCGACGTCGCAGAGGCCGATGCGCGGGCCGCATACCGAATTGAAGCGACGTACCGGGTGCCCTTCCTCGCCCATACGTGCATGGAACCGCTGAATGCCACGGCCGATGTTCGTGACGGGCGCTGCGAGCTCTGGGTGGGCTGCCAGAATCCGCTGGGGTTTCGGCACACCATGGCGGCGGTTCTTGGCCTCGAGTATGACGATGTCACGGTCCACAATCAGTTCATGGGCGGTGGCTTCGGCCGCAAGGCGAGGGCCGACTGGGCCACCCAGGCCGCACTGCTGGCGCGCGAAGTGGGGCGCCCGGTGCAACTGATCTGGTCCCGCGAGGAGGACGTCAGACACGACAGGTATCGACCCGCCGGTATGAGTCAGTTTCGCGCTGCGCTCGACGATAACGGCGCACTGCTCGCCTGGACCAACCGGTACACCAACAAGATGGATCCGCCTGATGCGCCGCTCATCCCGTACGCGGTGCCCAATCAGGACATTGGATCATTGGCCAGCCCAACCCACGTACCGACAGGTGCCTGGCGCAGTGTGGACCACTCGCAACACGGGTTTTTCACGGAGTCTTTCATTGACGAAGTCGCGATTGCCGCGGGCCGGGACCCCTTCGAGTATCGCGAGCAGCTGCTGTCAGAACATCCCCGTCATCTTGCCGTGTTGCAAAAAGCCGCGAGTGCCGCCGGGTGGGGGACACCCATGGGTCCCGGTCGAGGCCGCGGCATCGCACTACAAGAGTCGTTCGGCACCATTGTGGCTCAGGTCATTGAGGTCACCGTCAACAACGGCGTCGTCGCCGTGGACCGGGTTGTCGCTGCCGTGGACATTGGTTACGCCATCTCACCGGACGGTACCCGGGCGCAAATCGAATCCGGTGTGTTGTACGGGCTGACCGCAGCACTTTACGGTGACATCACGATCGAGAACGGGGCCGTCAAACAGAGCAACTTCCACGACTACCGCGCCGTACGAATGGCGGAGTCTCCAAAGATCGAGACACACATCATCAATAGCGGCCATGCGCCCGGTGGTGCAGGTGAAGTGGGTACACCGGCAGTCGCGCCGGCCCTTGCCAACGCCGTGTTTGACGCGACGGGAGTCCGGGTACGAGAGCTGCCGTTATCGAAGGCCGCTGCGATGCTCAGCGATACGGATGCTGCCTAGCGCAACGACGTGGCCGCGCGTGATGTCTCTGCTACGAAGGCGTCACCGGTGATTTGCATGAAGCCACGCACACGGTCCGAATAGCGTAGCTCTGGATGGCACAGGCACCAGATCTCGCTGCAGAGCTCAGGAATCTCACCACTCAGCGACCGCAAGCCGGCCTGATGCCCCAGGGGCATCGGCAGAATTGCAGCACCGACGCCGGCAACTGCCAGATCGATCATCGACGTGGTGTGTGTGACGCGAATGACAGGCTCAATGCCGGGCAGCGCGTCCTGGAACCAGTCGTCTGTCAGCGTGGCACCCGCTGACGCGTCCCAGGCGATCCAGGGCATCGCATGGAGTTCGGTGCCGCACGCTTTAATCAAGTCGACACTCGCAAACGCACCGAAACCAACATTGCAAATCTTACGACCGAATAGGTCCTCATCAGGGCGTCGCGTCACCCGAACCGCGATATCCGCCTCGCGGCGGCGCAGGTCCAAGGGCCTGTCGCTGGTGTAGAGCTGTAGCCGCACCGCTGGATAACGTTCGTGATAGGTCTGGATAACCGGTGCCAGCAATCCTGAGATGCCATCAACCGAAGTGACGATCAGTGATCCCGACACCTCGCGGGACTCACCCGTCAGTCGATGCTCAAAATGCTGCGCGGCCTGCTCGAGTCGCTCGGCGGTTTGAAAGACAGCCTGAGCGGCATCGGTCGGCAACAGGCCGCCTGACGTCGTCGCGAACAGTCGGGAACCGACCGAGCGCTCAAGAAGTTCTATGCGTCGCTTGACCGTGGAATGGCTGACGGCCAAGGCACGCGCCGCCCCGAGATAAGACCCGGCGCGATAGGCCGCCAGGAAGAACCGGGCGTCATCCCAATTGAATTCAGTTGTTGAATTTTCGACAGCCATTTTCGAAATATACCTGTTCCTGTCGAACTACCGAAAGTACTACCGTGCCGCCTGATTCAGTGAGGTCAGGAAGTGAGCATGAGTCAGCGAAACGGGAAGCAGGGCCTCTTGAGGTCAATCGGCGCCGCAGCCTCGAGCCTGGTGCTCTCCGGGTGCATGAGCGTGTTGCCAGCGCTGGCGCCCAGGGCCAAAAACGTCGAACCCAACTTAAGCGATGCGTTTCCTTACGAGCGTCAGTTCATCGAGGTTAACGGCAGCACCATGGCCTACGTCGAAGCCGGTGACCCGGCCGGTGCACCCATCCTGTTGATCCACGGTAATCCGACCAGTGCCTACCTCTGGCGCAATGTCATTCCCCATCTCGAGGGCAGCGGTCGCGTCATCGCGGTGGACTTGATTGGCATGGGCGAGAGCGACAAGCCGGACATCGACTATCGATTCGCCGACCACGCCGCCTACCTCGAAGGCTTCATCGATGCGATGGCGCTCCAGGGTGTGTTTTTGGTGCTGCATGACTGGGGCGGCGGTTTGGGTGTGGACTACGCGGCGCGTCATGAACACAACGTGCGCGGCATCGCGATGCTCGAAATGGCGATCAAGCCGATGTCGCTCAAGGACGCGGACTTCGGCACACGCTTCGTCTTTGGGCGCCTGCGAAATCCGGAAGCCGGAGAAAAACTGATCCAGGACCAGATTTTTTTCGTCGAGATCATGTTGCCCATGATGTCGGGACGCAAGCTCACCGAAGCGGAAATGGCCGCGTATCGCGCGCCGTATGCAACGCGGACCAGCCGCAAACCTCTGCGCCAGTGGCCGCTCGAGATCCCGCTGGATGGCACACCCGCGGACAACCACGAGCGCATTGGCGACAACTACATCTGGCTCGCTCAATCCGATGTCCCGCTGCTCATGATGTACGCGGACCCCGGGATGATCTGGACCAGGAAAACCCGCAAAGAGCTGTTCGAGGACCTGCCACGCATGCAGGCCGTGTCTGTCGGCTCCGGGTTGCACTACTTGCAGGAGGTCCAGCCGACACGCATCGGTCGGACGGTGCGCGACTGGATCCTCCATCTGAGCGAATCAAGCGCACCCATAAGCCACCTTGAGGGACACTGACTCATGAAGCTCTCAGAATTACTGACGTACCGATTCTCGCCCAATGTCGGGGCCGTCGACCGTGTGTTTCGAATCGTCTCCGGACTGGCACTGGCTGCCGTTCCCTGGCTGGATGTTGTTGTGTTACCGACATGGGCAACTGCGGTTGTTACCGGATTCGGCCTCATTTGGCTTATGACGGGCGTCGTCAGTCGGTGCGGCATTTACTACGTTTTGGGGCATTCCTCACGCGGGGCCTAGTGCTGCCGTCGGCTGCGTTTCCGGCGGCAACGCACCAAACTTTCGGTTATCAGCACATAACTACAGCGTCGTTCGCGCAGTTGAACAACTGTCGTAGCCTTACTTTCCCTTCACAAAAGCCAGGTGGCAGACGCCCATGGTTTCCAGCACGGCCTCTCTACCGTCACCGGGTGGCGCACTTGCCCCGGAACAAGTCGCGGCGCTCGACGCCGCGCTCGCGCCGCTTACCGCCGATCAATTGATCTGGGCCAGTGGCTACACGGCCGGTCTTGCTGCAGCCCGGCGAGACGGCACGAGTCCGCTTGCGACCTCAGCAAGTCCCATTGCCGCGGCGGCCGATATCCCAGAGCTCACCATTGTCTTCGGCAGCCAGACTGGGCATAGCGAGTCGGTTGCAGCGGCGCTGCATCAATCCGCCGAACAAGCAGGATTCGCTGCGAAGCTCCTGAACATGTCGGATCTCTCGGCACGGAAGCTCGCGAAAGCGCAGTGGATTGCGCTGGTAGTGAGCACCCACGGCGAGGGCGACCCGCCAGACGATGCCGTGATGTTGCTCGAACAACTGCGCAAGCCCAGGGCACCAAAGCTCGAGGCCGTTAAGTTCTCGGTGTTGGCGCTGGGAGACTCCAGCTATGCACAGTTTTGCCAGACCGGTAAGGACTTCGAGGCGGCGCTGCTCGCGCTTGGTGCGACCGCTGTTGCACCGCTTGTGGAATGCGATGTCGACTACCAAAGCGCGGCAGCGGAATGGCGTGACCGCGTTCTGAACGACTATCGCAACGAAATCGGTGGCGCAGCGGGACGACCCGCACTGCAAGTGGTGCAACCCAGCAGTGTCGGTCTGCGCGAAACCATTGCCACTGTGGTCGCGAATCAGCGCATCACCGGGAGCCGTTCCAGCAAGGTCGTGCACCACGGCGAACTCGCGAGCGATGCGCCACTCGACTATCAGCCCGGCGACTCGTTGGGTCTTCGCGTTGCGAATCTGGACTCGGTGGTCAATGCGCTCATCGAATCGGCAGCGCTGGACGCGTCCGACGAGGTGCAGATTGAGGGTAAGACGGCAAGCGTTTATGAAGCCTTGAAGCACTCGCTCGAAGTAACGCGCATCACGGGTCCGTTCCTCGACGCTTACGCAAAACTCGATGGGGTCGAATCGCTGCAGGAGGCGCTTGAAACACCCGAAGGCAAGAAGCGCGTCATGACGCTGGGCCACATCGCCGATGTCGCGGGCCGTTATCCGCATGCCGCGACCGCCCAGGCATTCGTTGAGACGCTGCGCCCGCTACAGCACCGCCTGTACTCCATCGCCTCGTCGCCCTTGGAGACGCCGGACGAGGTTCACCTAACTGTCGCTGAAGTGCAGATCTAGGTGGACGGCACGGCGCGCCATGGCGCCGTGTCGCGAGCGGTGGTCGACCAGTTCGAAGAAGGCGACGAGATCGAGGTCTTCGTCGAGCCCAATACGCGGTTTCGACTTCCCGAACACGGTGACACCGACGTGATCATGATCGGTCCGGGCACCGGTGTCGCACCGTTTCGCAGCTTCGTGGAGCACCGCGCGGCGCAGGAGGCAACGGGTCGCAACTGGTTGTTCTTCGGTGACAGGACCTTTAGCGAGGACTTCCTCTACCAGTCCGAATGGCAGGCGCACCTGCGCGACGGTGCGCTGACCCGCATCGATCTCGCCTTTTCCCGCGACCAGCAAGAGAAGGTCTACGTGCAAGACCGATTGCGCGAACACGCCGCCGAGCTCCTTGAGTGGATTGAGGGTGGCGCGGCGATCTACGTCTGCGGCGACGCGGGTGCCATGGCGCCCGATGTCCATGCGGCTCTGATCGAGATCCTTGCCGCCCGACATGACGGCGACCTGGACGCCGGCGCGACGGATCTCGAAACCCTGCGACGCGAACGTCGCTATCTCCGGGACGTGTACTAATGGCGGACAAAGACACACTATCGCCCGTCGAGGGCATCAAGACGCGCAGCCGTCATCTGCGAGGCACCCTAGAGGAGAGCTTGGTCGACCCGGTCACGGGCGCCATTGCCGACGACGACACGCAGGTCTCCAAGTTTCACGGCATTTACCAGCAGGATGACCGGGATCGGCGCGCCGAACGGCAGCGCCAGAAACTCGAGCCCGCCTACAGCTTTATGATCCGGGGGCGTCTGCCAGGCGGTCGGTGCACACCGGAACAGTGGCTGGCGATCGAAGCACTCGGGGAGCAATACGCGTCCACGGGCGTGCGCATAACGACACGACAAGCCTTCCAGTTTCACGGCGTGGTCAAGGGCACTCTGAAACCGACCATCCAGGGCATCGACCAGGCGTTGCTCGATACGATCGCGGCCTGTGGCGATGTAAACCGCAATGTCATGTGCAGCCCGAACCCGGCGTTATCCTCTGTCCATCGCGAGGTCGACGCGCTCGCCGGCGCGCTCAGCGCGCATCTGACCCCGCAAACCCGCGCCTACCACGAGATCTGGCTCGACGGTGAGAAGCTCACCGATGCACCCGAAGTGGTGGAGCCGATCTACGGCGACACGTATCTGCCACGCAAATTCAAAACCGGTTTCGTCATACCGCCGCAGAACGATGTGGACGTGTACACGCAAGACCTGGGCTTCATTGCCATCGTGGAGCAGGGCGCGCTGATCGGATTCAACGTCACGGCTGGTGGTGGCATGGGCTCAACGCACGGCGACAAGAAGACGTTTCCGCGCCTGGCCGACACCCTGGGCTTTGTCACGCCCGACCAGGTACTCGACGCAGCCACCGCGGTGGTGACCACCCAGCGCGACTTCGGTAACCGGTCCGACCGCAAGAATGCGCGCCTGAAGTACACCATCGAGTCGATGGGCCTGCCGGCCTTTCGCGAGCAGGTGGAGACGCGGCAGGGCTTCGCGTTTGCGCCCGCGCGCGAGGTCCAGTTCAACGAGTCGGGTGATCACCTGGGTTGGGTTGAGGCCGAGGACGGTGTCTGGCACTTCGGACTTTTTATCCCCAGTGGGCGCGTTCGCGACCACGCGCAAGGCCCGCAATACCAGACAGGCCTTATCGAGATTGCCAAGGTGCACCAGGGCGAGTTTCGGATGACGCCCAACCAGAACCTGATCATTGCGGGGGTGCGCGTCGAGGACAAAGCGCGCGTCGCCGGTCTGCTAGCCGCGCATGGCCTGGCGCAGCCCACATCGAGCCTGGCGGCAGGCGCCATGGCCTGCGTCGCATTGCCCACCTGCGCGTTGGCGATGGCCGATGCGGAGCGCTTTCTGCCTGAGCTGACCGACGAAGTGTCGGCGCTCTTCACACGCCACGGGCTGCCCGATCAGAATCTTTCCATGCGGGTTACGGGTTGCCCCAATGGATGCGCGCGGCCGTTCGTCGCCGAAGTCGCGTTGGTCGGCAAGGCGCCGCGCCACTACAACTTGTACCTCGGTGGACGGCACAACGGCACACGTCTGAACAAGCTCTACCGGGAGAACATCTCCGTGGAGCGCGTACTCGAAATCCTCGACGGATTGATTGCGAGCTATGCGAACAACCGCAGGGAAGGTGAGGCGTTCGGCGATTTTTGCATTCGCAGCGGCGTGATCGCCGAGACCACGGCCGGACCAAACTTCCACGACAGCGTGAGTGACGCGGCATGAAGACAGCACCCGGAAGCGCGCAGCAGGAATCGAACGCCACTGAAGACGCCCACGCGATGGCCGAAAGGCTTGAGAAGCTCAACGCCACCGCACGCATCGATTGGGCGCTGGACCATCTGCCCGGGGCTCACGTGTTGACCTCCAGTTTTGGTGCGCAGGCCGCCGTCTCTCTCCACCTTCTAACGCGTGCGAACCCGGACCTGCCAGTCGTATTGGTCGATACGGGTTATCTGTTTCCGGAGACCTACCAGTTCGTCGATTCCCTGGCCGACAAACTTCAACTCAATCTTCATGTCGCGCGACCTGCAGTCAGTGCGGCGTGGCAGGAAGCACGGCACGGAAAGCGTTGGCAGGACCCGGATCGAGGTTTGGATGACTACCTCAAAGAAAACAAAGTCGATCCGCTGGCCACCATGCTCGATTCGCTGGAGACCGGCACCTGGTTCGCCGGTTTGCGACGTGCTCAGTCCCAGGGCAGGGCGCAGCGCGCCGTGCTAGAACAGGCGGGCGGGCGCTGGAAGGTGCACCCGATAGTCGACTGGAGCGACCGGGACGTTCACCGTTATCTGACTCGGCATGGCTTGCCCTATCACCCACTCTGGGAGTCAGGCTATGTGTCGATCGGCGATGTCCATTCGACACGGCCGATCCATGAGGTCGGCAACGTGACCGAATTGCGTTTTGGCGGCAGCCGCCGCGAGTGCGGCATCCACGGTACAGACCGTTCCGCCTGATGGAGTATTTCCCGCTTTTTGCCGAAGTCCGTGGCCGACGCGTGGTCGTGGTCGGCGGTGGTGAGGTCGCCAGCCGTAAGATCGCATTACTGAAGCGTGCGGGGGCGGCGATCCGCGTTGTTGCGCCGGCGCTCGATCACCACGTCAGCGACTGGCTACAGCAGGGCGCACTGACCCACATCGCACGCGAGTTTGAGACGAGCGATCTCGACGAAGCCTGGTTGGTCGTGGCGGCGACCAACGACCCGCGCGTCAACCAGCAGGTCTCCGAAGCCGCGGAGGCGCGACGCATCTGGTGCAACGTGGTTGACGCGCCCGAGCAATGCAGCTTTATCACACCTGCCATTGTGGATCGTTCCCCCCTGATGATCGCGATCTCGAGCGCGGGTGCCGCGCCCGTTCTCGCCCGGATGTGGCGCGAGCGTCTCGAACGTCAGCTGCACCCGCGTCTGGGCGACCTGGCCCTGTTGGCGCGTCGCTGGCGCGGCCGCGTCAAGCGCGCACTCGGTTCACTGTCCGCGCGCAGACGATTCTGGGAAGCCTTATTCGACAGCCCGGCCGCAGCGGCGATCGAGCGTGGCCGAACGCAGACTGCCGTTCGCGAGACCGGCACCTTACTTCGGCAGCACCGCAACGACGAACGATCGCGACAAACCGGCGAGGCCTGGCTGGTGGGCGCCGGCCCCGGCGATCCGGGCTTGCTCACAATTCGCGCGCAGGCACTGTTGCAACGCGCCGACATTGTCTTGCACGACCGTCTGGTGTCCGACGAGGTACTGGAGCTCGCGCGACGAGACGCAGAACTCATCGATGTCGGCAAGCCGATCCCCGGGACCGGCAACGCCAATCGCGTGCAGTCGGATACCAACGCGCTGCTCGTAAAGCTCGTCCGGGAAGGACACCGTGTGTGTCGTCTGAAAGGTGGCGACCCCTTTATTTTCGGGCGCGGCGGCGAGGAAGTTCAGGCGCTGGTCGACGCAGGCTTGCCGTTTCAGATCGTTCCCGGCATCACCGCTGCGGCCGCGTGTGGCGCCTACGCCGGCATCCCGCTGACGCATCGCGATTATTCCCAGTCGGTGGCGCTCGTCACCGCACACGGCAAACGCAACGTCGACAATCTGGACTGGGCATCACTGGCACGCGACCGCCAGACGCTTGCGTTCTACATGGGCGTGTCGCGCTACGGCCAGGTGTCTGCCCGACTCATCGCACATGGCCGCGCCGCATCGACACCCGTCGCGATCGTGGAGCGGGGTAGCCTGCCGACACAGCGTGTTATCGTGACGACCCTCGGTGATTTGCCGACCCGTACACATGAAGCTGAAATCCAAGCGCCAGCGATTCTCTATGTGGGTGAAGTCGCTCAATACGCGCTATCGCAACACTGGTTTGGCCAGCCGCCCGTCAGCATCGATTCGCCCGAATGGCGTGTCGCAGCAACGGGCTGAGCTAAGCCGCCGGGGGCAGCTGGTATGAAACTGCAGCAGCTTCGTTTCCTGATCGGTGTCGTCGATCACGACCTGAACATGACAGCGGCTGCCGAGTCGCTGTTTACGTCTCAGCCCGGGATCAGCAAGCAACTGCGATTACTCGAGGAAGAACTCGGCGTTTCTTTGTTTCACCGCCAGGGTCGGAAATTGACAGGTCTGACCGAAGCGGGCGAATCGGTGATGCCGCGGGCCAGGCGTGTGCTCCGTGAAATCGATGGCATCCGCACGGCGGCCGAAGAGCATCTCAGCGGTGTTTACGACAGTCTGTCCATCGCCACCACGCACACGCAGGCTCGTTATGTGTTGCCGGAGATCCTGACGAAGTTTCGCGAGCAGTTTCCCGACGTCACGCTCAACCTCCACCAGGGCACCTCGGAGCAGATTGCGGACATGGTTCGGCAGCGCTCTGTCGACATCGCGATGGCGACGGGCTCAGAGCATTTGTTCGAGGACCTGGAACGCCTGCCTTGCTATCAGTGGGACCGCGTCATTCTGGTACCCGCAGGACACGAGCTCACGTCGCTGGGTGAGTCTATCGATTTGGCAACGCTCGCGCGCTACCCGTTGGTCACCTACGTGTTCAGTACGGGGCACGAATCGTCACTGCATCAGGCCTTCGCCGAGCAAGGCCTTGAGCCCGACGTGGTGTTCACAGCACGCGACGCCGATGTCATCAAGACCTACGTGAAGCTCGGCATGGGCGTTGGCATCGTGGCCTCCATGGCCTTCGAATGCGACGACTCCGGGCAGCTCGAAATGATCGACGCGCGCCATCTGTTCCCGCGCCTGACCACATGGACAGGTTGGCACAAAGATCGAAATCCGAACCGACCGATGCTCGAGCTCTTGAAAATGGTGGCGCCGTGGTTGACCGAATCCCAGGCGCAGTCGATCACGCGCGGCAACGCGACACTGCCCGAGCCCAAGTGCCCGCTGCCCGTGTTGTCGGGATGCGAGCCGATCGCTGAAGACTGATCAGGTGCGCCGACTCCGGCGCAGCGATCGTTAGTCTTGCTCGCGCAAGGCGCTCGACAAACAAAAAGCGAGCAGTAACGCTGCGACCACGCCGCTGGCCCCCGCAAGCGGTGAGGGAATGAGCCCCGACCGCCCGGCTGCCATAACTCCCGTGTTCGCCACGATCGCAACCACGCCGACGAGCGCCGTCAGGCGGCCCAGCAGCTTGTCGACGGTTTGGTTGGACTTGGCCTTGGCGACGCCAAAGATGAGCGCTGCAAACCCGAGCAGAATCTTCGCCGCGTTGTAAACAAAGAACGAGAACGCGACGACCGCACCGGCCGCCGGTACGACGGCCTCGCTGGCCTGCGCGGCCTGACGGAACGGCGTGAACATCGTAAGCCCGACGCCGACCTGTACCACGTTGAGCACAGCGCTGGCAGCAATCGCAGACCAACCCACACTGAAGCGTTTGACCTCGACCATGGCGGCGCCGGCAAACGCCGACAAAATGACAAAGAGCAGCCCTTCAAGCCCCCAAAGCCAGCGACGCGGGATGTCGATCTTCGAGAGATAGAGGCCGGTGTACAGCGCCTGGGTGAGCGCAATAGCGATCAGAAGGGCTGCGGTGATCTGTACGATGCGCTTCGCTGAGAATTCCATGCTGGATTTCCTAAAGTAAGGTCGGCGGGGCTGCTTGGACGGTGCCAGCACCCTGGTTAACAAGGCACTGCCCGGCCGCAAGTCTGCCACACCCGACGTTCAATCCGAATGGACACCCCCTGGGTGCCGGCCTCTAGGACCCGCACTTTGATGCAGATATTTCATGTAAACCCTGCTCGGCACCTCGACATCCAATCCCGGAGTCTGAGAACTGTGGTTTCAAGCACAGTCATCGCGTGGCTCGTGAGTCGCAGGACGCCCCGCGGTCTCGCGTACCGGATATAGGGGAGAGGCTATGACCAGACTGGGAATGTTCGGCGTGCTGTTGGCCGCGGTTCTTTTCGCTTCAAGCGCGCAATCGCAGGGTACGGAACACGGCGCCAACGCCGCCGAACTTGCAAGGCAAATACGACTGGGCCAGACGACGTCCGAAGATGCGACCCGTGCGTTGTTGCGACGAATCTCGCAGCTCGACCGATCCGGGCCCCGCATTCAAAGCGTGATTTCCCTGAATCCCAACGCGCTGGATGCGGCGATTTCACTGGACCGTGAAGCCCAGACGGGACAGTTTCGCGGCCCGTTGCACGGCGTGCCCATCCTCCTCAAGGACAATATCGAGTCCAAGGAGCTTCCGACAACTGCAGGTTCGCTCGCTTTAATAGACAACACCACGGGTCGTGATGCGCCCATCGTGGCGCGTTTACGAGAGGCTGGCATGATCATCCTGGGCAAGACCAACCTCTCAGAATGGGCCAACTATCGGTCATTCGACTCGATCTCGGGGTGGAGCGGGGTAGGGGGGCTGACACGAAATCCCTACGACCTCAGAAGAAGCGCATGCGGTTCGTCGTCCGGATCCGCAGCGGCCGTGGCTGCGGCGTTTGTACCCGTCGCCATCGGTACTGAAACGAATGGCTCAATCACTTGCCCGGCGGCAGTGATGGGTTTGGTCGGATTGAAGCCCACCGTCGGTCTCGTGTCACGCCGGCACATCGTGCCGCTGTCACCCCGCCAGGACAGCGCAGGGCCCATCACGCAAACGGTTGAAGATGCTGCAATGCTGCTCAGCGCGCTGGCCGGCAGCGATCCGCAGGACCCCGCAACGCGTGACGCCGACAGCCATGTTGAGAACTACGTCGGCGCCCTGAGTGAGGGAATCACCGGCATGCGGATTGGCGTCTTCCGTTGGGCGCAGGGCGACAATGAATCGGTCACCACGGTATTTGACCGTGCGCTCGAGCGCCTTGAGCAAGCCGGGGCCGTCCTGGTTGATGTGGAAGACTTCTCGCCGGAACCCATACTGTGGCAGCAGGGTGACAGAATCCTGCAAGTGGAATTCAAGGCGGGGCTCAACAACTATCTCGCGACTACACCTGCCGACATCGATGTCCGCTCCATCGACGATCTAATCGAATTCAACCGTATCAATGCGCAGCGCGAGCTTGCGTTGTTTGATCAATCCATCCTCATAAAGACTGCGGCTGCTGAAGATGCCGACGACCCGGCGTTCAATAAGGTCGTCTCAGAGTTTGTGCACGCCGCCAGAGATCGTGGGCTGGATCTTCTGCTTGCGGAGCATGACGTCCGTCTGTTGGTCATGCCGACGACGAAACCCGCCGCACCTGTGGACTTGTTGGGCACTAGTGAACCTGTAGGGGGGCCACTAGGCGCCGGCTGGTTGGCCGCAACCGCGGGATACCCCATTTTGACGGTGCCCATGGGCGACCATAAAGGCCTGCCGCTTGGGATGTCGTTCATGGGCACGGCTTGGGATGACGCTGCGCTGCTCCGAGCGGGACACGCGCTGGAACGCGCGTTGGTGCTACGCCAGGAACCGGCCTTTCTCGATGGCGATATGGCGCGTCCGGGATTGGCCGATGTGCTCGTACCAATCGATGAGGGCACCCCCGAATAGACCAACGCGCGCAATCCAGCAACACCGTTATGCCTCCGATGCCGCGGCGGCAACCTGCGGCGATTGCGGCGCGGACCTGGGCACTGGCGAACGCCATCCCCACAGTACGGCGGCGCCAGATGTGACTAACGCAAACACGGTGATTTGCCAGACGGGCAGGGCCGCGATCCCGTTCGCCACTTTCGCATAGCCGTCGGTGTAGCCGATGCCGTAGTAGCTGACCACCATGGCGATGGTGGCGAGCAGCGCTGCGAAGAAAGGCAGTATGGGCTGGCCCTTCCGATAGTCGCGGATGATCAACACCAGGCAAATTGCACTCGCGACCACGAACGAAGCATCCAACGCATCGCCAAACTTTGGAAGCGTCTCCAGACTCCGAACGAGAAATCCGGGTACGTAGCCGGCGAAGAGTCGGGAAAGGGAAGGGCCGAGCAGCAGAATGACGGTCGCCAGCATGTAGCGGGCGTGAATGGCTGTGTTGCGACGATTCCGCAGTGCCAGCACGTAGAACAAGACGAACGCTACAGACACCACCAAGTCAGCGACCGAGAGCGCCTGACCGAACATCGTCTTGAAGACGCTGTCCTTGAGCAACGTGTTTTGAGTGACGAGCAGGCCGCCCACCGTAAACAAGGGCACCAGGGCCATGCTGGCTATACCCGATACCGCGTGCAGCCGCCATCGGCGTCGGTGCGCGCTCCAGTTCTGGGTCATGACCAGGACGATCCAAAGCGTGGCCGTGATGCCGTGCAGGTGATGCACCCAGGGCGCACTGGGCAGAACGGCGAAATAGGAGGGCATAAACGCAGCAAACGTCAGGATCAGGAATGCGGCGACATACCAATGGGCTTTGGGAAACGGCAACATGGGCAGGTCCTTGTTTGTGGCACGCCTCGATTAGGCCTCCTCACCGAGCCTCCGCCCATGGTGGCGGACGGACAAACCGTTGATTGACCGCTGATGGCCGCACTTGGCCGGGTCCGCCGGATGGTCTAGCCTGACGGCGCGCGCCCGGTTGGACGGCAATGGCGCGGTGAATGGAGGCAAGCATTGAATCAGGAGCCGGAAGCCCGCCTTGTTGGCTGGAAACGGATTGCGAATCACCTCCGCTGCAGCGAGCGCACGGCGCGGCGCTGGGAGCGTGAGGAGCAGCTGCCGGTCCACCGCCAGCTACATGAGCGTCGCAGCACGATTTATGCGCTGCCATCAGAGCTCGACGCCTGGGTCGCGTCGCGGTCAAGCCATCCGGCTTCTTCCGCAAACTCTGACAACAGCTCAACGCGGGGCCGCACCGTCGCGATCGTGCTCGCGGTCGGTCTGGTGATCGGGCTCGTTGGCGGCTTGTTCTTGCGCCAGCCAGTGGCGCCAACCGAGCCCGTTGCGACTCTCACCGCCGATCCGCTTGCGGCCGATCTTTACGAACGTGGAACAGCGCTTTGGCGCCAACGCGGTGAAGTACCCAATGCCCGGGCGATTAGGTTGCTGACCGAGGCGGTGGAGCGCGACGAGACATTCGCCGAAGCCTGGTCGGCATTGGCCCTGGCTTGGCTGACCTATCCCACTTACAACAGCGATATATCTGCGGATGACGCGATCGATGAGGCGTTGCTCGCTGCCGATCGAGCGGCGCAGTTGGACCCATCGCTCGCCGAACCGCGCTCCGTGATGGCGAGCGTGGCGCAGCGTCGCGGCCTCTGGCTCGACGCGGAACGGATCTACACCGAGGCGCTCGCGGAAAGCCCGGAGAACACGACTTTGATGCTGTGGCTGGCAGGGCTATATCGCGAACTCGGCATGATGGACCAAGCGGATGCGATGACCCGTTCCGCCCTGGCTCTGGACCCGAACTCGCCGCCGATCCTCACCGAAATCGCAATGAACGATAAGACGCTCGGGCGCGATGAGCTGAGCCGCACGCGTCTCGACTATCTCTGGTTCGATCTCGGTGTCGAGACGCCCGTTGTCTGGGTCGGTCGCTGGTTCACGATGACGGAATCGGGCGACTACGACGGCGCGACGGCCTGGATTGATCAGACGCCGCTGGTGCCCTTTAAGCCCATCATGACGCGCTACGTGGAGTACCTGAGCGATCCGTCGAGACCTGGCGCGGAGCGTTTCGGCGACGAGCTCGTCACTGCGCATCGAGAGGGGTTTCCAGCCTGGCTCGCGTTCTACATGCTTGAGCAAGCCGAATTGCCGGACGCGGCGCTCGAGGTCCTGGACCTCGAAACAGCCGACGGTGTGTTCGACACGTCGGTCGTTCTGTTTTATCCGTCTGGAGGCGCCGCGCGCGCAACACCGAGATTTGCAGAGCTCGTCACAAGACTCGGCTACTTTGACTATTGGAAAGTTCGCGGCGCGCCCGACATCTGCCGTGCGGAGCCGGGTATCAGTCTTTGTACGCAGGTAACACCCTAAGCAAGCATCGGTCGGACCGGGAAGCCCGAGGGTAGAAGGGAACCGTAGGAGCCAACGATCCCAGGAAGGCTTTCTTGGATTATCAGTACTCTGACATGTTATTTAACATAATATATATTATGCGACATTTGCCGCAACGCGCATTAGGAGCTACAAATCGGCACCTAGTTGTAGGTGGCCTGTAAAACAGATTTCCGAACAATCGCGCAATTGAGCCCCCACCCGTAAAGCAAATTTGCGAACACGGAAATCGTAATAAAGAAAATTTCCGAACGGGTCCTACCTCGCATCAACTGCGAACAGCTAGAGGCGCCAGAATCCTCGGACGACGACAGCTGATTAGTTCTCCGGAGATTCGAACCGCGACGAATGTAAGCACGGCAAGATCTAACATGCCGGACTCCGTTTAACCGGATTCCGGTCAAGCGGTATCCGGCCAAGCGGTATCCGGCCAAGCGGTATCCGGTCCGGCGGAATCCGGTCAAGCGGAATCCGTATATGCGGTATCCAGTGTCACCCAACATGAATCTTGTCGTCCCACCCGCATCACCGCTTAGATACCGCTAGACGACGAGCAGCCGCGCATCAAGCACTGTCGCTGTGCAGCAACCTGGCCTCGCATCGTCCGCTCGAATGATTGTCGATAGCGACGCCCCAATTTCTGGGAAATCGCCGCTTGCCCGCAATTAGCGCCTTACGGCTAAAAAACATAATTGCCGGAACTTGGCTCCAAGTCGGCCCGACCATTTGAGCCGGCCGCCGGAATCGTGTCCGGCCGGACAAACAGTGAGCATACGACTGCCCAACTATTACACAAAAGTTAAGAATAATTGGGGAGCTTTAACCCATTGTTATTATTGACTTTACTGGCAATTCAGAAGTACCTTAGGTGCCCCTATCGGGATATTTTTGCTTAAGTTTTGCAAGAAATCGCTGAAAAGTTAATGAAATGCTGAATCCTGAGATTTCGACCTCGAACCCCAACCCGAATCACCCAAAACTCGGTGACACGATCAAGGTCGAGCCGATTCGGACAGTAAATGCGATAAACAAAATCAAGAAGGCACTGGCGCCCTCCCCTCGAAACTTCGCGATCTTCGTTGTAGGGATTAACACCGCATACCGTGCGTCCGAGCTTTTGTCGATCCAGCTCGGCCAGGTGCGTCATCTAAAAGCCGGTGACAGGCTCGAGGTCAAACAGAAAAAAACCAAAAAGTATCGAGCCGTTACACTGAACAACGGCTCTGTCGTGGCAATTCAGGCGCTTCTGGAGCATCTTGATCGCAAGGCCTTGCAAATGAAGAACCTGACCTGGGTGGATGATGATTCGTACTTGTTCGCAGGCAAGGATCCGAGCAAGCCACTGACGGTGCCGTACCTCAATAACCTAGTGAAGGATTGGTGCCGGAAGGCAACCTGCAAAGGCAACTACGGGAGCCATACGCTCAGAAAGACTTGGGGCTATATGCAGCGAACAAAGCAAGACACCCCTATTCCACTCTTGATGCAGGCATTCGGGCATGCGAGCCAGCAGCAAACGCTAGCGTACCTGTGTATTCAAGATGAAGAGATCGACTCAATCTACACTAGCCTGGAACTCTGAACATTGCCTCACATACAACCATGGGTTCGGCATCGCAGTTGCGAACTCCGACTTTCCTGAATCAGAAAAAGGGTGAATATAGATTGAGGACGCGCAAGTACTCGCTCCCTATTTCTTGAACGCGGATACTTGGAACGGAATTTCTCATGAAGTCTCACCGACTTCTGACCGCAGTTGTCATTTGGATCGATGGGTGCTCTCTGTATCGATCGATCGTGTTTGTCGCTATGCTGCTAGGACTGGTTACAAGGTTCGATTGATACTTATACGTAGGTTCTTGAGAGGCTATGCCGAAACGTCCGAGACAGCATCAGCTAGAATCCGAATCTCGGACC
>CALBPI010000078.1 GCA_937899415.1 uncultured Gammaproteobacteria bacterium | reverse complement strand
TGTTGTCGGGAACGCTCGAGTCCATCCATGGATCGCTTGGCGAGCGACATCCCTGCTGCTCGACATCCCGCCAACACCCATCGGCGGCACAGACAGGCTGCCTCGACAGAACCTTGTGAGCTCACCGCACCAGGTGAGGCAGCCACCCTGTCGGGGCGGAGGGGTTTGACGGACCGTTGGGCGACAGGACGTCGCCCCGCGAGCGATACAGGGATGTACTTGAGCGCGTCCGGCAAACCCCTCCGACCCGGCGGGATGGCGGAGTGGAGCGATCGTTTTACCCTGCGAAGGTGTGGAGAGGTTGCCGCGCCTGCTGCGCAGGCTCGCAATGACGTTACGCGTCACCTCGCGAGGACGGCGTTGCGGTTACCGCGTCACAAAGTGCCCTGGGCCGGCGACCTCGCTCCACTGTTTGGGTTGGTAGGGAATGACTTCGGGGGACTGGCCCGTTTCGAGGCGACGCTTGAGGCGAATCCAGAAGTCGGGGTCGAGCAGGTCGCCGTGGTGTTCGAGGAAGGCCTCGCGGGCGTCGTCGCGGAAGCCCAGGAAGCGTACGAACTGCTCGGGGAAGATGTCGTCGGGGCCGACGTAAAACCAGGCGCCGCTGCGCATTTCGTCGACGTCGTCGCGGGCTTCGGGCAGGCGACGGAAGTTGCACTCCGTCACCAGGCACAGCTCGTCGTAGTCATAGAAGATCACGCGGCCGTGGCGGGTCACCCCGAAGTTCTTGAGCAGCAGGTCGCCTGCGAAAATGTTGCTGAATGCGAGATCGCGAATCGCCTGGCCGTAGTCGATGGCCGCAGCGCGGACCTGGTCCGGCTCTGCCTCTTGCAGGTAGAGGTTGAGCGGTGCCAGTCGGCGCTCCAGGTAGCTGTGCTTGATGACGAGCTTGTCGCCCTCCAGGACACAGGTTTGCGAGCAGCTGGTGAGCAGGGACTCCAGCAAGTCGTCTTCGAAACGGTCGCGATCGAACTCGAGGCGCCGAAACTCCTGCGCGTCGATAAGGCGGCCGGCGCGGTCGTGGTGGAAGACGAGCCGGTACTTGTCGAGAACGTCCTGGCGCACGATGTCTTTGGGGTAGGCGAACTTGTCGCGAATGAGCTTGAACACGAGCGGGATCGACGGCAGCGTGAACACCTCCATGACCATGCCCTTGTCGCCGCGCGCGAAGACAAACTTGTCGGTCGAGTTCTGCATGTGCAGGTCGAGGCTGCGGAAGCGTTCCGTCTTGCCCTGCTTGGCGCGACCCAGGACCGTGTAAATCTCGGCAACAGGTTTTCCGGGCAGGATCGATTTCACGAAGGCAACGGCCGTGCTCACGCGAGACACATCGGCGTGGAAATAGCTGCGCGTGAAGCCGAACAACATGCTGACGTCGTTCTCGGACAGGATCACGGCGTCGGCGAAGATGCCCTCGTCGGAGTTTTTGAGCGCGATGACGAGCGGCGAGACCCAGTCGTTGCCCTCGATGCGCCCCACGAGATAGGCCCGCGTGCTGCGGTAGAACACGGTCTCCATAAGCTCCACGGAAACGACCTTGGCCATGGGCCCGAGGCTCGCCGTGTAGGCGTCGATCTCGGCCGTCATCCAGCGGATGGTGCGCTCGACGTCGCGCCAGCGTACGCCGAAGGAGTAGTCCGTCAACGCCTCATCAAACAGGTAGCGCAGGGCGCCCCGGTTGCGATAGACGCGGCTGTCGAGCTGGTTCTTCGTGTATTCCGTGGGGCGCACTTCGGCCGCGACGAATTCCACCTCGGCATCGACGCCGACCGTCTTGAAGATACGCCGCGTGACGGAATTGAAGAACGTCTTGAAGAACTCGGGGTCGGGGTAGCCCGAAATCTCGCGCGCATAACTCTCGCGCGCCTGGTGCAAGAGCTGTTGCGGGTCTTCGCAGTTCCGCGTGAGCTCAGCCACTTCCGCGACGGCCGCCGCCACGCATTTCTCGTAGAGGTCGATACGCTCAACGGCGTCAACGCGGCCTGCTGACCAGTCGCGTTGCTCGAAACGACGCTTGGCGCGCCGTGTGATCTGCCCGAACCGGGTGTTGTAGTCGATAAACGCGTCACGCAGCGTCAGGGTCAGTTCCCTGACGAGTGACTGCGTGACGCGCTTCATCGAGTCGCCACTGGGCATGCGCGTTACATGTTCTCAATCATATGGTTGGCGAACTCCGAGCACTTGACCTCGTTGGCGCCTTCCATGAGACGTGCGAAGTCGTAAGTGACGGTCTTCTGCGCGATGGTGGCGTCCATGGCGCCGATGATGGCGTCGGCCGCCTCGGTCCAGCCCATGTAGCGCAGCATCATCTCACCCGACAGGATCAGCGAGCCCGGGTTTACCTTGTCGAGGTTGGCGTACTTGGGCGCCGTACCGTGGGTGGCTTCAAATACGGCGTGGCCCGTGTCGTAGTTGATGTTGCCGCCGGGCGCGATACCGATACCGCCCACCTGCGCCGCGAGCGCGTCGGAGAGGTAGTCCCCGTTGAGGTTCATCGTGGCCAGCACGTCGAATTCTTTCGGGCGCGTCAGCACCTGCTGCAGCGTAATGTCGGCGATGGCGTCCTTGACGAGAACCTTGCCCGAAGCCAGCGCGGCGTCCTGTTCCTTGTTCGCCGCCTCGGTGCCGTACTCAGCCTGCGTGCGGTCGTACTGGTCCCAGGTGTAGGTGTGGTCGGCGTAGTCGCGCTCAGCCAGCGCGTAGCCCCAGTTGCGGAACGCGCCCTCCGTGAACTTCATGATGTTGCCCTTGTGCACGAAGGTCACGCTCTTGCGGCCGTTGGCGATGGCGTATTCGATCGCTGCGCGCACGAGTCGCTCGGTACCCTCGGACGACACGGGCTTTAGGCCGATGCCACTCGTCTCGGGGAAGCGGATCTTGCCGTACTCGGCCGGGAAGTTCTCCTTGAACAGCTCGAGGAAACGCTGGTTCGACTCGGAGCCTTCCTCGAACTCGATACCCGCGTAAATGTCCTCCGTGTTCTCGCGGAAGATCGCCATGTCGACCTCGCCCGGTTTGCGCACGGGCGAGGGCACACCGTTGAACCAGCGCACGGGGCGCAGGCAAACGTAGAGGTCGAGCATCTGGCGCAGTGCCACGTTGAGCGAGCGGATGCCGCCGCCGATGGGAGTGGTCAACGGCCCCTTGATCGAGACGAGGTAGTCACGGCAGGCCTGCACCGTCGACTCAGGCAGCCACGTGTTGTAGGTGTCGTTGGCCTTCTGGCCCGCGAAGATCTCGACCCATTTGATCTGGCGTTTGCCGCTGTAGGATTTCTCAACTGCGGCGTCGAGCACACGTACCGTCGCACGCCAGATATCGGGGCCCGTACCGTCGCCTTCGATGTACGGCACGATGGGTGTGTCCGGCACCTGCAGCTTGCCGTTGGAAATGGTGATCTTCTCGCCGCCCTCGGGTGGCGTGATGACAGGCTCGGACATATTGGTTCCCCCGAATTAGGCCCACCGGGCCCGTGTTGAATGCATGTTGTCCCAGTGGGCGATTATCCCTGATTGGCGGTGGCCGGGCCACCGCACCTATACTCGCGCGCATGAGCCGAATCGCCTGCGCGACGATCATTGTCAGCCTCCTGTGGGCCGCCGTGGCGGCAGCGGATGAGGTGCCCGCGACTGGTGAGCGCGAGCGCATCGTGGTTGTGTTGTCCGGCGGGGGCGCGCGCGGGGCCGCGCATGTGGGTGTGCTGCGCCTGCTCGACGAGCTTTGCGTGCCTGTGGACGCCGTCGTTGGCACGAGTATGGGCGCCGTGGTGGGCGGACTCTATGCGGCGGGGCTGGAGCCTGATGCGCTCGAAGCAGTGATTCGCGGTATCGACTGGAACGACGCCTTTGTCGATAACCCGCGCCGCTCCCAGCTGACCTACCGGCGCAAGCGTGATGATGACGGCTTCCTCGTGCCTTTCGAGGTCGGCGTGCGCGATGGGTCCCTGCGGCTTCCCGCGGGCCTTGTGCAGGCCCAGAAGCTGGCCTTGTACCTGCGTGAGAATGCCATCGCCGTGTCCACCGTCGATGACTTCGATGACCTGCCGACGCCGTATCGCGCGGTCGCGGCCGATTTGTACACGGGCGAGACGGTCGTGATGGGCACGGGCGATGTGGTCACCGCCATGCAGGCGAGCATGTCGGCGCCCGGCGTATTTGCACCGATTGAACGCGAGTCACGCTTGCTCGTGGATGGTGGTCTCGCGATGAACCTCCCCGTCGAGGCGGCGCGTGAGACATTCGGCAAGACCCGCATCATCGCGGTCGATGTCGGGTTTCCGCTGCTGCCGCCCGAGCAACTTGGCAGCGCCGTGTCCATCGCAGATCAGGCACTCAGCATTCTCATCACGCGGGAGACCCAGCGCCAGCGGGAGCAACTGGATTCGGGCGATGTCTACATCAAGCCCGAGCTCGGGCTGCTGGCGTCGACCGCATTTGACCGCACTCTGGAAGCCATTGAAATCGGCTACGACACGGCGCAGTCGCAACGCGAGGCGCTCCAGGCCCTGGCGGCGTCACCCGCGGTCTGCCAGGCGCGGCGGGATACTCGTGCCGCGCGTGTCGCCGGCCCGCCAAAGATCCCCGAGTTCGTTCGGGTTGAAACAGACGCCGACGTGTCGCCGCGGGTCATCGAAACGCGGCTCGGCACGCAGCCCGGCGCGCCGTTGTCGATCGAGCAGCTTAGAGATGATCTGGGTCGCATTTACGGTCTGGGCTTGTTCGAGCGCGTCGGTTATCAGTGGGTCGAATCGGACGACGGGGCCGGCATCGTGATTGACGCCCAGGCCAAGTCCTGGGGGCCGGGGTATCTGCGGTTTGGACTCGGCGTCGAGGAAGACTTCGAAGGCTCCGGCAATATCGTCATTTCGGCACGGTACCTGCGTACGGCGATCAACCGGCTTGGCGCCGAGTGGCGCAATGATGCGACCTTCGGCACGCGATTCGCCTTCGAGAGCGAGTTCTACCAGCCGCTGGACTTCAACCTGCGCTACTTCGTAGCACCCCAGCTCACGCTCGAGCAACGCAATATCGATGTCTTCGAGGGCGACGACCGCATCGGGCGCTACCGACTCTCCACGGGCGAACTCGGCCTGTTTGCGGGTCGCGAGATTTCCAACTGGGGGGAGGTGCGTCTCGGGATCTTCCGCGGTTCGGTAAACGCGCGCGTCAAGATTGGCGCGCCTACCCTGGAGAACATCGACGTTGACACCGGGGGCTACCGCGCGAGCTTCGGTTTCGACACGCTCGATGACACGGTCTTGCCCACGACGGGTACGCGTTTTGAGACGCGCCTCGACTTCGAGCGCGCGGGGCTCGGTGCCGCGCGCAACTACGAGCAACTCATCGGCTCCTGGGCGAACTTCAATACCTGGGGGCGCTACACGTTGCTACTGGGGGCGGATTTCACGACCACAGACGATGCCGATGACCTGGTCCAGGCGTTTACCGAGCTCGGCGGCTTTCTGAATCTGTCAGGCCTGGACACGGGCGCAATCTCCGGTCCGCACTGCTTTGTGGGTCGTGCCGTCCTGCAGCGTCGGCTCGGTGAATCGGGCGGCGGCGTGTTCGACCTGCCCTGGTACCTGGGGGCCTCGCTTGAGGCGGGCAACGTCTGGCCAACACGCGATGACGTGTCCGCCAACGACCTCATCATGAACGGCAGCATCTACGCCAGACTCGATACGCTGATCGGTCCGATGTTTCTGGGTACCGGATTTGGTGAGAACGGTGAGACGACGGTCTATCTGTTCCTGGGTGCCGCGATCACCAACACCCTGCGCTGACGCGCGCTAGCTCGGGTCGATCTTCTCGAGAACGATGCTGGGGTCATCGCCGATGCGGTAGAACCCGTGGCGGTCGCGCATCTGATCGAACGCGGCGTCACGGCTTGCGGCGTCGATGAACCAGTGTTCACGTGACCAGTCGCCGCCGACGAGCTTGTTGAATGGGTCCGTGCTCGGCGCCGTGACGCGTATGCCCCACGGGCGATCTGCATCGATGCGGGCGGCATCGACGACGTTGTGCGGGTGGCAGAAGAAGTCGCTCATGGCAGGTATCGGCACGAATCAAACGCACCCAGTATACGGCGCAAAGACGTGACGCGCGATCAGTCGCGCCCGCGGTCCGCGGCACCCTCACGGTCCGACCAGTTGAGCAGGCGGCGCGTGATGAAGAGGTAAACGGGCTTGCCCGTGGCGCGCCAAACGCGACTGGGCCAGGCAGGTGTTGCGAGGATCCGGCGCTGCCGCGCCGTAAGTGCTTCGGGCCGGTAGGTGCGTTTGTGCTTGAGCAGATGGCGCAGGTCGTCATGTGCCAGTACGCGAAACCAGCGGCTGCGTTTCTTGAATGTGCTTGCCAGTTGGAAATCGACAATAGCGGCGCGGCCATCGTCGGTGACAAGCCAGTTGGGTTCCTTGGCCAGGTCGTTGTGGGTGACGCCAGCCCGATGCATGCGGCGCAGGAGACGCAGTGCGTCGATGAACCAGTCCACATCGGTTGGGCGCGCTTCGAACATCGGTTGGCCCTCGAGAAAACTGCGTGTGAGACCGTCGCGTTGCACGGCGTAGAGTTGCGGAAACCCGCGCTGGCCGCGCAATCGGCCGAGCGCACGCGCTTCGCGCAGGGCCAGGCGGCGGGCCAGCCAGGCTGCCCAGGGTCGCGCACTCGACAGGTCGCGCTGGATTCGCGTGTCCGCGCCCGTGCCCACACGCCAGATCGCACCGAAGGTGTCTGACTTAAGCCGTTGCCGTTGCGAGGATTCATCCGTGACCATCGTCTCATTTTGAGCGGCGCCCGGGACTGCGGCAAGCGCCACGGCGAAGCGCGCTGCTACACTGCCGAGCAGGGGACACGTGATGGGCGACACTGCAGGCAATACGGGCGCCACGACGCGCAGCGCCCGACCGAATTTCTTTCATGCCGGTGGGCCATTGCCGCCCGATCGCCCCGGCTATGTTCGCCGTGCCATCGACAAACGGGTCGACGACCTGCTCGATGACGGTCGGTGGGTCAATCTAGTCGGTGCGCCCGGCACGGGAAAGACGAGCCTGGCCTTGCGAGTTGCCGAGCGCCTGCGAGAGGCAGGCATGCAGGTCGCGCTCATCGACTTCTCGCAGATCGCGCAGCGCGACAGCCAGGACGACGCGGCGCGTTGGTACTATGCGGTAGCGTTCCGGCTGGCCCGTCAATTGCGCAGTGGCTTCGACCTGCAGTCCTGGTGGTCGGAAAACGCAATGCTCGCGCCCCCACAGCGGCTGCTCGAGCTGTTCCGCGAATTTGTGATCGCAGCACCCGGGCGGGAGCTCGCGCTCCTCTTTGACGACATTCATCTGCTGGACACCCTGCCGCAGGGCGAGTTGTTCTTGCAGGGCTTGCGCCTGGCCTTTGACGCGCGCACCACCGACCCCGAGATGATCCGCCTTCGGGCCATGCTGATCGGGACGGGCGTCGATCAGTTCGGGCGGGAATCGTCGGAGTCGTTTCCGTTTGCGGTTGCCAATGAGGTGGTGGTTCCGCCGTTCACGCTCGCGGAGACGCTGCGACTAGGGCCGGCGCTGGGCCTGCCGCGGTCGAGCGCCGAGCTTGCCATGCAGCGCATCTACGACTGGGTGGCCGGACACCCGGCGCTGACGCAATGCGTAGCCCAGGCGCTCGCCAGGGAAGACACCGAGGCCGGCGTCGTGGGCGTCATCGACCGGCTGGTCGCCGCGCGAATCGAGTCGGGCCGCGATCGACAGATGCAGATGGTGCTCAACGCGATCGAGCGCTGTCTCACAAGTGTCGCCAGACGTACCCGTGATCAGGTCCTCGTAACCATGGGCCGCGTCGCCAAGGGGCGTCGCGTACTGCTCGACGGCCGATCGGAAGCGCACGATCGGTTGCTTCGTGCGGGCGCCGTGGCGCTGTCGCCCGACGGGTTCCTGCTGCCGGGCAGCCGCCTGGCGCGGCACTACTTCGATGCAGGCTGGGCCAACCGCCTCATGCCCATTCGTATCGAGGGGCTGGTCAAGGCGGCGGTGCTTATCGCCGCGCTCGTGATCTTGCAGGCCGCCTACCGCGTGCACCTGCCTAAAGGGCATGTCGCTGACATGACGGCGCCCGGCGCGACGGCGGAACAGGTCATGGCCGCACATGACGACCTGGCCTGGTGGCCCGGTTACGCGGGTACAGCGCAACGCACGGCGACGGCCGTGCTCTCGCAGCGTGCGCAGCAGGCCCAAACGCCCGAAGCGCTTGAACGTTTCGCAGTGCCACTCGAAACCCGGCTCGATGCGGCGGCGCAGGCACGCACAGCGCGCATGGCCTTCTGGCGGCGCCAGCTTGCGAGCGCCGAGCGTCGCGGGGACCGTCCCGGCGCCGTACTGTCGGCGATAGCGGCGCTGGAATACGGCGACAGTGCTGTACGTCGCAGACTGGCGGGGCTGCTCGGCAGCGACCTGCCAGAACTGACCGGCGTGCTGGCGACCGGCGCGCCGTTCGATGCGATGACATACCGACCCAGAGACGGTCGCTTCGTGACGCGCAGTGGCACAGCATTGCGCACCTGGGCGCGTCCCCGGGGACAGGCGCGCGTTGCGCCGGTGAGCGAGAAGTCGCCGCTTGCCCTGGCGACGCAGTCGGTGGTGCTGCGATTTGAGTTGCCCGTGCAGCGGCGGGGTCAATTGCCTGCGCTGTTACTCAACTCGACGCACCCAAGACCGACCGACATCGAGGTTGTCATTACGACGCCCGCGGGCGATCAGGTCACGCTCGCACCTGCAGCGGCTGCCGCAAGCGGCTCACGGCGTGAGTACGCCTTGACGGACGCTGCGGGACTCGACGGCGCCATCCCCGCCGGTATCTGGACCGTGGCGCTCACTGACGTTGAGCGGGGCATATCCGGCAGTGTGGGGGAGGTCACGTTGGGCGCTGTGGCACCCATCGAACCGCTGGCCAGTGTCGCTTTGCCTGATCCAGAGCCTGCTGTGGCGGAGCAGGTGGTGCTCGACCGGGCCGGCGATCGCGCAATCGCGTGGCCCGCGACGGAGGGCAATCGTGCTGCGGTCTGGGACTTGCGTGGTGATTCTGTGCAGGCGAGTTTTGCGGTTTCCGCGGGGACCCGCTTGCTGGGTCTTGTGAGTGACGACCGCGAGGTATTGCTCATCGATGGCGTGAGTCTGTCGACACGGCGTCTTGTGGACGGGGCGCGCGTCGAGCGGCGAAGCCTGCAACGCCCTGTTGTCGCGGCGTGGCCGTCGGTGAATGGTCGCTGGGTGGCGGCGCAGGAAGCCGAACGTGATGCGCGGCTGTTTATCCTCGACCTGGCGAATGACGCCTTGATTACGACGCTGGATGCGGGTATCGGTCACGAACACGTGCGCGTATCGGATGAGGGTAGCCTCGTGGTCACGGCAGATGTGGACCGCACGTTGCGTGTGTGGCGTGCCGGCGGTGGCGCGCCTGTTGCGACGCTGCCCGTGGATGCCGAGGTGCGCGAACTGCGCTTCTCGCCTACTGAAACACATGTGCTTGCCAAACTCGCCGGTGGCGGCATGCTCGCCTGGCGGTTTGCCGACGATGCGCCGCCAGAGCGCTGGGGCGGTGGTGCCAACTGGAGCATGGTGGAAGACCCGCAATCAGGCCTGAGCCTTCTGGGTTCGCCGCGCGACGGTTTTCGTGTGCACGACTTTGTCGAGCGGCGCGATCGTTCGCTACCACTGCTGGGCGTGGGCGATGGCGTCGCCGCGGTGCTCCGCGTGCGTGACAACCTGGCCGTCGTGGCTGACGCATCACGGGGCATCGCCACACTGTGGCGGCCGCGGCTTGAGGCCTTGCCAACGGGCGCCAACAACGTGCAGCGTGCCTGGCTGTCCGATGATGGGCGCGCCATCGCATTTGCCGACGCACGTGATGCCTTCACGGTGCTGCGACTGGATGCTGGCATGCCCGAGCTCGCGGACCTCGAGGCAAGCGTCATGAGCGTGGCGCATGCCGCGGCGCCCAGCATCGTGCGCATGTCGCGGGACGGACGTTATGCCGTGAGTGTCGAGCCCTCGGGGCTGTTTCGCGTACGCGATGTGCGCAACGGACAGTTCTTTGACTTCATCGGTCGCGCCGGTCGCGATGTCATTGATGCGCGATTCGCGCAGGACGGAACGCGGTTCTTGCTGTTGCGACGGCAGTCTATTGCGGTCTACGCCACAAACACGGGCCAGCAGCTCTCGCGCGAACTCAGGGATGTGCCGCTGACAGCCGTGGCGGCGCGCGACGACGGCTGGGTCGTTAGTGACGTTGATGGCCAGCTGTATCAGCAACCGCCCGTCGATGGTGGCGTACCCGTGGCGCTCGAGCCACTACGCATCGATATTCCTGCGGGAAGCTCGGCGCTGGCCGACTCGGGCGGGCGCTGGCTTGTGGCTGCTGAGGGTCGTCGCTTGCAGCTCATCGATCTCGTGCGCGGCGAGGCGGTCAGCACGCCCATTGAGATGCCGGGCGAGGTGCGTGAACTCCGCTTCAGCGCGGACGGCCAACACGTTATTGTCCGTGCGGGTCACTGGCTCGTGCGATTGCGGGCGGGTGGCGTGAGCCTCGCTATTCGCGACGTGCGCCTGTTGCCCGCCGACATGCTGAGTCACAGCGGGTTTGCACTGACCGATACATGGGGATCGGGCGTGACGCTATTGCGCGGACTCGACGAGCCTGTGCCGGCAACAATCTGGTTCGATTATCGCGACATGCCGGAATTGTCGGCATCGTCTGCGGCACTCGCGGCGCGTTGGCGATTGCTGGCGCCGTTGGTCCGCTCAGTTCCTGTCCCCAGTTTCGAGTAACGCGGCAACGGCGGACTGTGCCGTTGCGGCCGTGGCGTCGACCGCTGCTATCGGCGCACCGATGGCCACTGTGATGCGGGCGCGGAATCGTCGCGGCCATTTTTGCAGTGCGCCCCCGCCTTCGCGACTGAACCAACTGCCCCAGAGGTTGTTAAGCCCGATGGGCACGACGGGCACAGGTCGGCGCTCAAGAATGCGTTCCATGCCGGGCCGAAAGTCTCGCATCAGACCGTCATGTGTGATCGCCCCCTCAGGAAAGATGCACACCACGCGCCCGGCCGCGAGTTCTTCATCAATGCGCTCGAAGGCGGCCGCCATAAGCTCCGGGTTTTCCTTTCTGCCCGCGATGGGAATCGCACGAGCGGTTTTGAAAATGAAACTCAGCAGCGGGATCTGAAAGATCTTGTAGTACATGACGAAGCGCGTGGGGCGTGTGACAGCGCCGCCGATAAGCAGCGCGTCGACGAAGCTGACATGGTTTGCGACGAGCAGGGCGGGTCCCTCGCGCGGGATGCGTTCGGCGCCTTTGACCTCAATGCGGTAGAGGACGTTGACGAGGATCCAGACGAGAAAGCGCATCACGAATTCGGGCAACAGCCAGAAGATGTAGACCGCCACCACGGCGTTGGTGATCGCGAGCACCGCAAAGATGCCGGGCACGCTGACGCCTGCGCGCAGGAAACCTACGGCCGAGATCGCCGCGACGATCATGAACACACTGTTGAGGATGTTGTTGGCGGCAATGACGCGCGCGCGCTGGCTCGGTCGGCTCCTGTCCTGCAGCAGCGCATAGAGCGGCACGCTGAACAGACCACCTGAGGCGCCGATGAGCGTGAAGTCGATCAGCAGGCGCCAGTTCGCAGCATCTGCAAGAAACGTTGGGACGTCGACGGGTGCGCGCGGTGCGCCGCCCGCAAACATGACGAACACGTCGAGCGAGAATACGCTCAGACCTATGGCGCCCAGCGGCACAAGACCGAGCTCAATCGTATGACGCGAGAGGCGTTCACAGACCAGTGATCCGACTGTCACACCCACTGCGAAGCAGATCAGCAGGGCATTGGCGACCTGCGGGGTGCCGTTGAGTACCGATGCACCCATCGCCGGGATTTGTGCGAGCACGACAAGGCCCAGCGACCAAAACCACGACAGCCCCATGATCGACAGAAAGACGCTGCGCTCTTCACCCGCGATGCGGCACACGTCGATCGTGTCGCGCACCAGGTTGTAGCTGAGCTTGAGTTCCGGGTCCGCGGCGGCCACGGGTGGGATGAACAGGGACGCGAACCAGCCAATCACCGCGACGGCGATGACGGTGACGGCCAGCGTGAGCGTCGCGTGCTCAGGCGATGACGCGATAACGCCGCCGATCAACAGCCCAATGATGATGGCGATGTAGGTGCCACCCTCAACCAGACCGTTGGCGCCCACGAGCTCATCGCGACTCACGAGCTGCGGCAGGATGCCGTACTTGATGGGGCCGAACAGTGTGGACTGCAGGCCCATGGCGAACACGAGTGCGATAAGTGCGTTGACCGAGTCTGCCGTGAGTGCCGCGGCGGCACCGAGCATGAGCACGATTTCCATCGCCTTGACGCGACGCACGAGACCCGACTTGTCGAACTTGTCGGCGAATTGGCCGGCGATGGCCGAGAACAGGACAAACGGCAGGATGAACAGTGCCGCGACGACATTGGCAAACTCATCCGCGTTGTCGCCGGCGCCTGGCAGCAAATTGAATGCGACGAGCATGACGAGCCCGTTGCGGAGAATATTGTCGTTGAGTGCCCCCAGGCACTGGGTCACGAAGAACGGCGCAAAGCGCCGCTGGGTCAGCAGGATAAACTGGGACTGATGCGACACACGCGGCTCCGTGACAACGTGCCGCCGATAATAGCCGACGCCGTGGCGCCGCAGGGATCAGTCTTCGTCGCTGGCGTCGTCTTCGTCTGCGGCGCGTTCGCCCAGGGCGAAGGTGCGTGCCTCCGTCGGCGCACTTGATACCGTTGCTGCGACCTCCGACGGCGCTGCTGATGCCTCGGCGACCGCGAGTACACCGGACCCCGGCAGCTGGCGCATGAACTTGACGGCGCTATCGGGCACATCGCCATCCGGGCCCGCGAGGATGCCGTCTGCCGTAATGCCCGGAGCGACATAGAATGTGGCGTTGGCGGCGTCATCGATGCGCAACGCGGCGCCGTCGAGGGCGATGCCCGCGAACAGACCCCGTGCACGTGAGTAGGAATACACCTCGGCGCGGAACCGGCCGTCCGTCGCGGCTGATGCGTTACGCCCGACGGGGCCTGCAGCGATCGAGGCGTCCGCTCCGAGCGTCAGCTTGCCCGTGGTGATATTGCGCAGGCCGCGCTCATTGGTAAACACGAGCACGATGTCTGAAGTCTGCAGGCCAGCCTGCCAGCCGACGCTGCCGCCTGTGAGCTTGATAAAGACCGGATTGCTCCAGCCGGTCTCGCCCCTCACTGCCAGCACACCCTTGCCGTGGCGACCCGCCACGCCGACCCCGAGTTTGATCATGTCGGGCAGGATGGCCACGGCGTAGGCGCGGTCGAGCAGGGCGGGCGGGATGGCGCCTTCCGGGATGCGCCGCAACTCCTCGAGTACGGCGCCCGAACGGTCGAGGCGGTCGTCGAGCTTCGACTGGGCCTGGGCGGCGGCGGGAAACAGCAGCATGGAGGCTGCTGCGGTCAAAAGCAGGGCGCGGGCGGTTGTCAGCATGGCGTGCTCGCTCATCGACGGTGGAACCGTCGCATTATGACAGTTCGCGCGTCGCGTCGTTCCCGGGTTTTGCGTGGACGCGCAACGCTGCAATTAGCGGCGCATCGATAATGGGCGGCAGCGGGCAGTCGAGTGCCGCACACACGAGCCGCATGAGCTCCGCCTCGTCGACCGTCACTTGCCCGTCGTGCGACACGGTAGCGATGAGCGCGGGCACGAGGCGCCCAAGGTCGCGCCCGATCAGCCCGTGCAGCTGCTCAAGCAGGGCAGGGGCCTCGTGGAGCTGGACGCGTTGCTGCGCGGGCGGGCGCTTGAGACCCAGTCGTTCTGTGCCACGTGCAAAGGCGGCATCCGCCTCGGCGTTATCTTGATGGCCCTCATCGGCAATGAGCCGAATGAGCCCCACGGCGGCGCGCGCCGTGGCGGCCTTGCCGAAGTGGGTGGCCCGAAACCGGCTGCTGCGGCCGGGCTCAAGGCTGGCATCGAGACTCACGAGCAAGAGCTGGCGAAACGCGAATGATCGCAGGCCGCGGTCCGGCACAATCTCGTGAATCAGGTCGACGAGCTCGATGAGGAATCGCAGCTGGCCCGCGGGCCGCTCCTTGAGTGCCGGGAAACAGAGCTCGAGCACGGGCAGTGAGAAGCGCGGACCGAGCTCGTCGACGGTATCGGCGTAGTCGGCGATACGCTCGCAGCGCTCGCGACCGATACGCGGGGCGAGCGCCTTGAGTTGGCGGCGACGGTAGGTGGCGCGGTCATCCAGGGCGATGGCCAGCGCCAGGTAAAAGGCCCACTCTCTTGAGTGCGCCGCATCGTAGACCTGCGCGGGTAGCGACTCGCGGATCGCGGCGGCGAGCGCGATCTCGACGTCGCCAGGTTGGCCGACGCGTTCGGGATCGGCAATCGACTCCGCGGCAACGGCGCCACCGGCCGCCAGGGCAGATACAGGCGCGCCCGCGAGGGTGGACGTTTCCGGGGCGGGGCTTGCCGTGGTTGGCTGCGCCGCCAGCTGTCTCGCAAGCGACGGATCGAGTGCCTCGATGCGCTTGTCGAGCGGCGGGTGTGAGGCCATGGCGCGGAACCAGGCCTTCTTCGCGCCATTGGCGAACAACATGTGCGAGACCTCTTCGGGGTCGGCACGCCGAATGCGTGAGCCCGCGTCGAGTCCACCGATCTTGGCCAGTGCGCCCGCGATGCCCTCGGTCTGGCGCGTAAACTGCACGGCCGATGCGTCGGCCAGGTATTCCCGTTGACGCGACACGCCCGCGCGAATGAGCCGGGCCATGAACACGCCAATGGCGCCGAGCAGGAACAGCGCGAGCCCGATGGCCAGAAACGGTGCCTGGCCCTTGCTGTCGCGGCTTCTGAAGCTTGAGTGGCGACCGCCGCTGCCAGCGCGCAACAGCAGTCGCCCGATCTGGCCGATGGCCAGAATGCCGAACAACACGCCGATGAGTCGGATGTTGAGACGCATGTCGCCGTTCAGGATATGGCTGAACTCGTGCGCGATGACGCCCTGCAGTTGCGCGCGGTCGAGTTGTTCGAGCGCGCCACGCGTTACGGCGACAGCTGCGTCCGCGCTGCCAAATCCGGCGGCGAAGGCGTTGATGCCCGATTCTTCTTCGAGCACGAAGATCTGCGGCACCGGTACACCAGAGGCGATCGCCATTTCTTCGACGACATTACGCAGCCGTTGGCGCTCGATATCGTTACTTTCGCTGGAGACCAGCGTGCCGCCGAGCTCCTGCGCGACGCGAGCGCCGCCGCCCGCGAGCTGCGTGATCCGGAACGCACTTGCGGCGAAGATGAACCCGAGCACGCCCGCAGCCACCAGCAGCATGCGAACCGGCGACTGGAACGGCCCCGGTTGGCCTTCGATCACAACCTGGAAGAACGCGAACTCGACGACGATGGCAATCGCGCTGGCGATCGCAATCGTCGCGATGGCGAACAGCAGGACGAGCTTGCGCGAATTGCGGCGCGAGCGGTCCTGCGCCTCGAAGAAATTCACGGCACGTACCGGCGGCTAGCTGGGAATCAGCTCGTGAACGACACCTCGGGGACGGCGCGCTTCTCCTCGGACTCGATCTCGAGGTAGCTCGCGGCCTGGAAGCTGAAGAAGCCGGCCAGGATGTTGTTCGGGAAGTTCTCACGCAGGTTGTTGTAAGTGAGCACTACGTCATTGAAGGCCTGACGGGAGAACGCCACCTTGTTCTCGGTTGTTGTGAGCTCTTCCTGGAACTGGATCATGTTCTCGCTGGCCTTGAGGTCCGGGTAGGCCTCGGCGAGCGCGAACAGACGGCCCAATGCGCCCTGCAGCAGGCCTTCGGCGGCACCCAGACCGGCGATGGCAGCAGGGTCCGAAGGGTCGGCCTTGGCGGCATCGAGGCTACCTTTGGCGGCATTTCGGGCACTGATGACGGCTTCCAGGGTCTCACGCTCGTGTGCCATGTAGCCTTTGACGGCCTCGACGAGGTTCGGAATGAGGTCGTAACGGCGCGTGAGTTGCACATCGATCTGGGCGAACGCATTGCCGACTCGGTTGCGTGCATTAACGAGTCGGTTGTAAATCGAGATCGCGAAAAATACGATGCCGACCAGGACCGCCAGCAGAATCAGGAAATTCGTCATGGGCTCGTCTCCTCAGCAAAATCAATTCCTTAAGCATACTCGGCGACCCCTCGCGGCGCTACTTGCTACCTTTTTGATGCTGGGTTCGATGGCCGCGGCAAAGGCCGAATGGCACGGTGCGACGGAGGCCCTGATGGGCACGCGCATCAGCGTTCGTTTGTGGCATGAGGATGCCGACTTAGGGGAAGCAGCCGTGCGCGCGGCGATTGATGAAATCGCCCGCATCGAACGACTTATGAGTACCTACATGGAAGACAGTCGCATCTCTGCGATCAACCGTGAGGCCCACCTGGGTCCGGTACCTGCAGGGGGGGAGCTGTACGGGCTCATCGAGCGTGCCGTGAAGGTCTCAGCCATGACCGACGGGCGATTCGACATAACGTATGACAGCGTGGGTAAGCACTATGATTTCCGCAAAGGCGTGAAGCCTGATGCGGACACGATCGCGCGTGAACTCGACAACATTGATTACCGCTTTGTGCTGCTCGACAAAGCCAATCAGACCGTCGCGTTCAAACAGGAAGGTGTTCGCATCAATCTGGGTGGCATCGCCAAGGGCTACGCTGTGGAACGGGCCGTTGCCGTGGTTCGCGACATGGGTGTGGCTCACGCATCGGTCACCGCCGGCGGCGATTCGCGCCTGCTGGGTGACCGCCGCGGTCAGCCCTGGCTCGTCGGCATCCAGGACCCGCGCAATGAAGAAGATATCGCTGTTATCCGACTGCCGCTTGTCGACGAGGCGATTTCGACGTCCGGTGACTACGAGCGTTACTTCGATGAAGGCGACGTGCGTTACCACCACATCATCGCGCCCGCGACGGGCACCTCGGCCAACGAAGTGCAAAGCGTCACCGTGGTTGGACCCGAGGGGACAATGACGGACGCGTTGTCGACTTCGGTGTTTGTTCTGGGTGTCTTGGACGGGCTCGCGCTTATCGAAACCATGGAAGGATTTGACGCGGTCATTATCGATGCCGATCGCACCGTTCATTATTCGAGCGGCTTCGATCCAGCCAATCAGTAAGCGTCGCGCCGCCCGGCCGCGCACCAAAACAGGTCATTCCTGCCGCCTGACCCATTGTGTCAGTCCTGTCGCCGGCTGCCGACAGGCCAGGCCGCAGTAGCCGCGCAGGCTCCCCGCGGGTGCCCGCTCAGCTGTTGCCTATCGCCGACAAAACGTGCGGTGCCTCACGCTTTTTCCTGCAGTTTTAGCCCCGAAACGTGCTGGCACATAACTTGCTCATTACAGGGTAGGGACACGCCCCTGCAACGGGCGTTTGAGCGACGCCCGCTTATCTGTGACAGCCATCACGGCCCCTAGCGAGAGCGATTGCGAACATTACGTAAACCGCCGGCCCGAGTCCCGAGAGGCTCGCCGGCGGGCTGTGCTAACGAGGAGCTGTTATGCGTAACACGAGCCTGGAGCGGACCTTGCGCCGCGTTTTTGCTGCTGCGGCCACTGCCGTTCTGCTGGTCGCAACGGCGTTTGCGTCGACGGGACTGTCGGGTAAGTCGGCCCCCGATTTCGCGCTGAAGAATGCCGCGGGCGAGAACGTCCGGTTGTCGGATCTGCGTGGCGAAGTCGTGATGATCAACTTCTGGGCCACGTGGTGCGGACCGTGCCGCGAAGAGATGCCGCTGCTTGACGAAATGCACTCACGCTACAACCGCGTCGGCTTCACGCTGCTGGGCGTGAACATCGATGACGACCCGCGTCGCGCTGAGGAAATGATCGAGGCGCTGGGTGTCACGTTTCCCGTGGTGTTCGACGCCACCAAGAAGGTCAGTGAGCAGTACGACGTGAGCGCCATGCCCGTCACGATCCTGCTCGACCGTGACGGTGTCGTGCGTTACGTGCACAAGGGTTACAAGCCGGGCTACGAGGACAAGTACCTCGAACAGGTCCGCGAACTGCTCCGCGAATGACCCGCGGACTGGAGCGCATGATGAAACGATTGTTTGGTGTCCTCGCTTCTGTCGCGCTGCTCGCAGTGCCGGCGGCAGCCGACGATGACATGGCGCGCGCCCTCGACAGTGAGGTCGCCGACCTCAAGAAGGAAGTGCTCGCACTCAACCGCGAGTTGTTCCTGCTCGAGGAAGAACTCCTGTTCCCGGCCAACTCACAAGTCGCCTTGTTCGTGTCGATGGACGTCGGTGACTTCTTCGCCCTCGACGCCGTGCAGGTGAAGATTGATGGCAAGGAAGTGGCCAACTATCTGTACTCGGAACGCGAGGTGGAAGCCCTGATTCGTGGCGGCGTACACCGCATCCACGTCGACAATCTCAAGTCTGGTGACCACGAGATCGTCGCTTTCTTCACGGGCACGGGTCCGCAGGGTCGCGACTACAAGCGTGGCGCAGAGCTGACCTTCGAGAAGGGACTTGGCGCCAAGTACATGGAGCTTCGCATCTCGGACCGGCAGAGCAAGCTGCAGCCCGAGTTCTTTATCTCCGAATGGGAGTAGCCCCGGAGTGACGCGTCGCATCCTTACAGCCCTCGCGCTCGTTTGCGCGCTGGCCGCACCGCCGCTTGCTGCGGATGAGGACGGTCCGGGCCCCGTTGTCGTGCGTGACCCGCACTACGGCGAGGTGCTGTTTCATTTCTACAAGGGCGACTACTTCTCGGCCATCGTTCGACTGTCGGCCGCGCAGGAGCGCGAGCAGCTGACGCACCATGACGACGAAGCCGAGCTGCTGCGTGGCGGTCTGGCGCTGTCCTACGGCCAGCACGACGAGGCGCACAAGATCTTCCGCAATCTGCTGGATGGCAACACGGCACCCGAGGTTCGCGACCGCACCTGGTTCTTCCTTGCGAAGATTCGTTACCAGCGCGGTTTCGTTGACGCCGCGGCAGACGCCTTGGCGTCCATCGGTGATGAGCTTCCCAAGGACCTCGAGCCCGAGCGACGCATGCTGCAGTCGCAGGTCTACATCGAGCAGGAGCGCTTCGATGAGGCGATCGAGCTGCTCGACGGCTGGCGGGGTCCTGCGGGTTGGGTGGACTACGCCCGCTTCAACCTGGGCGTCGCGCTCGTTCGCAAAGGTGAGTTTGCCGAAGGCGCCAACTGGCTTGACCGCGTGGGTCGCCTGACCGATGACCGCCCCGAGATGCTGGGGCTGCGCGACAAGGCTAACGTGGCGCTGGGCTACACCTGGCTACAAAACGAGCAGCCGGCGCGCGCGCGCCCGATTCTGCAGCGCGTACGACTCAATGGTCCGTTCTCGAACAAGGCGCTGCTGGGTGTGGGCTGGGCGGATTCCGATCGCGGCAACTATCGCGCGGCGCTGACGCCCTGGACCGAACTCTCCGACCGCAATTTGCTGGACGCGGCCGTGCAGGAATCCCTGCTGGCGGTGCCCTATGCGCTCGGCAAGCTCGACGCGACGCGTCAGGCGGCGGCACGCTACGAGGACGCGATCGTCGCGTTCGCCAACGAACAACAGCGCATCGAAGATGCCATCGCCGGCATCGAGTCGGGTGAGATGATCAATCGCTTGCTCGAGAACACGGCCGAGAGCGAGGCCATCGGCTGGTACTGGCGTCTTGATGCTATGCCCGATGCGACCGAGAGCCGCTACCTCTACCTGCTCATGGCCGGGCACCGCTTCCAGGAAGCGCTCAAGAACTACCGCGACGTGCTGGAGCTGCGCAACAACCTGCTCGAGTGGAAAGACAAGGTCAGCGTGTTCCAGGCCATGATCGACACGCGCAAGGCCGGCTACACGGAGCGCCTGCCGCGCATCGAAGCCGGACTTGAGGCGGCCGACATCGACGCGATTCGGGCACGTCAGGCGAAGCTTGAAGCGCGATTGAACCGCATCGAATCCGAGCGAGACCTGTTTGCGCTGGCGTCAAAACGGGAACGCCAGCTCGTGGAAGAACTCGACCTCGCGGCCGAGCACCCCACGTTCGCGCTGTCCGCGCCTGAAGTGGACGATGCCAGACGCCGACTCGAACTCATGCGCGGCGTACTGCAGTGGCGCGCAGAAAAAGACTTCGACGCGCGCGTCTGGCGCCAGCGCAAGCTGCTGCGTGAGACGACGCGTGCTATTGCGCTTGCCGAGCGTGCGCGCCTTGCCGTTGACGACACGCGCATCAATGAACCCTCGCGACTCGTCGACTTCGACCACCGCGTCATTCAGCTCTCACCGCGCATCGACGCCAAGATCGCCGATCTCGAACTGTCGCTGGCCGCCCAGCGTGCCTACCTTCACGGGCTGGCCATCGAGGCCCTGCGCGAGCAGCAGCGTCGCCTTGATACCTACACGGTGCAGGCACGCTTTGCGCTGGCCGCCGTTTACGACCGTGCCACAGCCGCGCGCAATGACGCTGAGTCGCCGGAGGCTGCGCAATGAAGGGCGTCGTCGTACTCATGATTTCGGGCTGGCTCTGGCCATTCGGCGGCGGGCCCGACAAGGACGACACCATCAAGGCGCTCGACCGCGAGGACGTTGAGATCTCCGAAGAACAGGCGATCGACAACTCGAGCGAGCTCGCACGGCAGAACTACCGCATGTTCCTCGAGCTCGTGGGCGACGACCCGAATCTTGGGCCCGAAGCCATGCGTCGCCTCGCCGACCTCGAGCTTGAGGCCACCGAGGCCGCCGAGCTTGGCGAGAACATGCAGGCCGTGATGCTGTCGTCGAACTATGGCGGTGCCGTCGAGCTCTACGAAGCCTTGTTGGCGCGCTACCCGAACTACGGCCGCAATGACCTTGTGCTCTACCAGCTGGCGCGGGCGCACGAGTCGAGCGGCAACATCGAGGCCGCGCTCGAGACGCTGGACCGGCTTGTGTCAACGCACCCCGATACCGTGCACTTCGAGGAAGCGCAGTTTCGGCGCGGCGAGATGCTCTTCGTACGCCGCGATTACGACGGTGCCAAGTTCGCCTACTCGACGCTCGTCAATGACTTCCCCGAGAGTAACTTCTACCTGCAATCGCTCTACAAGCTGGGCTGGTCGCAGTTCAAGCTTGCCGAGCACGAAGACAGCCTCGACCCGTTTTTCTCGCTGCTCGCACTGCGGCTTGAGGGCAGTGACGAAGACGGCACGTTGCGCTTCACGCCCAATGCCCGCCGTGCCGACCGGGAGCTTGTCGAGGACACGCTGCGCGTGTTGTCGATCTCGTTCTCGTACATGGATGGCCCGGAGAGCATCGATGCTTACTTCGACAGTGTTGGCGCGCCCGACTACGCCTACCTGATCTACGCCAACCTGGGTTCGCTTTACGTTGACAAGGAACGTTATGAAGACGCCGCAGGCGCCTTTCTGGCCTTCGTCGAGCGTGAGCCGCTGCACCCGCGCTCTCCGCTGCTTGAGATGGCGGTGATCGAATCCTGGAAGCAGGCCGGCTTCCCGACCCGCGTGCTCGACGCCAAGCAGGCCTTCGTTGAGCGCTACGGTATGGACACGGCGTTCTGGCAACAGAACGACGCGGCTGAACTGCCGAATGTCGTGGCGGCGCTCAAAACCAACCTGACGGACCTCGCGCAGTTCTATCACGCACGCGCGCAGAACCCCGAGCCCGTCGTGGCGCAGGTCGAGGAAGCCGAAAAACAAACGCGTATTGCGCGCCAGGTGCGCGACGACTACCGCGCCGCCGCGCGCTGGTACCGCAAGTACCTGGCCTTCTTCCCGGGTGAGCCCGATTCTGCGGGCACGAACTTCCTGCTTGCCGAGATCCTCTTCGAAAGCGAGGCCTTCGGCGAGGCCACAGACGAGTACGAGCGCACAGCCTACGACTACGGCCTGCACGCGCAGGCGGCCGAGGCGGGTTACGCTGCACTGCTGGCCTACCGCGCGCATGAAGAGACGCTGCCCACTGAGGCACGTCCCGACTGGCACGAACGCAGTCTGACGAGCTCGCTGCGATTCTCCGATACCTTCCCCGACCATCCCGAAGTGGCTGCCGTCATGACGTCGACGGCCGAGGACCTGTTCGGGCAGTCGCGATTTGAAGAGGCCATCACGGTTGCCGGCCGTGTAACGGCGTTGCCTGCAGTGGCAGACCCCGAACTGGAACGTTCGGCGTGGACCGTTGTGGCGCATTCGCAGTTTGATCTCGGCCGCTTCGGCGAAGCCGAGCAGTCCTACTACCAGCTGCAGGCGCGCACACCGGTCGAAGACGTCGACACGGGTCGCGAGATTGGCGAGCGCATCGCCTCATCGATCTACAAGCAGGCGGAGATTTCCCGCGACGTGGGCGACCTGGAAGCGGCCGTCGGCCATTTCCTGCGGATCGCCACGGTGGTGCCCGATTCGCCCATTGTCGAGACGGCCGAGTATGACGCCGCTGCTGCACTTATTTCGATGGGGCAGTGGGCGCGTGCGACGCCGGTACTCGAAGCGTTCCGCTCGCGTTACCCGGACAGCGAATTCGCAGACGACGTGTCGCGCAGCCTGGCGGCCGGTTACCTCGAAACGGGCGACAGCCTCGCGGCCGCCTCGGAATTCGAACGCATTTCGGATGACCTGGCCATGTCGCCGGCCGAGCGCGAAGAGGCGCTTTGGCAGGCGGCGGGGCTCTACAAAGACACGGGCATGATCGCTGAGGAACGCGGTGCGCTCGAACGTGTGATCGCGCGTTACCCGGAGCCGTTTGATCCCGCGCTTGAAGCGCGCTTCCGGCTCTCGGAGATCGCCTCCGCAACCGGTGATGCGGCGGCACGCCGGCAGTGGCTAGAAGACATCGTGCGTGTGGACGCGAACGCGGGCGCTGCGCGCAGCGACCGCAGCCGCTACCTCGCGGCCACCGCGACGCTCGAGCTCACAGAGCCGCTGCGTGCGTCGTTCGCGCAAATGCGCATTACGGCGCCCCTTAAGGAAAGCCTCGGCAGAAAACGTGCGCTGATGGAGCAGGTGCTTGCCGCTTACGGCCGCGCCGCTGACTACGGCGTGTCGGAAGTGACCACCGCGTCAACCTACCGCATTGCCGAGCTCTACCAGGTGTTCAGTGCCGATCTCATGAACAGTGAGCGCCCGGCCGATCTCGATGAGCTCGCGCTCGAGCAGTACGACATCCTGCTTGAGGAACAGGCCTTCCCGTTTGAAGAACAGGCCATCGACATTTACGCGGCCAACGCAGAGCGTGCGGCCGAGGGCATCTACGACGAGTGGGTGCAGAAGAGTTTCGATGCACTGGCAGATCTCATGCCGGCGCGCTACGCAAAGGCAGAACGCAGTGACCCCTTCCTCGCATTACTCGAATAAGAACAAGCGACGCGCGTTGTGGCCCGCCATCGGGCTCGTGCTGCTCGTCACAGGCTGTGCCACACCAGGCGGCGACCGGGCGGCACCCGCCCGCGGTGCGGCGGCGGGAAAGACAGCGGCCACGGGTGAGATCCCTGACGCCGTCGCGAAACGCTACTCGGACGCGCAGACGCTCATGTCCGTCGAAGACTACGAAGGCGCGGTATCGGTGCTCGAGCCCGTCGTCGAACTGGGCCCCCAGTATCCGGGCGCGGCGACCACACTGGCCATCGCCTATCGCAATCTCGACCGCCACGAGGACGCCCTGGCGTTGCTCGAGACGACGCTCGCCGTTCACGACGCTTATGCGCCCGGATGGAACGAAGTCGGCATTTTGCACAGAGAGTCGGGTCGGTTCGGGGAAGCAGAGGCCGCATATTTGAAGGCCGTCACAGTAAAGCCGGACTACGCGTTGGCACACTTCAACTTCGGAATCCTGCTTGACCTCTATTTGGGACGTCATGAGCAGGCGCTGGAGCACTACCAGCGTTACCAGGAGCTCGTACCGGACGAGGACAAGCAGGTGTCGCGCTGGATCGCTGACATCAGCCGCCGGATCGAGCGCAATACGCGTGCGGCGCGAGTCGCACAATAGGCAGGGCAGACCATGGCACGACGCACAGCATGGATCTCGTTCACGTTTGCCGCGTTGATCGCGGCAGGCGCCAGTGCGCAGGACGCTAATGACATCGGTCCTGCCGTGGACACGAGCGCGCCCGTTGCCGAGGACATCGGTCCGGCGGTCGACACAAGCGCCGCTGACCTAGACGACGTGTCGCCCGCGGTCGATACGAGCACGGCGCAGCCCGCCCGTTCGCGTGAGGCCATCGACTCCCTGTCGCTGGGCACCTCACAGATCGTGGGCAACCAGGAGTTGCCCCAGGTCTTGTACATCGTGCCCTGGAAGTCGTCGGATCTCGGCGACCTTGTGGGCCGACCCGTAAACACATTGCTTGACGAAGTGCTGGCACCCGCGGACCGCGAGGTGTTCAAGCGCCAGGTCAGCTACTACGAAGATTTGCACGGCAACGATGGGGATGACTCCTGACCGCTGCCGTTCGAAGGCGCCCGCCTTGTGAGCGGGCAATGACAGTCAATCAGAGGAAACGACAATGTCTGCAGTTATTGAGTTCTTTCAACTGGGCGGGAAATTCATGTACCCGATCCTGTTTGTTTTCGGGCTTGGGATGGCCATCGCCATCGAACGCTACGTCTACCTGACGATGACGGGCGCCAGCAACCGCGCCATGTGGAAAAAGATCGTGCCGTATCTCAAGGCCGGCAACTTCCAGCAGGCCGTGAGCGTCACGAGCAAGTCCAAGTCGGCCATCGGCAAAATCATGACCTACGGCCTCTACCGTGTCGGTTCGGCACGTCGTCGCGACGACATCGAAAAGGCCATGGAAGAGAGCCTCATGGAAGTGCTGCCCAAGCTTGAGAAGCGCACGCACTACCTGGCCACGTTCGCTAACATCGCGACGCTTCTGGGCCTGCTCGGTACGATTATCGGCCTGATCCAGGCATTTACGGCGGTGGCCAACGCGAACCCCGCAGAGAAGGCCGACATGCTGTCGGGCAGTATCTCGATCGCGATGAACACGACGGCGTTTGGCCTTATGGTCGCCATCCCGCTGTTGCTCGTGCACACCGTCATCCAGACCAAGACGAATCAGATCGTCGACAGCCTGGAAATGGCATCGGTGAAATTCCTGAACGCCGTCACCGAGCGCCAGGGTGATCCGAAAGGGGTCGCCGCGTGATGTATCGCCGCCGGGGCGGCCGTCGCTCTCTTGAAGCGACGGAGCTCAACATCAAGGCATTAAAGAATAAAAAGGTGGTTAAGGTGGCGGAAAAGCAAAACAAGGCCGAGTTTTAGAGGCAGGGGAGTATAGGGGAGAATATAAAAGGT
>CALBPI010000077.1 GCA_937899415.1 uncultured Gammaproteobacteria bacterium | reverse complement strand
GAACCGGAGCACCGCCGCGCCGGTCCCAGTTGGGGTACGCTGGCCTATTCGCGCCCGCCTACGTCACCGCAGGAACTACAACCCCCCAGGATTTCGCACGATGAAGAAACTGACGCTCGCTCTGACCCTCGTTGCCGCTGCCTTTGCCGCAGCCCCGGCCCCCGCCGCGCTGCCCGCCGCCGTGGATGGCCAGGCCCTGCCCAGCCTCGCGCCGCTGGTTGAGGAGGTGTCACCCGCCGTGGTCAACATCCAGGTGTCGGGGTCTTCATCGCGCGCTCGCAATGGTGACCCGCTCGGTGACTTTTTCGGTCGCCGGCAAAACCAGCGCCCCATGCGTTCGGCCGGTTCAGGCGTCATCATCGACGCTGACAACGGTTACATCCTGACGAACCACCACGTCATCGCGAACGCCGAGGAAATTGTCGTGACGCTCGTCGACGAGCGCACGATCAACGCGACGGTTGTTGGCTCTGACGAAGGCACCGACGTTGCCGTACTCAAAGTTGTCGAAGAAGACTTAAACGATCTGACCGACATTACGTTTGGTGATTCCGACGCCACGCGCGTGGGCGACTTCGTCATCGCTATCGGCAACCCGTTTGGACTGAGCCACACCGTGACCTCGGGCATCGTCAGCGCGCTGGGCCGCAGTGGCATCAGCCGCGACGGCTACGAAGATTTCATTCAGACGGACGCCTCGATCAACCCGGGCAACTCGGGTGGCGCGCTCGTTAACCTCAACGGCGAGCTTGTCGGCATTAACTCCGCGATTATCTCGAGCAACGGCGGCAACGTCGGCATCGGCTTCGCCATCCCGTCGAACATGGCGCGCAGCATCATGCGCCAGCTGCTTGAGTACGGCGAGGTTCGACGCGGCCTGCTCGGTGTGATTATCGACACCGTGAACCCGACCAACGCGGACGCGCTGGGCCTTAAGAACGTCACGGGCGCATTGGTGCAGTCCATCAGCCCGGGTTCGGCCGCGGAACGCGCGGGTATCGAGATCAACGACATCATCACGGCCGTTAACGGCGACAAGGTCGACTCGGCTGCAGAGCTCCGTAACTCGATCGGCCTCATGCGCAGCGGCGACGCGGTGACGATTACCGCACTGCGCGAAGGCAAAGTGCAGACGTTCAACGCCACGCTCGACGAAATGAGCAGCGGCCGTATCGCCAACGCGGGCGAGATCCGCCCGGGTCTGCGCGGCGCGACCTTTGGCGACGCCGACGACGGCGCAGGCGTCATCGTCACGGACGTGGCCAGCGATTCGCCCGCATCAGAGGCCGATGGCTCGGGTGGCCTGCGCGAAGGCGACCTCATCACGCACGTGAACCGCGAGGCCATTTCGGGCGTCGAGGACCTGCGCCGTGAAGTCGGCGATGCGGGCACCCGCCCCATGTACCTCGAGATTCGTCGCAACGGCCGCCGCCTGCTGCTCAAGTTCTCGCGCTGATGCCGCACGCGCGGCGCTCGCAGCGATGCGCCGCCTGGGCAGCGCTCGTGGTCGTTGTGACCACGGGCGCGATCCTCGCTCCCGCTTCTTCAAACGCAGAACCACCGGGCCGCGCCATCTTCGAGCGCGCCTGGCCCGAGGCGCTCGACGGGCGTTGGCCACTCTCGGCCGACGAGGAACGCACGCTCCAGACCTATCCGCTGGCCGCTGACCTGCGCGCGGCCTGGTACTCGGCACGGCTCGACCAGACCAAGCCCGAGGCGCTCGAGCAGTTCATGGCGGCGCACGATGGGCTGCCGCCCATTCGCCGCTTGCGCTACCGCTACGCGATCCACCTCGCCACGACGAAGCAATGGGCGGCCTACCGCCGTCTCTATGCGCAGCACTACGCAGCGGCTGGTGTCGCTGCACTCGACTGCCTCGAGCTCAAAGCACAGCTCGCGGGCCAGGGCAGCCAACGCGACCGAGCAACCATCGCGCTTGCCGAGAAGCTTTGGCGCGTGCCGTCGAGCCAGCACCGCTATTGCGACGCCTCGTTTGACGTGTTGCTCGACGACGGCACGCTGGGCGCACGCGCGCGGCGTGACCGGCTCGAGCTTGCCATCGACGCGCGCAACTTCTCGCTGGCCGCCTACGTCGCCGACCTGATTGGCCCAGGCCCACAGGGCGCCGTAGCACGCTGGCGCCGGATGCAACGCGACCCGGCCGGCGTGCTGGGCGCGGGCGCGAAGAACTACTCGGCTGAACAGATCGACTACGGCCTGCGACGCCTGGCGCTTCGTGACCCGTTGCTCGCAGGCCAGCTTTGGCAGCAACTGAAACCGAACGCCGGCCTCGAAGACGAGAGCTCGGCAGCGCTCGAACGCCACATCGCACTGGCCACCGCACAGGACTACCACCTTGAGGCGCGCGACCTGCTCGCGAACCTGCCCGACAGCGTGGCCGACACGCGGGCGCTGGAATGGCGCGCGCGGGCCGCCATGCGCGTCGGTGACTGGTCGGATGTCGTGCGTACGGTCGCGCGTATGTCGGCTGAGGACCAGGCCAGCGAGCGTTGGCGTTACTGGGAAGCCGTCGCGCTGATCAAGACCGGGCAGGTGGATGCCGGCCGCGGCCTGCTCGAGCCGCTGGCGCAGGAACGTTCGTATCACGGCTTCCTGGCTGCAGATCGCTTGGGCCAATCCTACTCGCTGCAACCGCAAACGCTCGCTGTGAGTGCTGATGCGCTCGCCACCATCAGCGCGCGCTTCGAGGTACAACGCGCCGTCGAACTCGACGCCGTCGATCAGCGCGCGCGGGCACAGAGCGAATGGCAACGGGCCGTTCGCAGCATGGCCGTCGCCGACTACCCCGCGGCCGCGGCGTTCGCCCACGAACGTGGCTGGCACGCCGCCGCCATTCGACAGCTGGCCGAGCTTGAGGCCTGGGACGACCTGGACCGGCGCTACCCGTTGCCACATGCCGCGGAAATCACAGCTGGCGCACAAGGCGCCGGCATTGAAACCAGCTGGGCTATGGCCATCGCACGCAGCGAGAGCCTGTTCGACCCCGACGCGCGCTCGGGCGCCGGCGCCATCGGTCTCATGCAGCTCCTGCCGGGCACGGCAAAGCGTGTGGCCAAACGCACGTCACGACGCTGGCGTGGCCAACAGTCGCTGCGCGAGCCCGCCGAGAACATCGCACTCGGCACGCACTATCTTGGTGAACTGGCACAAGACTTCGACCATCCCGCGCTGGCCACGGCGGCCTACAACGCGGGCCCCGAACGCATTCCGGGCTGGTTGCCCAGCGAAGACCCCATGCCGGCCGACCTCTGGGTCGAGACGATCGCCTACGACGAGACGCGGGCTTACGTGCAACGGGTGCTCGCCGCCGAGGTGATTTACCGCCACCGGCTCGGGCTCGCGACCGTGCGACTCAGCGAGCGACTGCCGCCCGTCGCCCCCGAAAGCAACCCGCGCGTCGCCACTCGACTATAATGCGCGACCGTTCCTGCCAAGAAGGGTCTGCATGACTCGCAACAGAACCTGCGTCATCTTCGGCGGCTCCGGATTTGTGGGCCGCGCCATCATCGGCCAGCTGCGCGAGATGGGCTTTCGTATCGTTGTGCCCACGCGCAACCGCGAGCTCGTGCGCGGGCTCACCGTGGTGCCTGAAGTGCGTGTCGTCACGGCCGACATCTACGACCCGGCCACGTTGCGCAAGCTGCTCGACGACGCCGATGTCGCGATCAACCTCGTCGGCATCCTCAACGAGAAAGGCCACCACCGCGGCCGCGGGTTCTACACGGCACACCGTGATCTCACGGGCGCGATTGTTGAGGCCTGCACCGACGCGGGCGTGCCCCGCTTCCTGCAGATGTCGGCACTCAAGGCCAGCGCCAAGAACGGCCCGTCGGACTACCTGAAGAGCAAGGGCGAGGCCGAGGCGCTGGTCCGCAAGGCGCCCCCGGGCGTGGCCTGGACCATCTTCCAGCCGTCCGTGGTATTCGGCCCCGAAGACTCGTTCATCAACCGCTTTGCCCAGCTGCTCAAGCTATCGCCCGTCATGCCGCTCGCGCGACCCATCGCACGCTTCGCGCCCGTGTACGTCGGCGATGTCGCGGAAGCGTTCTGCAGCTCGATCGACAACGCAGCCACACACGGCCAGACCTACCAGCTCTGCGGGCCGCGCGTGTACTCGCTGCGTGAGCTTGTGACCTACGTGCGCGACCAGCTCGGCCTCAAGCGCATGATCGTCGGCCTGCCCGATCCGCTCGCAAAGCTGCAGGCGCGCATCTTCGACTTCGTGCCTGGCAAACCGCTCTCAACGGACAACCTGCGCTCGCTCATGGTGCACAGCATCTGCGACAGTGACGGGCTTGCTGAGCTCGGCATCGAGGCCACGCCCATGGAAGGCATCGTGCCCATGTACCTGTCGCGTGAAGGGCGCGCCGCCGGTTACGACCGGATGCGTAAGTCGGCAAGACTTGGCGACTAGGCCTCAGTCGGACGCCAGCGCGTCGAGGCGCGCGTCCCGCGCCGGCTTCTCAAGCTCTCCCATCACCTTCACGGCGGCGTAGAACCGCTCGAGGTCGCCTTCGGATGCTCGAAGCAGCCCCGCGAAGCCCGCGGTGCGATCCGCGTAGAGCGCGATAGGCGCCAGCGCGGCATTGTTGTGCGGCGCGGGCAGGCGTCCGCCCAGCGCCGTCCACTCCGTCGCGAAGGCCTCGAATAACGCCGCCTTGCGCGTGCGCTTCTCCGCCTCCGGCAGCTCGCCGTCGTAGACCGCCGAAAGCGCATCGCGAAGTCGCGCGATGGCCGCGCGCAACGCCGCGCGGCGTTGTACAAGCGATGCCGGCGCCGCGCGCCCATCCTGCGCGCGCCAGCGACGCAAGCCCTCGCTGGCCACGAAGGTCGCAAATGACTCGTTGAAGGCCGTATCGCCGCGGACGTAGATGACCTGGTGGGCCAGCTCGTGGAACACGAGCGATACCGTGGCGTCCTCACTGCCCGCGATCATCGTGCTCAACACCGGGTCGCGGAACCGGCCCAGTGTGGAATAGGCGCGCACCTTGCTCGTGGTCGTGTCCCAACCCTCGCGCGCGAGCCGCTGAGCGTAGTCGTTGGCACCTTCGGCTGCGTAGTAGCCGCGATAGGCCATGCAACCCACGAATGGGTGACACCAGCGTTTGGGTGCCAGCGAGAACTCGGGCGCGGCGAAAACGTTCACGACGACGTAGTCGCGGCCCAGGTCGACATAGCTCGTGTAGCTGCCGTTGTCGGGCAAGCCCAGTTCCTCGATCGCGAATTGTCGCGCCTCAGTGACCACAGTGAGCCGTTCGCGCACGGCCTCAGGCGTCTCCACATCGGCCACGACGGTTTCGATGGGCTCGCGCGCACTCATCAGTTTGAAGTGCCCTTGCGCGGCCTGCACGTAGTAGCAGCCCTGCAGCGGCAGCAGGAACGCGAGCAGCGCGACCACGCGCTTGGGTACACTGCGCCCCATGGATGCGGCAACGGACAAGCTGGAGGTGTACCTGGTCGGCGGCGCCGTACGTGACGCGCTGCTGGGCCTCGAGGTGCACGAACGCGACTGGGTGGTCGTCGGTGCGACGCCCGACGAGCTCACCGCGCGTGGCTTTCGCCAGGTGGGCAATGACTTCCCGGTGTTCTTGCACCCCGACACCAGTGAAGAATATGCACTGGCGAGAACCGAGCGCAAGACGGCGCCCGGCCATGGCGGCTTTGAATTCGATACCGAAGCGCGCGTCACGCTCGAAGAGGACCTCGAGCGCCGCGACCTGACGATCAACGCCATCGCGCAACGCCCCGACGGCTCGCTCGTCGATCCCTATGGCGGGCACGACGACCTGGAGCAGCGCGTGCTGCGGCATGTCAGCGACGCATTCACCGAGGACCCGCTGCGGGTGCTACGCGTTGCGCGCTTCGCAACGCGGCTCGCGCCGCTGGGCTTCGACATCGACGTCGACACGATGCGGCTCATGGCCGCGATCTCGGCCTCAGGCGAGCTCGAAACGCTGTCGCCCGAGCGCGTGCTCTCAGAAACCGAGCGCGCGCTGGGTCACGATCAGCCTTCCGTGTACATCCGCATCCTGCGCGCTTGCGGTGCACTGGGCGTGTTGTTCCCTGAGGTCGACGCGCTGTTCGGCGTACCGCAGCCCGCGCAATGGCACCCCGAGGTGGACTCGGGCCTGCACACGCTCATGGTGATCGACGCGTCCGCCGCCATGGGCGCCGGCACCGACGTGCGATTCGCCGCGCTCGTGCACGACCTCGGTAAGGCCGTGACGCCTGAATCGGAATGGCCCAAGCACCACGACCACGAAGCGCGCAGCGTGCCGCTGGTCGCCGCGCTCTGCCAGCGGCTGCGCGTACCCAAGCGCTGGCAGCGCCTGGCCGAGCATGTGGCCGAGTACCACACGCACTGCCACCGTGCGCTGGAGCTGCGCCCCAAGACGGTGGTGAAGATGCTCGAAGCCGTGGGCGCGTTTCGCGACCGCGAGCACTTCGAGCGCGTGCTGCAAACCTGCGAAGCGGACGCCCGCGGACGACTGGGTCTCGAGGATCGCCCGTACCCACAGGTCGACTACCTGCGCGGCGCCTGTGTGGCCGCTGCCGCTGTCGACACAGCCGCCATCGCCGCCGAGGGGCACGAGGGTAAGGCGTTTGGTGAGGCGCTGCGCCGCGCGCGTGTCACGGCCGTCTCAGACTACAAGCGCCGCTACACCGAGAGCAGCAGCAAGTAGATGATCACGGCCGCGAGCGCGAGCCGGTAGAGCATGAACGGCAGCATGCCGATGCGCGAGATGAAGCGCAGGAAGAATGCGATCGTCAGGTAAGCCACGATGGCCGACAGGGCCGTGCCCACCACGAGCGCCTGCCAATCGACGGCACCGGGCACCTGCAACAGGTCGAGCGTGGTCAGCCCGCCCGCGAGCACGATCACAGGAATCGAAAGCAGGAACGAAAACCGCGCCGCGGCCTGCGGCGTGAAGTTAAGGGCAAAGCCCGCGGTCATCGTGATGCCGCTGCGCGAGGTCCCCGGCACGAGCGCCAGGATCTGGGCCACACCAATAATGATCGTGTCGCGCAGGTTCATGCCGTCGAGCGCACGCTTGCGCTTGTTGAGCGCGTAGGTCAGCCAGAGCAGCACACCGAAGAACGCGGTGGCGATGGCGATCACGAGCGGGTCGCGCAGGCTGCCCTCAATGAAGTCCTTGCCGACCAGGCCCGCGATGCCCACAGGGATCGTGCCGATGATGATGTACCAGGCGATGCGCGCGTCCTGGCGCTGCGCGTCGGGTTGGCCGGGCGTCCACTGTTTGAAAAACGCTAGGCTCATGCGCAGCACGTCGTCGCGGAAGTACCAGACGACGGCAATGAGCGTGCCCACGTGAACGGCAACATCGAAGGCAAGCCCCTGGTCTTCCCAACCGAGCAGCGAAGGCGCCAGCACGAGGTGGCCGCTTGAGGAGATGGGCAGGAATTCGGTCATCCCCTGCACGATGGCGAGTACAATGATCTGCAGCAGGGTCACAGACGCCCCCCGAAGTCACGGCCCGAGAATCCCGCAAGCTTCGTACCCAGGCCGCGTGCAAAGCCCATGACCCGGAACCGCTCGCCCATACCACCGGGCAGCGTGAGCTCGCGCGCCTCCGCCGCGATGCGCCGGTCCCGGCCGCGTTCCTCGAGCATCTCAACGAGCCCGCCGCCCAGCAGGAACTGGGACTGCGTGGTGTAGCCGATGTAGTCGAGCCCCGCGGCGTCGAGTGCCTCGGCCGTGCGGCTGAAGTCCACCCAGGCTGTGATGTCCTGGATGCCGACATTGATGAACGCGTCATCGTGCACGTGATGCCGGAAGTGACAGGTCAGCGTGCCGCGCGTGCGCTCGTCGCCGTAGTAATCGTTGCGGCCGTAGCCGTAGTCTGAAAACAGCACGGCGCCGCGCTTGAGCCGACCGGCAGCCGCGCGCAGCCAGGCTTCGAGCATCATGCAGTATTCGCTTTCGTAGCCTTCGGGCAGTTGCCGGCCAAGCTGACTTTGCAGGCGCTCGATGTTCTCTGCCAATGCGGCGCTTGCCGGCGCCCAACGCGGCTTCATATCGAGGTCATCGCAGCCAACGACGAGCTGCTGCACGCCGTCCGCCGCGATGCGAAACCGCTCGACGGGCAAGGCATCGAGTACTTCGTTGCCGATCGCGACACCGGCCCAGGATGACGTGGGCGGCGTATCCTCCCAGCGCACGCGATCGACGAGCTCAGGCACACGCTGTGTCAGCAGCGAGCGTTGCCGGTCGCGAAGATCGGCAGAGACCTCGACGATGCGGTAGGTCTCCGGCAAAGCATCCCGTTTCTCGAGTGCGGCCAGCACGCCGGCCGCGAGCCGACCGCTGCCGGCGCCGAACTCGACGATGTCGCCGCCGGTCTCTCCGAGCACGGCTGCGCACTGGCGCGCCAGCACCTTGGCAAACAGGTTGCCGCGCTCGGGTGCCGTAATGAAGTCGCCTACGGCACCGAACTTGGTGCTGCCCGCCGTGTAATAACCGATGCCGGGCGCGTAGAGCGCGAGCGCCATGTATTCAGAGAACGGAATGCTGCCGCCCGAGGCGATGATCTTCTCGGCGATATGCTCACGCACGACATCCTCGTGCGCAGCGCTGAGCACATCCGGCTCAGGCAAGCTGTGGCGGGCAGAATCAGGCACGTACGACAGGCCCCCGGGGGCAGGTGTAGCGGGGTCGCGATTGTCGCACAGCCACCGCGCGGCTGCTGCCGCGCGGTGGCCTGCAATCAGAAGGCGTAGGCGTTGGCTTCGGCGGCGTTCCGCGCGGCGGGCGGGCGAAACTTCGAGGCCGTGGGGCTCGGCTTGTTGATGTCCTGTGCGCTGACGACGGGGCAGGCGCCCGTGGACAGCAGCTCCAGCGCTGCGGCCGTCGACGGGTCGGCCTGGCTGCCGATCTCAGTCGTGAAGTCATCGTCGGCCTGGCAGTCGACAGGCAGGCCGTCGAAGTACTGGCCCTGGCCGAGACTGTTAACCGTCTCAAACGCTGTGGGGCGCAGGATCTTGGTGTCGTTGCAGAACGTCGCACCAATCTGGCCCACGGGCTTGCCGAACGTGTCCGAGCCCACGAGATCGACGGAAGCAACAGGCTCAAGACTGTTGATCACAAGCTCACTGGCCGAAGCCGAACCGCCCGTCGTGATGAACACGAGGCGCGAGGTGCTCAGCGAGTTGGCGCGCTGCAGGAAGAAGTCCGTGCGGTTGTTGATCTCGTTGTCTTCGTTGAAGCGCGTCTCCGAGAACACCTGGCCGTTGGCGATAAAGCCACCGAGCAAGTCACCGAAGAACTCGGCGGTGTCGACGCGACCGCCACCGTTGTAGCGCAGGTCGATGATGAGGTCTGTAATGCCCGCGGTATTGAAGTCCGCGAATGCCGCGTCGAGTTGGTCGTTGGCCGTGCTGATGAACGTCGAGAATTCGATGTAGCCGTAAGTCGTGCCGCCGATCGTGTAGGTGCGCGTCTGGGGCACCGGGTCGATCGTAAACGTGTTCTTGACCAGCACGACATCGAACTCGCTGTCGTCGAGATTGCGAATGCGCAGCGTCCGCTGGATACCCTCTTCCGAGGGTCCGAATGCGGCACTCAAGCCGTCACCGGCGATGAGCGTCGCGACATCGACGCCGTCCACCTGCAGCAGGCGCTGCCCGCGAGCCAGGCCGCCGGCAGCGGCGGGGCTTCCGGAGAACACGCGCAGGAAGCGGACGTCATTGGTGGCCTCATCGACGATCGAGCTCGTAAACCCAAAGCCCACAAACTCGCCTTCATTGAAAAAGGCCGCGTCGGCTGCCGCGCTGTCGATGAAGCTGAACCGGTCCAGCGGCTCAAACGAGGTCAGGAAGACGAGCAGCTCTTCCGCCGTTGCGTAGGCCGACAGATCGACGTCCGCAGGCAACTGCGTGTTCCAGAACCAGATATCACGCATGGTGTTGAGCACGAAGGTCTTCTCGTCGTCGACAGTGCAACTGCCGCCGCCAACGCCGCCTCCGGCAAAACCACCGCTGCTACCGCCGCCACCGCAGCCCACGGCCAGCACCGAAAGGGTTACCACCAATACTTGTCGAAAATTCATGGACACGCCCCGATTTCGTTCATTGCCAAATTCTAGCGTCATTTGGCCCGGCGCCGGCCGGGACCGTGTGACGTCAATCACATAATGAGACCGCCGATGCGGTGATTTATCCCGCCTGGCGCTCGATTTCGATGGCCACGGTACTCGCGGCGCGGACCGCGCCCGGCTTGGCCACGCGCACGGAAACCCGCGAGACGCCGAATTCCGCGAGCACGAGCTGCGCGATGCCCTCGGCCAGACGCTCGATGAGCACGGCCTCGGTTTCGACGACGAATGCCTCGACACGTTCCGCGACCGCCGCGTAATTCACGGCGTCTGACAGCGCATCGCTGGCCGCTGCGGCCGCGATGTCGGTGCCCATGGCGAGATCGACAACCAGTTTCTGCGTGATGTGGCGCTCCCATTCCCAGGCGCCAATGACACAGGTGATCTCAAGCCCTTCGATAACGACACGATCCATCAGGCGACTCGCTTGCGACGTTCGGGCAATGGGGTGCCCAGTGGCCATCGCGGCGCGGCTCCGATGGGCAGGCCCTCGCCGCCCGCTTCTGCACGCAGCACGCCCGCGAGCGCAATCATCGCACCGTTATCGGTGCAGTACTCGGGCCGAGGGTAATAGACACGTGCGCCGGATGTATCACAGGCCGCCGCCAGCGCGGCCCGTAATGCGCGGTTGGCGCCGACGCCACCCGCCACCACGAGCCTTTGCCGGCCGGTTTGCGCCAACGCCCGTTCGCATTTCCTCGTCAGCGTTTCGACGATGGCCGCCTGGAAGGACGCGGCGACATCGGCCCGACCCACATCCGACAACGTGCTGCCCGGTCGCGGCGGCTGATCACCGGCCACGCCCTGTAGTTCGCGCACGACCATGAGCACGGCCGTCTTGAGGCCGGAAAAACTGAAATCGAGCCCGGGACGATTGAGCATGGGCCGGGGCAGCTTGAAGCGCGTGGCATCACCCTGCTCGGCCAGCGCCGATAGCGCCGGACCGCCCGGGTACGGCAACCCCAGCAGCTTGGCCGTCTTGTCGAAGGCCTCGCCCGCGGCGTCATCGAGCGTGGTGCCAATCACCTCGTATTGGCCCACCGCGGCAACATCCACAAGCATCGAGTGCCCGCCCGAAACCAGCAGCGCGACAAACGGGTATGCCGGCGCGTCGGCCTCGAGCATGGGCGCGAGCAAGTGCGCCTCCATGTGGTGTACGGGAATCGCGGGCTTGCCGAGTGCGCGCGCGAGGCCCGTGGCGTAGCAGGCCCCCACGAGCAGGGCCCCGACGAGGCCGGGCCCAGCCGTGTAGGCAATGGCGTCGAGCGCCTCGGCTGGCGTGTCCGCAGCCTCAAGCACCTGATCAACCATGGGCGCGAGCTTGGCCAAGTGGTCGCGCGAGGCCAGCTCGGGCACGACCCCGCCGTACTCCGCGTGCCGCGCGATCTGGCTGTGCAGCGCCTGCGCCAGCAAGCCCTGCTCGCTGTCGTAGACGGCGACCCCGGTTTCGTCGCAGCTCGTTTCGATTCCCAATACCCGCATCTGGTGCCCATTTTGGCCGTTCGAGACGCTTTACAGGCCCCGTTCGGCGTTTGTATACTTCGCGGTCTTTGCCCCCGCATGCGGGTGGCCACCCTGCGCCCGGCACCAAGCTTGGTCATCAAGCCGGCAGCCGCCAGGGTCAACCGAATACCACTGATCGAGCCCTCAAGGGCCCGTCACCGACTACGAAGGATAGGCGATCACATGCCGAGCGTTAAAGTCAGAGACAACGAGTACTTCGATGCCGCCCTGCGGCGCTTCAAGCGTGCCTGCGAAAAAGCGGGTGTGCTGACGGAGCTGCGCCGTCGCGAGTACTACGAAAAGCCGACCCAGGAGCGCAAGCGCAAGAAAGCGGCTGCCATCAAGCGCCACGCCAAGAAGCTGCAGCGCGAAAACAACCGCCGCGTCCGCCTCTACTGAGTGCACGCCCGGGCCTCCGGGCCTGCGTTCCGAAAGCGGTCGCCACTGGCGGCCGTTTTTGTTTGTGACACGGAATTGTGAACCGGCAACCGCACCCAGAGCGGTTACCATAGACAGGATCGGGCCCCTGCCCGAATGACGACCATGCTGAAGAACACCCTCACCGATGACATGAAGACCGCGATGCGGGCCGGCGACAAGTCGCGCCTGACCGTGATTCGTATGGCGCTGGCCGCCATCAAGCAACGCGAAGTCGACGAGCGTATCGAGCTCGATGACGCCGCGACGCTCGCGGTCATCGAAAAAATGGTCAAACAGCGCCGCGAGTCGATCACCCAGTACGAAAAGGGGGGCCGCCCCGAGCTCGCTGCAGCCGAGGCCGCCGAGATCGAGGTGCTGCAGGTCTACCTGCCCGAGCCGCTCGACGAGGCCGCGCTGGCCGAGATCATCGAAAACGCCATTTCCGACACGGGCGCCGAGTCCATGCGCGACATGGGCAAGGTCATGGGCAAGGTCAAGGCGGCCGCGGCCGGTCGCGCGGACATGGCCCAGGTCAGCGCCATCATCAAGGCGCGACTCGCAGGCTGAATGGCCGGGCGCATCCCGCAAAGCTTTATTGACGATCTCGTCGCGCGCGCCGACATCGTTGAGGTCCTGGGCAGCCGGATCGAGCTGCGCAAGGGTGGGCGCGAGTACAAGGCGCTGTGCCCGTTCCACAACGAGAAGTCGCCGTCGTTCACGGTGAGCCCCGACAAGGGCTTCTACCACTGCTTCGGCTGCGGCGCGCACGGCACCGCGCTCGGCTTCCTCATGGAACACGACCACCTGTCGTTCCCCGAGGCCGTCGAGGAGCTGGCGGGCATGATGGGCGTGGAGGTGCCGCGAGAGGCCGGCAACTTCCAGCGCGACACGCGCATCGACCAGCTGCACACGCTCATGGATGCCGTGGCGCAGGCCTACGCCGACATCCTGCGCGACACGCCTGAGGCCGTCGAGTACCTGAAACAGCGCGGCATCGACGGACAGACCGCGCGCGAGTTTCGTATTGGCTGGGCGCCCGACGCCTGGGACACCGTGCTCAAGCGCTTCGGTGGTGACCACGAGCGCGTTGAGCTGTTGGCCGCTGCGGGTCTCGTGATCCCGCGCGACACGGGTGGGCACTACGACCGCTTTCGCGGCCGCGTCATGTTCCCGATCCGCGATGCACGCGGGCGCACTGTGGGCTTTGGCGGCCGCGTCATCGGCGACGGCGAGCCGAAATACCTGAACTCGCCCGAGACCGTGCTATTCCACAAGGGCCGCGAGCTTTACGGCCTTTACGAGGCCCGCCAGAAGCTGCGCGACATCGACCGGCTGGTCGTCGTTGAGGGCTACATGGACGTGGTCGGGCTGGCCCGCAACGGCATCCGGTTCGCGGTCGCCACGCTGGGCACGGCCACCACGGGCGACCACCTCGACCGGCTATTCCGGCTCACCAACGAGGTCGTGTTCAGCTTCGACGGCGACCGCGCGGGCCGCAAGGCCGCCTGGCGCGCGCTCGAGAACGCGCTGCCGAAAATCACCGACGGTCGCGCGCTGCGCTTTGCGTTCATGCCCGACGGCCAGGACCCCGATTCGCTCGTGGCCAAAGAGGGCTCGGGTGCCTTCGAGCGGGTGCTCGACGCCGCCCTGCCCCTCTCCGATTTCATGATCGGCGAGCTCACGGCGCAGGTCGATGCCGAGTCGGCCGAAGGCCGTGCGCAACTCGCGGAACTCGCGCGCCCGCTCGTGGCCCAGTTGCCCGACGGTGTCTACCGCGAGCTTGTGATAGACGCGCTGGCTGAGGCCGTTTCCCTGGGGCCGGCCAAGCTGCGCAGCATGCTGGGCGATGCGCCCACAGCACGCCGCCGCGGCGAGCGCCAGGCGCGGCGCAGCATGGGCCAGCGCGCCACGCCCATGCGCCGCGCCATCACGCTGCTGCTGCACGAACCCGCGGCCGCACTCGATTTCGACCTCGAATTGCTGGCCGGGCTGGAACGACCCGGCGCGGACATACTCAAAAGACTTGTGGCTGACGTGCAGGCGCGGCCCGGCGTGAGTCCGGCGGTTTTGCTGGAGCAGTGGCGTGGCGACCCCAATTTCGGGCATTTGCAGAAGCTGGCCGCCGCCGCGCTGCCCGAGGACGTGCAGATCGACACGGCCGCAGAATTGCGGGGTGTGCACGGCCAACTCGTTGAAATGGCTCGAGCTGACCGGGTCGAGCAACTGCGAGACCTGGCCGTCGAACGACGTCTGACGGCTGGCGAAGGCGACGAGCTGCGGCAGCTGCTCGCGGCCAAGGCGCAGCGGGACAAAACTGCCGACAGCCCTTGACACCGTTGGATTTGGCCTTACCTCTTGATATCATCGGCCGATTGCCCGCGGAGCGGACCCGCCAGCGCGGCACCTGCCATAGACATGGCATCGACGAGGCGCACGGCCTTGCGCCAACAAGAGTGGCTTTTGACCACTACCAAAACGCAATCGCAGCGCGGCGGTGACGTCTGCGCGCGCAACTGTTTTTGAGGAAGTCGACTTGAGCGAGAAACGCGCACTCCCAACTGACCAACAGTCGCAGTTGAAGAGCCTCATTGCCCGCGGCAAGGAACAGGGCTACCTGACCTATGCCGAGGTCAACGATCACCTGCCTAACGGGATCGTCGATCCTGAGCAGATCGAAGATATCGTTAACATGATTAACGACATGGGCATCACGGTGTACGAGAAAGCACCCGATGCCGAGTCGCTCATGCTCAACGACAACGCCGTCTCTGACGACGACGACACCGAGGAAGCCGAAGACGCGCTGGCCTCGGTGGATGCTGAATTTGGCCGCACCACCGACCCGGTCCGCATGTACATGCGTGAAATGGGCTCCGTCGAGCTGCTCACGCGTGAGGGCGAAATCGAAATCGCCAAGCGAATCGAGGAAGGCCTCAACGACGTGAAGGCGGCACTGGCCGGCTTCCCGCCTGCCGTGGACCAGGTCCTCGAGACGTTCCGCTCGTGGACCGAAGGCACGACGCGCATGCAGGACTTCGTCGTCGGCTTCATCGACCCGAACGAGCCTGACGAGATCCCGACCCCGGGCAACCGCGCCTCGGATAACGACGAAGAAGAAGTCGACACGGGCCCCGATCCCGATGAAATCACGCGCCGCCTCAAAGCGGTCGCGCGCCTGCACAAGCGTTACCTGACACACATCGAGAAGCACGGCGCCCCGGCGTCGGCCACGCGCAAGATCAAAAAGCAGCTCACCGACGAGCTCATGGAGATCAAGTTCTCACCCAAGGTGTTTGATGCCATGGTCATCGAGCTGCGCATGACTGTGCAGCTGATTCGCCAGAGCGAGCGCGCCATCATGAACCTCTGCGTGCGCCAGGCCGGCATGCCGCGCAAGGACTTCCTGTCGAGCTTCCCGAAGAACGAAACCAACCTCGAGTGGATCGACAAACACATCCGCGCGAAGCGCAAGCACTCTTCGGTGCTCTCGAAGCTCAAGGACGACATCCTGCGTTCGCAGCGCAAGCTCGTACTCATGGAAGAGCGTACGGGTCTCACGATCGCGCAGATCAAAGAGATCAACCGCGCCATGTCGATTGGTGAGGCGAAAGCCCGCCGCGCCAAGAAAGAGATGGTTGAGGCCAACCTGCGCCTCGTGATCTCGATCGCGAAGAAGTACACGAACCGCGGCCTGCAGTTCCTGGACCTCATCCAGGAAGGCAACATCGGCCTCATGAAGGCCGTCGATAAGTTCGAGTACCGTCGCGGCTACAAATTCTCGACCTACGCGACCTGGTGGATTCGCCAGGCGATCACGCGCTCGATCGCCG
>CALBPI010000076.1 GCA_937899415.1 uncultured Gammaproteobacteria bacterium | reverse complement strand
TACGTGCGGCTTGTTTCTCTCGAATTTCTCTTTTGACATCGACCTCGTCTCCGGTACTTAGGTCATTCACACGCCGCTGAAGCGGCAGGGAAGTTGTTGTTAATGATGAGTGCTTGGAATTACTTGTTGATGATCGTCTCGGCGACGTTCTGCGGGACTTCCGAGTACTTGCCGAATTCCATCGAGTAGTTGGCGCGGCCCTGCGTCATCGAACGCAGATCCGTGGCGTAGCCGAACATCTCGGACAGCGGCACCTCGGCTTTGAGGACCTTGCCCGACGGCGAATCGTCCATGCCCTGCGGCAGACCGCGGCGACGGTTGAGGTCACCCATGACGTCACCGAAGTAGTCTTCGGGCGTCACAACCTCGACGTTCATGATCGGCTCAAGCAGGACGGCCTTGGCAGCCTTCGCGCCTTCCTTGAAGCACATGGAGCCGGCGATCTTGAACGCCATCTCGCTCGAGTCGACGTCATGGTAGCTGCCGTCGTAGAGCGTCACTTTGCAGTCAACCACGGGGTAACCCGCGATCACGCCATTTTCCATCTGCTCACGGACGCCCTTGTCGACGGCCGGAATGTATTCCTTCGGCACGACACCACCAACGATGGCGTTGACGAACTCGTAACCTTCGCCCGGCTCCTGCGGCTCGATCTTCAGGTAGACATGGCCGTACTGACCGCGACCGCCCGACTGGCGAACGAACTTGCCTTCCTGCTCGACCACCTGGCGAATCGTTTCACGGTAAGCCACCTGCGGCTTGCCGACGTTCGCCTCGACCTTGAACTCACGTTTCATGCGGTCGACGATGATCTCGAGGTGCAGTTCACCCATACCCGAGATGATGGTCTGGCCCGACTCTTCGTCCGTGTGAACGCGGAACGACGGGTCTTCTTTCGCGAGCTTCTGCAGCGCGATACCCATCTTTTCCTGGTCAGCCTTGGTCTTGGGCTCAACGGCAACCGCGATCACGGGCTCGGGGAACTCCATACGCTCGAGCGTGATGACGTCCTTCAGGTCCGACAGCGTGTCACCCGTGGTGACATCCTTGAGGCCCACGGCCGCGGCGATGTCGCCGGCGCGGACTTCCTTGATCTCTTCACGGCTGTTCGAGTGCATCTGCAGAATACGACCGATGCGCTCTTTCTTGCTCTTGACCGGGTTGTAGACCGAATCGCCCGAGTTCAGCACGCCCGAGTAGACGCGGAAAAACGTCAGGTTACCGACGAACGGGTCCGTGGCGATCTTGAACGCGAGCGCAGCAAACGGGGCGTCGTCGCGAGATTCGCGAACGCCTTCCGACTCGTCTTCGTTGATGCCCTTGATCGGCGGTACGTCGATCGGCGACGGCATGAAGTCGATGACCGCGTCGAGCATGGCCTGCACGCCCTTGTTCTTGAACGCCGAGCCACACATCGTGAGCACGATCTCGTTCGACAGCGTGCGTGCACGCAGGCCGCGCTTGATGTCTTCCTCCGACAGGTCGCCTTCGCCGAGGTACTTCTCGAGCAGGTCTTCGTCGGCTTCGGCCGCAGCTTCGATCATCTTCTCGCGCCATTCCGTCGCAAGATCCGCCATGTCCGCCGGGATCTCCTTGGCCTCATAGGTCATGCCCATGTTTTCTTCTTCCCAGTAGATGGCGCGCATCTTGACCAGGTCGATAATGCCTTTGAAGTGCTCTTCGGCACCGATCGGCAGTTGGATCGGCACGGGCGTGGCGCCCAGGCGCGATTCAACCTGACCGACCACACGCAGGTAGTCAGCACCCGCGCGGTCCATCTTGTTGACGAAAATCATGCGTGGCACTTCGTACTTGTTGCCCTGGCGCCAGACTGTCTCGGTCTGGGGCTCAACGCCACCCACCGAGCACAGCACCGTGACCGCACCGTCGAGCACACGCAGCGAACGCTCAACTTCAATCGTAAAGTCGACGTGGCCAGGGGTGTCGATGATGTTGATGCGGTGCTGGTCGTACTGCTGGTCCATACCCTGCCAGAAGCACGTGGTCGCAGCAGACGTGATCGTGATGCCACGCTCCTGCTCCTGCTCCATCCAGTCCATGGTCGCAGCGCCGTCGTGCACCTCGCCGATCTTGTGCGAGACACCGGTGTAAAAAAGAATGCGCTCGGTCGTCGTCGTCTTGCCAGCATCGATGTGAGCCATGATGCCGATGTTGCGATAGCGATCGATCGGGGTCGTGCGTGCCACGATGAAATCCTTGATTAGGTGTATTTGGGACGAGGCTTGTGCCCCGCAGAATCGTCTTACCAGCGGTAGTGCGAGAAGGCCTTGTTGGCTTCCGCCATGCGGTGGACGTCTTCTTTCTTCTTGACGGCCGCGCCACGGTTGTCGGCGGCTTCCATGAGCTCATGCGCAAGGCGATGCGCCATGGTCTTTTCGCTGCGCTTGCGCGCGGCGTCGATAACCCAGCGCATGGCCAGCGTCTGACGACGCTGCGGGCGCACTTCGACGGGCACCTGATAGGTAGCACCACCGACGCGACGCGACTTGACCTCGACGGCAGGCTTCACGTTCTCGAGCGCCTGCTCGAGCATTTCCAGCGACTGCTCATCGCTCTGCGCGCTGCGCTCCGTCATGCGGTCCAGGGCGCCGTAGATGATGCGCTCGGCGACAGACTTCTTGCCGTCAACCATGACCATGTTCATGAACTTGGCCAGAAGCTGACTCTTGTACTTCGGGTCCGGCAGGATGCTGCGCTTGGGCGCCTGATTACGTCTCGACATTAGTTTCTACTCTCTTGCTTCAGCGGCGTTGCCGCTTACTCGTCCCGAACCCGAAGGCCGGGGTCGTTCAAAAAATCCAGTTAGCCCTTGGGTCGCTTGGCGCCGTACTTCGAACGGCCCTGGCGTCGGTCGTTGACGCCCGCGCAGTCCAGGGTGCCGCGCACGGTGTGGTAGCGAACACCGGGCAGGTCCTTCACACGGCCGCCGCGGATCAGCACGACCGAGTGCTCCTGCAGGTTGTGGCCTTCACCACCGATGTAGCTCGTCACCTCGAAACCGTTCGTCAGCCGGACACGAGCGACCTTCCGCATGGCCGAGTTCGGCTTCTTCGGGGTCGTGGTGTACACGCGCGTGCAGACGCCGCGCTTCTGCGGGCTGCCTTCGAGCGCCGGTACGTTGCTCTTTTCGGCTTTGGTCGAACGCGGCTTGCGCACGAGCTGATTAATCGTGGCCATGGGGCCCCTCGCTGTCTGTTACCGATCAAAAAGATGATCAAAAAAATGCAAAAAAGCGTACACGCTAGCGCGCACGCTGACCGGTCGGGCGCGGACCCAACCTCGCAAACTTAAGTTGGCGGCGCCACGTTCGCGGCGTTGCCACCTCTGTAGTCCCGGCTTTTTGGCCCGGGACGCGGGTCCGACGCAATGCGGCCCCGACTCAATGAGGGCGCGCATTTTACGGATCACGGCGAAGGCGTGTCAAGGGACGCGCCGCGCCGCCGGCCGGGCGAAAACCCGCCCCGCACCGGCTAGAACCGGGTCGGGGCGGGGGGGTTGTCGTCGCGTCGCCCGTGACGCGTTTCGCAGGCTTACTCTTCCGCGGGTGCTTCAGCCGTCTCCGCGGCTGCTTCGTCCGCAGCGTCCTCAGCCGCAGCCGCCTCGGCTTCGGCCTCTGCCGCCGTGGTTTCAAGGCCTGCCAGCTCGTCCGCGAGCTCCTGCTCGCGCGTCCGGCGCCGCTCGGCGTGGTGGGCGAAGCCCGTACCCGCCGGGATCAGGCGACCCACAATGACGTTCTCCTTGAGGCCACGCAGGTCGTCGCGGAGACCGCGAACCGCGGCTTCCGTGAGTACGCGGGTGGTCTCCTGGAAAGAGGCCGCCGAAATGAACGACTCCGTCGCCAGCGAGGCCTTCGTGATACCCAGCAGGACCGACTCGAACTCAGGCTCGGCCTTGCCCGCAGCCTGCATCTGCTCGCAGGCTTCGAGCGCACGGGCCCGGTCGACCTGCTCACCGCGCAGGTAGGTCGTATCACCCGAAGCCGTAATGATCACCTTGCGCAGCATCTGGCGAATGATCACCTCGATGTGCTTGTCGTTGATCTTCACACCCTGCAGGCGGTAGACGTCCTGGATTTCACGAACGAGGTAGTCGGCCAGTGCCGCCGCACCCTTGAGACGAAGAATGTCGTGCGGGTTCGGCTCACCGTCGGCAATGATTTCGCCGCGTGTGACCTGCTCACCTTCGAACACGTTGAGGTGACGCCATTTCGGAATCAGCTCTTCGTAGGTCTCACTCTCAGCCATGGTGATCACGAGTCGGCGCTTGCCCTTGGTTTCCTTACCGAAGCTCACGGTACCCGTGTGCTCGGCCATGATGGCGAATTCCTTGGGCTTGCGGGCTTCGAACAAGTCAGCAACGCGGGGCAGACCACCCGTGATATCACGGGTCTTGGACGCCTCCTGCGGGATACGGGCGATGATGTCACCCACGCCCACGCGGGCACCGTCTTCGTGCGTCACGATGGCGCCCGGCGGCAGTGCGTACACAGCCGGGATCTCGGTGTTGGCGAAGAAGATTTCCTCGCCCTTGTCATCCACAAGCATGGCCACGGGACGCAGGTCCTTGCCGGCGCTGCCGAGCTGGCTCTGGTCGGCGATCACGGTGCTCGAAAGACCCGTTATTTCATCGACCTGCTCGGTCACAGTCACACCGTCGACGAAGTCCTTGAAGCGGATCGTACCGGTCACTTCCGTGACAACGGGGTGCGTGTGCGGGTCCCAATTGGCCACGATGTCACCGGGCTCGACGCTGGCGCCGTCCTCGATGTTGATCGTCGCACCGTAGGGCACCTTGTAGCGTTCACGCTCACGACCGGCTTCGTTCGACACCACGAGCTCACCCGAACGCGATACGGCGACCAGGTAACCCTGGGCGTGCTTCACGGTCTTGATGTTGCTCAGGCGGATCGAGCCCTTGTTCTTGATCTCGATGCTGTTGACCGAGGCCGAACGAGAGGCCGCACCACCGATGTGGAACGTACGCATCGTCAGCTGCGTGCCGGGCTCACCGATCGACTGCGCCGCGATAACACCGACCGCCTCGCCGATGGCGATGCGGTGGCCACGCGCGAGGTCACGGCCGTAGCACTGCGAGCAGACGCCGTAGCGGGTGTCACAGGTGATCGCCGAGCGCACCACAACGTGGTCCGTTTGCAGATCGTCGAGCAGCTTCACCTCGGCTTCTTCAAGCAGCGTACCGGCGTCGAGTGCGACCTTGTCAGTACCCGGATGCAGCACAGGCTGCGCCAAAACACGACCCAAGACCCGATCACGCAGCGACTCGACCACATCACCACCCTCAACGAGCGGGTTCATGGTCAGGCCTGCCGAGGTACCACAGTCGTCTTCGGTGACCACGAGATCCTGCGCCACGTCGACGAGGCGACGCGTCAGGTAGCCCGAGTTGGCCGTCTTCAACGCCGTATCGGCCAGACCCTTACGGGCGCCGTGCGTCGAGATGAAGTACTGGAGTACGTCGAGACCTTCGCGGAAATTCGCGGTGATAGGCGTCTCGATGATCGAGCCGTCCGGCTTGGCCATAAGGCCACGCATGCCCGCCAGCTGGCGAATCTGCGCCGCCGAACCACGAGCACCGGAGTCGGCCATCATAAAGATCGAGTTGAACGACTTCTGCGAGACCGTCTCGCCTTCCGCCGTCTTCACGTCGTCGGTGCCGAGCTTGTCCATCATGGCCTTGGCGACCTGGTCGTTGGTGTGCGACCAGATATCCACAACCTTGTTGTAACGCTCACCGTCCGTGACGAGACCCGACGCGTACTGGTCCTGGATCTCCTTCACTTCGGTTTCAGCGCGGCCCAGGATGTCGTCCTTCTCGCCCGGTACGACCATGTCGTTCACACCGATCGAAACACCGGCGCGCGTCGCGTAACGGAAACCCGTATACATGAGCTGATCGGCAAAGACGACACTTTCCTTGAGGCCGACGCGGCGGTAGCACTCATTGAGGACGTTCGAGATCGCTTTCTTCGTCATGTCCTGGTTGACGAGACTGAACGACAGACCATCAGGCAGAATCTCAGACAGCAGCGAGCGACCGACCGTGGTGTCGACAAGCTTGAAGCCGAAGTCACCCTCGTCGTCCATGATCTCAAGGCGCACCTTGATGCCAGCCTGCAGTTCGCAGACGCCGGCCTCGTAGGCACGGTGCACTTCGGCAACGTCCGAGAACACGAGACCCTCGCCGAGCGCATTCACGCGCTGACGCGTCATGTAGTACAGACCCAGAACGACATCCTGAGACGGCACGATGATCGGGTCACCATTGGCGGGCGACAGGATGTTATTGGACGACATCATGAGCGCGCGGGCTTCGAGCTGCGCTTCGATCGACAGCGGCACGTGAACGGCCATCTGGTCACCATCGAAGTCAGCGTTGAACGCGGTGCAGACGAGCGGGTGCAGCTGGATCGCCTTACCCTCGATGAGCACAGGCTCAAACGCCTGGATACCGAGGCGGTGCAGCGTCGGTGCGCGGTTCAGGAGCACGGGGTGTTCGCGGATCACCTCTTCGAGGATGTCCCACACTTCCGGGCCTTCGCGCTCGACGAGGCGCTTCGCTGCCTTGATCGTTGCAGCTTCGCCACGCAGCTGGAGCTTCGAGAAGATGAACGGCTTGAACAGTTCAAGCGCCATTTTCTTGGGCAGACCACACTGGTGCAGCTTCAGCGTCGGGCCGACCACGATGACGGAACGACCCGAGTAGTCGACGCGCTTACCGAGCAGGTTCTGGCGGAAACGACCCTGCTTGCCCTTGATCATGTCGGCGAGCGACTTCAGCGGGCGCTTGTTGGTGCCCGTGATGGCGCGACCGCGACGACCGTTGTCGAGCAGGGCGTCAACCGACTCCTGCAGCATGCGCTTCTCATTGCGCACGATGATGTCGGGCGCGTTGAGCTCGAGCAGGCGACGCAGACGGTTGTTGCGGTTGATCACACGACGGTAGAGGTCGTTCAGATCTGACGTCGCAAAGCGGCCACCGTCGAGCGGCACCAGCGGACGCAGGTCCGGCGGCAACACGGGCAGCACGGTCATGACCATCCACTCGGGCTTGTTGCCCGACTCGATGAACGACTCGAGCAGCTTCAGCCGCTTCGACAGGCGCTTGATCTTGGTCTCGGAGTTCGTGCCCGCGATTTCCTCGCGCACGTTGGCAACTTCGGTCTGCAGGTCGATCGTGCGCAGCATCTCGTGGACGGCTTCGGCGCCCATCTTGGCGTCGAACTCGTCACCGTACTGCTCGATCGCGTCGAGGTAGCCCTCGTCCGATAGCAGCTGGCCGCGATCGAGCGGGGTCAGGCCCGGCTCGATGACCGTGAAGGCTTCGAAGTAGAGCACGCGCTCGATCTCGCGCAGCGTCATGTCGAGCATGAGACCGATACGCGACGGCAGCGACTTCAGGAACCAGATATGCGCGACGGGGCTGGCCAGATCGATGTGCGCCATGCGCTCACGACGGACCTTGGTCTGCGTGACTTCGACGCCACACTTTTCGCAGACCACACCGCGGTGCTTGAGCCGCTTGTACTTGCCGCACAGGCACTCGTAGTCCTTGATCGGGCCAAAGATCTTGGCGCAGAACAAGCCGTCACGCTCAGGCTTGAACGTGCGGTAGTTGATGGTCTCGGGCTTCTTGACCTCGCCGTATGACCACGAACGGATCATGTCCGGTGACGCGAGGCCAATGCGAATCGCATCGAAGTCCTCGTCGGGCGTCTCTGACTTAAAGAGTCTCAGAAGATCTTTCATGGGTCACCTTACTCCGTTTCGAGCTCGATATTGATGCCGAGCGAGCGGATTTCTTTCACGAGGACGTTGAAGGACTCGGGCATGCCGGCCTGCATCTGGTGCGTGCCGTCCACGATGTTTTTGTACATCTTGGTACGACCCTGCACGTCGTCCGACTTGACCGTCAGCATTTCCTGCAACGTGTAGCTGGCGCCGTAGGCCTCGAGTGCCCAGACCTCCATCTCACCGAAGCGCTGACCGCCGAACTGTGCCTTACCGCCCAGCGGCTGCTGGGTGACGAGGCTGTACGGACCCGTCGAACGTGCGTGCATTTTGTCGTCGACGAGGTGGTTGAGCTTCAGCATGTACATGTAGCCGACCGTGACCGGACGCAGGAACTGGTCGCCCGTGCGACCATCACGCAGCTCGGCCTGGCCCGTTTCAGGCAGGTCGGCCAGCGACAGCATCTGCTTGATCTGCGTCTCGGCGGCACCGTCAAAGACCGGCGTTGCCATGGGCACGCCGCTCGTCAGGTTGCCGGCCAGCTCGATGACTTCGGCGTCCGAAAGGCTGTCGAGGTCTTCGATGCGACCGCCCGTGGCGTTGTACACCTCATGCAGGAAGCCGCGAAGGTCCTTCATCGCCGCCTGCGCCTTGAGCATGCGGCCAATCTTCTGACCCACGCCCTTGGCGGCCCAGCCCAGGTGCGTCTCAAGCACCTGGCCCACGTTCATGCGCGAAGGCACGCCCAGCGGGTTGAGCACGATGTCGACGGGCGTGCCGTCTTCCGTGTAAGGCATGTCCTCGACCGGAACGATGGTCGAGATGACACCCTTGTTACCGTGGCGGCCAGCCATCTTGTCGCCAGGCTGGATACGGCGCTTCACGGCAAGGTAGACCTTGACCATCTTGAGCACGCCGGGTGCCAGGTCGTCGCCGACCGTGATCTTTTCCTTCTTGGCTTCAAAGCGCTTGTCGAACTCTTCGCGCAGCGCCTTGAGGCGCTCCGACGCACGTTCGAGCTGGGCGCTGGCTTCGTCGTTCTTGAGGCCGATCTCGAACCACTTGGCGTGGTCGAGACTCTCAAGGTAGTCCTTGGTGACGATGTCACCGGACTTGAGCTTGCCGGGGCCGCCCGTGGCGTGCTTGCCAAGCAGGAGCTTCTCGATACGGTCGAAGATGTCGCCCTCGAGGATGCGCAGCTGGTCGTCGAAGTCCTTGCGAACGCTCTCGAGCTCAGCACGCTCGATCGACAACGCACGGCTGTCTTTCTCGACACCGTCGCGCGTGAACACGCGCACGTCGATGACGGTACCGTCCATGCCGGGCGGTACACGCAGCGAGCTGTCTTTCACGTCCGAGGCCTTCTCACCGAAGATCGCACGCAGCAGCTTTTCCTCCGGTGTCAGCTGCGTCTCGCCCTTGGGCGTGACCTTGCCGACGAGGATGTCGCCCGCGCTCACTTCGGCGCCGATAAACGCGATACCCGCTTCGTCGAGCTTGGCGAGCGCCGAGTCACCGACGTTCGGGATATCCGACGTCACTTCTTCGGAGCCGAGCTTGGTGTCACGCGCGACACAGGTCAGCTCTTCGATGTGGATCGTCGTAAAGCGGTCTTCCTTGACCACGCGCTCCGAGATGAGGATCGAGTCTTCGAAGTTGTAACCGTTCCAGGGCATGAACGCGACGAGCAGGTTCTGGCCCAGTGCCAGTTCACCGAGGTTCGTCGACGGGCCGTCAGCCAGCACATCGCCGCTGGCGATGCTGTCGCCGATCTTCACGAGCGGGCGCTGGTTGATGCACGTGTTCTGGTTGGAACGCGTGTACTTGGTCAGGTTGTAGATGTCGACACCGGGCTCGACGTCGTTCGTCTCGTCATCGTTGACGCGGACTACGATGCGCGAGGCATCGACCGAGTCGACAACACCGCCGCGGCGCGCCACCACGGTCACACCCGAGTCGACAGCCACAGCGCGCTCCATACCCGTGCCGACGAGCGGTGCTTCGGAGCGCAGCGTCGGAACAGCCTGGCGCTGCATGTTCGAGCCCATGAGTGCGCGGTTGGCGTCATCGTGCTCGAGGAACGGAATCAGCGAGGCCGCGACCGAGACGATCTGCTTGGGCGACACGTCCATGTACTGAACGGTGTCGGGCGTCGCGAGCGTGAACTCGTTGCGGTGACGAACCGAAATCAGGTCATCGGTGAAGGCACCCTTGCCGTCCACGGCCGCGTTGGCCTGGGCAATGATGAACTGGCTCTCTTCGATCGCCGACAGGTACTCAATGACGTCCGTAACGGCGCCGTTCTCAACCTTGCGGTACGGTGTTTCGAGGAAGCCGTACTCGTTGGTGCGTGCGTACACGGCCAGCGAGTTGATGAGGCCAATGTTCGGACCTTCCGGCGTTTCAATCGGGCACACACGGCCGTAGTGCGTCGGGTGAACGTCACGCACTTCGAAGCCCGCACGCTCACGCGTCAGGCCACCAGGACCCAGTGCCGAGACACGACGCTTATGCGTCACTTCCGACAGCGGGTTGTTCTGGTCCATGAACTGGCTGAGCTGGCTCGAACCGAAGAATTCCTTGACCGCGGCCGCGACAGGCTTGGCGTTGATCATTTCCTGCGGCATGAGGCCTTCGGACTCGGCCTGGGTCAGACGCTCTTTGACGGCGCGCTCGACGCGCACGAGGCCGATGCGGAAGGCGTTCTCAGCCATCTCGCCGACGCTGCGAATGCGGCGGTTACCCAGGTGGTCGATGTCGTCAACGCTGCCGTAGCCGTTGCGGATCTCGATGAGCACCTTGAGCACATCGATGATGTCCTGCGGCTCCAGCACGCCCAGGCCCGTGATCTCATCACGGCCGACACGGCGGTTGAACTTCATGCGGCCGACGGCTGACAGGTCGTAGCGGTCTGCGTTGAAGAACAGGTTCTGGAACAGGTTCTCGGCAGCTTCCTTCGTGGGCGGCTCGCCGGGACGCATCATGCGGTAGATCTCAACCAACGCCTCGAGCTTGGTCGTCGAGGGGTCGATGTTGAGCGTGTTCGAGATGTATGGGCCGCGATCGAGGTCATTGACGTAGAGCGTGCGGATGTCCGTAATGCCGGCCTCGATGAGCTGCTCGATGAGCTCGGCCGTAAGCTCGGCATTGGCGCTGGCTAGCACCTCACCCGTGCCTTCATCGATGATGTCGTGCGCAATGATGCGGCCCTCGAGGTATTCCGCGGGCACGATCAGCTCTTCAATCTCGGCTTTTTCGAGATCGCGAACATGCTTGGCCGTAATGCGGCGGCCTTCCTCGACGATCACCTTACGGCCAATCTTGATGTCGAACTGGGCCGTGTCGCCACGCAGGCGAGAGGCGATCAGCTCCATGCTGATCTCCTTCTTGCCCAGCTGGAACTGGACCGTATCGAAGAACAGCTCGAGCATCTCCTCGTTGGTCATACCCAGCGCGCGCAAAATGATCGTGACCGGCAGCTTGCGGCGGCGGTCGATGCGCGCGAACACACCGTCCTTGGCATCGAACTCGAAGTCGAGCCACGAACCGCGATAAGGGATGATGCGCGCCGAGAACAGGAGCTTGCCCGACGAGTGCGACTTGCCCTTGTCGTGGTCAAAAAACACGCCCGGCGAACGGTGCAGCTGCGAAACAATAACGCGCTCGGTGCCGTTGATGACGAACGTGCCGTTCTCGGTCATGAGCGGCATTTCACCGAGGTAGACTTCCTGCTCGCGAATGTCCTTCACGGGCTTGGGCGTGCCGCTGGCTTCCTTGTCGTAGATGACCAGGCGCACCTTGACGCGCAGCGGTGCTGCGAACGTCAGGCCACGGAGCTGGCATTCCTTGACGTCGAAGACGGGCTCACCAAGACGGTAGCTGACGTACTCCAGCGCGGCATTGCCCGAGTAGCTGACGATCGGGAACACCGTCTTGAAGGCGGCGTGCAAACCGATGTCGCCAAGCTGATCCGGGTCTTTGCCTTCCTGCAAGAATTTCTTGTAGGAGTCGATCTGAATCGACAGCAAATACGGCACATTCAGGATGCTCGGCTTTTCGCCAAAGTCCTTACGAATGCGCTTTTTCTCGGTGAACGAGTAGGCCATTTTGATACCTCGATCAAAAAATTCTGTGTCGCCACGACACTGCCGTAGCGGGGCGCTCAGGCCGCGTGTGCCTTAAGGCACGACGTGGCAGAAGCGCGAACACCGGCACGCCACAACTGGCGAGCCGGTGGATGACTCAAGACCTCAGGCCTTGAGTCGCGCCGTGTACCGCGACCGGCCGTCTGGCCGGCCGCCGCACACGATTGCGGTTGCCGCGAGCTCGATTACTTGAGCTCGACGCTGGCGCCCGCTTCTTCGAGCTGCTTCTTGAAGCCTTCGGCGTCGTCTTTCGAAGCGCCTTCCTTGACGGTTGCAGGCGCGCCTTCAACCATGTCCTTGGCTTCCTTGAGGCCCAGGCCCGTGATGGCGCGAACGGCCTTGATCACGGCAACCTTGTTGCCGCCGAAGCTGGTCATGACGACGTCGAATTCGTCTTTCTCTTCGGCCGCAGCGGCGTCACCACCAGCGGCAGGTGCTGCTACAGCAGCGACGGGAGCAGCGGCGGATACGCCCCACTCTTCTTCGAGCATCTTGACGAGCTCGACCACTTCCATGATCGGCTTGGCGCTCAGTTCTTTCAGCAGGTCTTCGTTAGAAAGTGCCATTGTTTTGGTTCCTTAAATGTCTTGTTTCAAGTCAGAGTTAATACATGCGTCGCCAGACACTCAGGCTGCCTGCTCGCTGCGGGCGCCCAGCGTGCGGGCCAACATGGCCTGCGGCTCGGCGAGCGTGCGTACGAGCTGTGACAGCGGTGCCTGCAGGCAACCGAGCAACATGGCCCGGGCCTGGTCGAGGTTCGGCAGATCAGCGAGCGTGCCCAGTTCCGACGGCGGCAGTACCTGCCCACCGATCGCGAGCGAGACGGCTTTCAGCGCGTCGTGCTCCTTGGCAAAACCCTTGACCAACCGTGCGGCTGCGCCGGGATCTTCCTTCGAGAACGCGAGGATCAGCGGACCCTTGAGTGTGTCGTTCATACACTCGTAGTCCGTACCCTCAAATGCCCGCCGCGCCAGCGTGTTTTTCACAACACGCAGGTAAACACCCTGTTCACGGGCGTCTTTGCGCAACGCGGTCATTTCCTCGACCGTCAGGCCCCGGTACTCAGCCGCAATGGCTGACAGGGCAGATCCGGCGACCTCATTAACCTCGGCGACATACGCTTTCTTGTCTTCGAGTCTTAACGCCATAGATTCCTCCTGGCTTCGGTCACAAACGAGTGGCTTTCGCCACTCCCGGTTGTCGGACGGTGACCGTCGTCAGCACTCTGACTCGGGTGTCACCATCTGCGCGGGCTGGAGTATTAAGCCTTGGCCTTGCGGCCGCAGCGCCTGCGGTCTTCGACGATTCGCCGGCCGAAGCCGGCACACCTGCGCCGCGCCCCGGAGGACGCAGCACAAATTCCTGGTTGACGGCTCAGGCCGCCTCGACCGTCGCCTGGTCGACAACGAGGCCGGGGCCCATCGTCGAGGAGACAGTCAGTTTCTTGAAGTAGGTACCCTTGGCCGCTGCCGGCTTCGCCTTCTTCAGGTCAGCAAGCAGGGCCGCGAGGTTTTCGCGCAGGTCCGCCACTTCGAAGCCAACCTTGCCGATCGTGCAATGAATGATGCCGGCCTTGTCCGTGCGGTAGCGCACCTGACCTGCCTTGGCATTCTTCACAGCACCCTCGACGTCGGGCGTGACCGTTCCCACCTTGGGGTTCGGCATCAGGCCGCGCGGACCCAGAATCTGGCCGAGCTGGCCGACGACACGCATGGCGTCGGGCGTCGCAATCACGACATCGAAGTTCATCTCGCCACCTTTGATCGTCTCGGCGAGGTCTTCGAAGCCGACGATGTCGGCACCGGCGGCCGTTGCCTTCTCGGCATTGGCACCTTGGGCGAACACGGCAACACGTACCGTCTTGCCCGTACCTTTGGGCAGCACCGTGGCGCCACGCACGACCTGGTCGGACTTGCGCGGGTCAACGCCTAAGTTCACGGCGACGTCGATGCTTTCCTTGAACTTGACGGCAGCGAGCTCGTTGAGCAGGCCCAGGGCTTCGTCAGCGCTGTAGACCTTGCCGGGCTCGACCTTTTCCGCAATCGCCTTGCGGCGTTTCGTCATGGCAACCATCAGACTACACCCTCCGTCTCAAGACCCATGCTGCGTGCCGTACCGGCGATGGTGCGCACAGCGGCGTCCATGTCGGCGGCCGTCAGGTCAGGCATCTTCGTGGTCGCAATCTCTTCGAGCTGAGCGCGCGTGACCTTGCCGACCTTGGTCGTGTTCGGCGTACCCGAACCCTTGGCAACACCAGCCGCCTTGCGCAGCAAGACTGCGGCGGGCGGGGTCTTCTTGATGAAGGTGAAGCTGCGATCCGAGTACACCGTGATCACTACGGGCACGGGCAGACCGGGCTCGATGCTCTGCGTTTCGGCGTTAAAGGCCTTGCAGAACTCCATGATGTTGACGCCGTGCTGACCCAACGCCGGACCCACAGGCGGGCTCGGGTTGGCCTGGCCTGCGCCGACCTGCAGCTTGATGTAAGCCGTTACTTTCTTTGCCATGTCACTTTACTCCCGGGTGCAAACGCCTCGCGGCTCCCCGTCAAAATCAGCGGCCCCGGCTCTACCGGCGCCCCTGTGGTCGTCAGGCCTTTTCGACCTGACTGAAATCGAGCTCGACCGGGGTCGAGCGACCAAGAATCTGCACGGCGACGCGCAGCTTGCTCTTGTCGTAGTTGACCTGTTCCACGACGCCGTTGAAGTCGTTGAACGGTCCGTCCGTAACGCGAACCACTTCGCCCGGCTCGAACAGCACCTTGGGCCGCGGCTTGTCGACGCCTTCCTGCACTCGCTGCAGGATGTTGTCGGCCTCGCGCTCCGTAATGGGCGCAGGCTTGTCGCTCGAGCCGCCAATGAAGCCGAGCACCTTGGGCACTTCTTTCACGAGGTGCCAGGTCTCGTCGTCCATCTCCATGTTCACGAGCACGTAGCCCGGGAAGAACTTCCGCTCGCTGCGGCGCTTCTGTCCTTCGCGCATCTCGACCACCTCTTCAGTGGGGACGAGAATCTCGCCAAACTTGTCTTCGAGACCGGCGAGCTTGATGCGCTCTTCGAGCGACGACTTCACCTTGTGCTCGAAGTTCGAGTAGGCGTGAACGATGTACCAGCGTTTCGACACGTTGTGTTCCAGTTAATCCTGCGGTGACCGCGGCTCAGGCGTCAGGTCTAGCTCAGCACGGAGCGGGTCAGCAGCAGCAGCCCCGAATCCACAGCCCAGAAGAACAGCGCGAGAATGGCCGTGAAGATGAACACGATGATCGTGACCTGGGTCGTCTCCTGCCGCGTCGGCCAAACGACCTTGCGGATTTCGACGCGCGAGCCCTGGATGAACTTCCAAAGCTGCTGCCCCTTGTACGACGTAAAGCCAATAGCGGAGCCCGCGAGCACGCCGCCCAGCACCATGAGCACACGCAGCGGCAGTGCCAGCTCCGGCGTCAGGTAGTAGGCCACAAGGCCACCGATGATGACGCCAAGTGCCAGTAGCAACTTGACTGTATCGAGCGCGGTGGCGCCTTCTGTATGCGTCGTTTCCGTCATGTCTCACACTTTGCGGTCAGCACGTGGCAGGCCAGGAGGGAATCGAACCCCCAACCTGCGGTTTTGGAGACCGCCGCTCTGCCAATTGAGCTACTGGCCTGTGCTTCCGCGTACTAATTATCCCGGCGCCACCGGCGCCTCTTCTAAATCGTCATCGCGAGGAGCG
>CALBPI010000075.1 GCA_937899415.1 uncultured Gammaproteobacteria bacterium | reverse complement strand
GATCGGATCGGGATATTATGCCTCGCCGGTGGATGAATCGTGTCCAACGTCCGCGTCTACGTTGACAGGCCTCGACATTTACCGTCGGTTCGTAGAGACCGGTTTCTTGAAAGACAATTTCGTCAAGTGGATGCGCGCCCCCGATAAGGACAAGTACGCCGTCGAGCTTCTACGCGCGCACGAGGGCTCGATCGAGCTCGAGGGGCTGTACCGCGACCAGGGCGACACGTTTCCGATCGGGCAGGAGAGCAGCAACGGGGCCGTCCAGCACCTAGGTTCCGGCGTCTTTGTGGAGAAGGACACACCTTTCATCGATAACGACGGCAAGGTCGGCGACCCCAGGACGATTACTCGCAGCGGCATCCGGATTGGGACCCGTCGTGCCCTGCGCTTGGTCGAAAAGAATAGGCTGGTGGCTGTCGTCGGCCAGGCCGGCATTGGCAAGACCAGAGGCGGCCTCACCTACGCGCACCAGGAGCTGCTCTGGCGCGGCGAGGCGGTGCTGCGGGTGGGCTACAAAGAGGGCACAGTCTACGCGTTCCTGCCCAACGAAGACGGCGTCTACGAGGTGTGGAGGACGAATGCTAACAAATGGGCAAATTCGGAAATTGCCGCACTCTCTGACGCCTACGCCCTCATCGATCCGCCTGAAGATAGCGGAGGGGGATACACGCACGCGGCTTCGTGCAAGGTGATCAAGTTCGCGTCAAACGATGCTAAGAAGCACTATAACAAAATCGAGAAGGACGGCGAGCTGATGCTGGTGTCCATGCCGACGCTTGATGAGATGCTCGCGATGACACCGGTACTCTTTACGGACAAGACGGCGGTATTTGACCAAGAGTTAGCGGACGCTCAGTCAAAAGAGCAGGAGGTGCGCGACCGTAGCGCGCTCATCGGGAATGTGCCGCGACAAGTGTTCAAGGGCGATCAATTTACTCTAATCATTAACCGTATCAGAGGCGCCGTGGAGACAGTAGTTACTAAGGAAATCCCCAAAGCGTTGATCAAATACTACGCTGGCGACGTCGACATGATCAAGGGTAATGAGGCGTCGTCAGTCAGCTCGTGCTTGTATCAAGTTGAGCCGTTGCAAAGTCGCTTCTCGCTTGGGAGACCCCTTGTCATGTTCAGGCCCTTGGCGAAGTATTTGATTGGCGATGAGCTCAAGCGGGCCTTTAATGGGAGAAAACGAGCCTACGATTTCGAGTTCCTGTGTGGGCAGAAGTTGCGAGGAGCAACTGTCGGCGGCATCACTCTGCCGCAGCGCACGCTGGTGCAAACGACAAGCCACCAGGACACTAGCGACCTCATCCGTGGCATGAAGAAGCCGGGTACTGCTGTGGTCGTTGCCTTCACAAACTATCCTGTGCTCGACTTCGCGACCTCCGTATATGACTGGTACAACGCCAAGGTCAGTAATGACGAGAATCCGACGTTGAGCGTCACAAGCGGCGCGTTCGTAACCGTTCTGCTGAATCTTGGCCTGGCGAGGAAGGAGACGACTGGCACTGGGAAGGACGAGATCGTGATGCAGCCCGAGCACCAAGATGCCAAGATCACACTCACGATGATACACAACTCGGCTGACCCGAAGTTTAAGTTGGACGACAAGTTTGGCAATAAGCACCGCAACCTCGATTTCGCTCTGGTTGAAAAGCTGTTCTACGACCTCGTCGATGTGAAAATCCTCAACATTTCCGACGTGACTTTTGAC
>CALBPI010000074.1 GCA_937899415.1 uncultured Gammaproteobacteria bacterium | reverse complement strand
GCCATTCCCACACTGTCTCGCCTTCAATGTGGCAGCAACAGCCTTTTGGCATATCGTCGATTATCTCCGTGCGGAACGCGCGTGCGAGCTCCAAGACGATGATGAACTCTTGCGGTAGGGCGGCTGGATCGTCACGCCAATGCGCCTCGGTATGCAGGAGCGCGTCGCGGTATGCGGTGTTCCGAGTGGGCGCTTTTGATGACTGTAGGAAGCTATACAGTATGTCGGCGGCAATGCGATTTCGATTCTGGTTTTGCTCGCAGCGTCCCCACGCGTCTCTGCGATCTTTGTTTCTCGAAAAGTGAGGCTCTACGTTGGTTTGAATGATTCCCCGTGCATTCGTCCAACATGTAATTGATGAAGCTGTTCCGTTCGTGCCCTTCTTGGCTCCGTCTTCAGCGGACGTGGAGCGGACCTCTATGCCCTCAGATCCCAGCATTGTTTTCCCCGTACTATTCCATAGTTGTTGTCGCAGACATAACTTTCATGACATGCCTATACACTTTCATCTAGTCGCTGGCGGGAGTGTGACGACTGTCACTGAATTTTTATGGTTGTTGTGCCCCGTTTACGTTTAATTCGACGTTAGCGAAGGCTTCCAATGGTGTCAATGGAGCATTATAGGAAATATACTAATTTGAACTACACGAATTCACGCCATAGTGGTATAGTCTGCACCGCTCGCGGCGTGACGAATAAATCTGTCACAGATCCGTCAACAAGGTCGGCCTACAACAAGCTCAACAATTGCTGACGCGTCCACGCAGTTTCTAACAACCTGGGTAGGGAAATAGTCGACAAGATGGCTAGCGCGGCTCAACAGAACAGAACGGTACAACAAATCCCAATGCCCCCAGAGGTCGATCAAGCGATCAAAACCCTCGTCGCGAACGGAACGCATGACACTATGGCGGATCTGTACGATCACGCCATTACCTGGTTCTGGAAATCCCGCGCCAAGAAGACGTTCAATTTCTACCTGGCGTCGAACAAGCGCGGATAGTACAAGACGCTATGGAGCGATTCGAAGATCCTCGAGCGGGTTCGCGTGATCGCGGCGCGAGACGATACGTCTATCTCGCGGGTGATTTACACCGCGATAGTTCTCTACCTTGAGGACAAGGGTCTCTTCTAGCATTTGACAGTCCGGTCTTCGCCGGTTTACTTTCTCTCGAGATTATACGTTTTCCTATAATTTCAATGAGAGAGTGGAATGCAACCCACGGAGATGCGACAGGTCAAAATGGCCGAGTCGTTGCATGGCGACCTTAAGCAGTTAGCGCGGCGACGTTCCATCCTACTCCGCGAACTCTATGACGAAGCGATTCGTTGGTTCGCGGCACTTCGCAACGGTCGCAGCTACAACCAGTACCTCATCTCCCCCCGGGAAGGCGTTTACAAGTCCATGTGGATCACCACCGGGGTTGCGGAAGTCGCGACCGACATCGCGGCGCAAGACGGTGTTCCGCAGAACCGAGTCATCTATACAAGCCTGTTTTTGTTCTTCCAGGACCACTGTGAGGCCAGCAGTGTGGTGGTCGCGCCAAATGGGCGTGAAAACACTGTTGACCGCATTAGATGAAAACATATAAAGTTGACATCAAGCCGTCACGTTCAGTTTACGAGGAAGCGAACCGATGACCGACACACAAGCGTCAGCAACCCAAAAAACCACGAGTTTCTTGCAGGAATGCTCTTTGGTATCCGCATCGATTGGCTTTCCTTTTTTTTGGCATGCAAATTATATGAAAACCTGTAATTCCTTTGTTATTGCGCTACTGCTGCTCTCGCAGTCTGTATTCGCCGAAACCTCCGGCATCACGTACACCGTGCAGGGAGGCGATTGTCTCTCAGGGATCGCCAAAGCGCATTACCCCGACGCGACCGGGTACTACTTCGTCCTGCGCGCTAATCCACAGATTGTGGACGAAGACAAGATCGCAGTAGGCGACGACGTCTTCCTCCCGGGCCTGCGCAACGATGAGCTACTAGCAAGCATCGATCAGCGAGGATGCAACGCGGCGGCCAATCGTGCCGCTGGGATCACTTCTCAGAGAGAAGCCGATCCCCAGGTGGCGAGAAGCGCTGTTGAAAGCCCTTCTCGTGTCACTGACACGAGACCCAGCGTTGTGGCTAAACGCCGTGTCGCCACACAGGCGCGGACCGTGCCGGCGCCGATCGATCGCTCGAACCGGACCGTGGCGGTGAAGCCACGAGGCGAGCCCACCCGACCCGTTCGAGCGGCAGTGCGCCAGCCGCTCTTCGCCGTGGATGAGGAATACACGTCTGCGCCGCGAGTCGCGGCGCCACCAACAGGCGTTTCGTTTGCCGTCAATGCAATTGGTGCGGTCGCGCCAGGCGGTCAAAACGTACTTGTTCAAGAAGCCGACCAGAATTTCTATCTCGGACCTGCACCGGTACCGGTTGCGGGGCCGACCCAGGAAGAAATCCCCACGGACCTCGAGCGGGCGATCGCTTCGGGTTCAACCACCGGTTCCACTGGCGTTGGGAATCTCATCATTGACCAAGCGCTGTTCGCGCGTGAGCGCGCATCGGCCGGAGAAGACGAATGACTTTTCTGAACACTCTCGTTTCAAAGGCGGCGGTCGTCGCGCTCTACCTTTCTATTTCCTCACTCAGCGTGGCGGCCGCGGCCGATGACGAAGCAGAGTTCGTTGCGGAAGCGCAGGCTAAGTTGAAGGCGACCTTTCAGAACTTGATCGTGACGGATTTTCGGGAAGGCCCCATTCCCGGTTTGTTCGAGATGAACGTCGGTGGGCAAATCGTCTACTTCCACCCGGAAGAAGAGGTGCTCATCTTCGGCGAGGTCTTCAGCAAGGAAGGTCTGTCTCTGACGGCGCAGAGCAGATCGCGGACCGATAGCGAGCTCCACTCCGGCATTCCGACTGAAGAGGCGATCGTGATCGGCCCAGAGGACGGCGTTCCGATTATCGAGTTCACCAACCCAAACTGCGGCTACTGCCGTCAGTTGGACCAGTACCTCGCCGGCGTTGGCCAGCCGGTGAAACGCATCGTTTTCTTTGCGGTCCCGCAGGATCCAAGTGCCATCGCTCGAGCCGTCCACGTCGCGTGCAGCGACGACAAGGAAGCCGCCTTCCGAGAAATCTACTCGGGAGCCAAGAACGACGACTTTACTGTGTGCGAAGAGGGCCAAGCCCTTGTCAATTCGCATCGCGCCATATCCAGCAAGGCCGGCGTCCAGGCGACACCGACTTTGTATCTGGGTCGGACCCCTGTCCGGGGGTTTCGTAGAGACGCAATTGGTCAGTACATCACTGAGCAGCTGCGTTTGTTAGCAAGCAACTAGGAGAAATCATCATGAAGAAACTGCTCGCAACGCTCGGCTCGCTGAAGCGTCGTTCGATGCAAATGGTCGCGGTCGCCGGTGGTCTGTTCACCGCGTCTGTCGCGTCGGCCATCACCGCCCCGGCGGCCGGCTCGTTCGCATACGACCTCTACGACGTTGGTGTCAACGACGTTCTGCTCGGTGCCCCGGGCTTCGTCGGCGGCGTCATCATCATGGTCGTCGCGGCGATCAACCTGACCAAAAACTGGCTGATGTCTGTCGCCGGTCTGCTGGGCGGCGTCGTTCTGATGAACGCCGACACCATCACGGCCAGCATGGGCATGCTGATCTAGCCGGTCTGCGCCACGAGGAGAGGGTCAGCGACAATGGAAGAAAGAATGCCGGAATACTTGCACCTACCACTGCAAGTTCTGTGGTTCGACACGCCCGAACTCACACTCATCGCGATGCTCTACATCGTCGCGGCGATCCTGGGTGGGATCACGTGGCTTCTGTTGATCGTTGGCCCGATTCTCATGATTCCCTACAAGCGCTCGCAACCGCGAGGCTTCTTTTCGCACCTTCTGTACGTGTTCGGCTGGCAGCGCTACTCGGGCTACCCGCTCGCGGCACAGACAACCTTCTCGGAATAGGAGAGTGACGTGAGTGAAGCTGCTGCCAAAGGACACCTTCAGCCGGAGTCCAACCTGTTTGCTCAGAACCGAATGCTGAAGATCGGCTTTGTCGTTCTCATCGTTGCGACGCTCGCCAATGCATTCTCCGTTCACAGTCTGAAGAACGACATCCGCACTGTGGTTCTTCCGCCGTTCTCAGAGAAAGAGTGGTACCTGACAGGCAACGACGCGAGCGATGAATACGTCGCCGATCTTGGCCTACACGCTATTCAACTCGTTGGAACATGGACCCCTGGGTCCGTTCGCGAGCAACTCAATCAAGTCCTGCGCCTCGTGCATCCCGACTCGTACCCGCGGTATCGCGACGAGTTTAAAGACATCGCGGATCGCGCGCAACGCTACGCCAGTGTCAGCTTTGCTGTTCATTGGGAGCCAGGCCAAGACATCAAGCGTAAGGAAAACACGCTCACCATTCATGCAGTTCGTCGGCGTATCACCGGCGACCAGATTTCGAGGACCGAGCCAGTCACCTACACGATTCACTTCACGATCGAGGATGGACGCTTCTGGATTCGGGAAATTTCAGATGAGGTTGGAGGTCGAGATGCAGATCAACCACAAGCATAGCGGCGTGCGCCTGATGCGGATGCTCCTTGGAGCGCTTGCTCTTACCTGGTCGGTGTCGAGTCAGGCGGACGTCACCGTTTCGCCGGAGACCGTGACTGCGGTCGAGATGAGTAACACCGACGTCAATCGCGTGGTTTGCTCGAACGGCGTCATCAATGACGCTTTCTTTTCGCAAGAGAAGGGCGTCACCGTCACGAATAACGGCAACAGCGCGTTCGTCAAGTTTCTGATTAAGCGAGACGGTGTTAACCCGGACGTGTACGCAACAGCGAGGTCGGAGTTCTACATCGTCTGTGACGGGGCCGTTTACACGCTGATGGCTACGCCGAAAGAGATCGCGGCGCAGACGATCTGGCTTGCACCAGGTGCGCAGGAGCGCATTCAGCAAAACCTCGCGGAGTTCGGCCCTCAAGTCGAGGAAGACCGAGCGGTCTCGCTCACTATGGCCGTCCTGAAAGACGAGATCCCGGACAGCTACCGGGTTGCAGAGACGGCTTTCGAGAACATGGTCTGGTACGAAAACGTTGTTGGCTATTCGAAAGTCGCCAAGCGACGTGATGTACGTGTCGAAGGAATCGGTTTTACCGCAACCGAATACTGGATACAGCCGGATCGTGATCTCACCTTCGACGAAGGCATGCTTCTGAACGCGTGGTTCGGCGACTCGATCTTTGCAATCACATTTGACTCCCTGCAAGGGCGACAAGGCCGGATCACCCGCGCGTTTGTTGTGAACCGGAGCGCGAAATGAGCCCCGCAGATATCAAGGTAGGACCGGTCGATAAGGCGCGTGACTGGTGGGACGCCCAGACGCCCGAGAAGAAAACCGCGACGCTCAAGTATGGCAGCGGCGCAGCGTTGATCCTCGTTCTGATCTTTGCGTACTACGGTTCGGGCCGGGACGAACGTGTCGTTGAGGAAGTGGTCGAGGCACAAAGCATCACGCTTGGTACCGACATGATGGAGGACGACATTCGAGCCGAGGTCAACGCGCGTTTGGCGGAAGCGAACCAGAAAGAAGAGGACACCAACCTTCGTCTGGCGGCGCTTGAGAACCTCGCGGCGCAGCTTGGGAAAGTCGAGATTCCAACCTCGGACGCTACCAGCGTCGAACCTGAGCCACCGCTTGATCCGCGCGACCCGTACTCGGGTGTGAATCAACCGCGTTCGCCATACCCCCCAGCTCCCGCCGTGTTTCCGCAACAGGCGGTCTTGACGGAGGCGCCGCCCGTTGAGGTTCAGCTGATCGGCGCGGTAAGTCGCAGTACAGGCATCCCGATGGATACCTCGGCGGATGAGGATCGCTCAAAAAAAAAGACAGAGTTCCTGATGCCTCCGGGCTTTATGGAATCGAAGCTATTGTCCGGGGTGGAAGCCCCAACGACCGGGCAAGGGACAGAAGACGGCGAGCCCTTGATGTTCAGGGTTCAGGCACCGGCGGTTCTACCAAACGACCTTAAGGCAGATCTCAAAGGCTGCTTTGTTGTCGGCAACGCCTATGGTTCGTTGGCTCGCGAACGGATCATGGTCCGCCTCGTCAGCTTGCACTGCGTCGCCCTGGACGGCAGTGGCGTCATCGATGTCGAGATCAAAGGCTTCGTCACTGGGAAGGACGGCAAGAAGGGATTGCCGGGTGTTGTCGTGACGAAGATGGGCGCTCTCATCGCTCGCGCGGCCGCGGCAGGGATCGCAGATGGCATAGGCCAAGCGGTCACGCTTGAGTCGGTCACCCAAACGGTTAATCCCCTCGGAGCCACCAACGTTGTCGATCCTGACCGTGCGCTTCAAGCAGGCATCGGGCAGGGCATCAAAACGGGCTCGGAGAAGATCCAGGAGCTCTACCTCGAACTCGCACGTCAGTCGGGACCGGTCATTGAATCTGGCGCCTCGGCGGACAGCACGATTGTGATTCAAGAAGCAGTCGTTCTTGAAATCAAAGACTGGAGGAACACAGGCAATGCACTTCTCTAAAGCAATACTACTGATCGCGCTCGTGGCAACCGCGGGTTGCAGTGTGACGCCGTACCGAAACGATTTTGCCTGCGCCCTAAAGGACGACTACGGCAAGTGTATCGATATGGCCGGCGCGTACGAGGAGGCGGTCACAGGCCGCGACAGCGGCGCGCCTCGCCTATCGAAGAAGGGCAGGGCAGTCGTGCCGGTTACGACGCCCGTGGGTGTCTAGGCGAGCCCTACGGCGGCGCCGGTCCAGTCCAGTCCCGACTCGGCCGTTCTCGCGGTAAGCGCGGCGGCCGATGAATTCGGCGCCTACCGCGCTGCCGTGTATCAGCAGATGCGCGGAATGCTGACAAACCCAACCGCCCCGATGATTCGTCCAGCACGGACTGTGCGAACGCTCATCATCAGCTACGAGAATCGCCAGAACCGCAACCGGCTCTACATGCCGCGATACGTTTTCAGTATTTCCGAGGAGTCGCAGTTCGTGATGGGCGAGTACCTCAACCGCCGAAGCGACCTCGTGCCGGCGGCGGTTGTTCAGGTCAGCGAAGACTCAATGCAGAAGGACGTCCACTAATGAGTGCGATCCCGGAAGACATTCGACCGAACCTCGCCGACCAGGAGCCCGAGATCCGGCGAGAGCGTCGTCGCTTCGTTCATCCGGACCATGAGGCCGTTCCGGGTCTTCCGAAAGCGGCGGAGGCCAATGAGGCCAACACGTCTTTGTGGCGTAAGGCGCGCGACTGGGTGTTCGGCGAAAACGGCGGTGCCAGGTACTCAGATCTAGAGAAGCTGACAGATCGAAAAGGTCTGTCGGATTACCTTCCCTGGAAACTCTATCGGCGGGAAGACGACGCGTATCTCATTGTGAATAACACTGTGGGCTACTGCTGGGAATGCACACCGGTGGCGTTCGCGGGGCTTGATGAAGTCAAGCAGATCGAGTCGCTCATACGCGCTGATTTTCCGAAAGATACCGTTATCCAGTTCATCATGTACGGCGACCACGACGTCACTGGATTCGTGGACGCGTTCAAGCGCAACAAGACTCGCGATGACGAGTTGGTTCGAAAGAACATCACCGAGAACAGCAACTATCTGGAGCGCGGCGCCGAGGGGATCGATTAGTGCCACAATATCCCGCTACGCAATTTCCGGTTGTTCGTCACCCTCTACTCGAAGAATGAGCTGACGGAAGACATTATCTCGATCACTGAGGAGATGTTGACGGGTGCTCACTTGCAGCCTCGCAAGCTGCCGGTAGAGGGTCTTGTCGCGTTTATGCGAAATCTTCTGAACGGTCGAAAGTTCGGTGGTTCGATCGGCACGTTTGATGAATCGCTGCCGATCCGCAAGCAGATCATCAACGCCGACACTGACATAGACTTCAGTCGTCAGCCATACCGAATCGGCAACATGCACGCGAAGTGCCTGACGCCGAAGGCCAACCCTAAGCGCGTGGACCCGCTCAAGGCGAATACGCTCCTTGGCGGTTTCCGCGGCGTAGCGGAGGACGCGGAGCAGATCGGCTCTCCTTTCTTGTGGACGTGTTCGATCGTTTTCGACGATCTGAAGTTCACGCTGCACAACAAGGCCTCTCTGACGATGACTCAGAAGAGCGGCGGCTCATTCGCGGCGGCAATCGCGCGGCGGACCGAAGAATTCGGCTGGGCGCTCGACAAGTTCGAATCGGACCGGTTCGTCACGGTGGTACCGACGTTCTGGATCTTTGACGAAGACGCCAAGCGACTTCGTGACAGCGCTTCGCGGGTTAAGCGCATCTGGGAGTCGAAAGACTTCGTGATGCAGGAAGAGTCCATCCTTAGCAAGATTCTTCTGATTGCGTCGCTGCCCTTCGGTCTCTACACCGACAACGGGAACGTGTCGAAGATGGAGCGCTCGTTCGTTGCGCACGCGGCGGCCGTGGCGCGTTATGTTCCCATCCAGGGCGACTTTCGCGGCGCGAGTGACCCGGTACTAGCTTTCATCGGCCGTAAGGGCCAGCACATCGGCATCGATGTCTTCGACAAGCGCTCGAACAACCACAACTTCATCGTCTCGGCCGAGTCGGGGTCGGGCAAATCGTTCACGTTGAACAATCTCTGCGGCAACTACTACGCCACGGGCGCGATGATACGAATCGTCGATATCGGCTACTCGTACCAGAAGCTCTGTAGTACCTGTTCAGGTCGCTTTATGGACTACGGCCGAGAGCGGCCCGTCACGAATCCGTTCATGGTCACAGCGAAGGATGCGGAGGACGAGGAGCGGAACAAGGTAGCGGCCGCGAACATCGTCGCAGAAATGGCCTATTCCGCCTCCGGTGGGAGCCTGTCGGAAACAGAGTGGACGCTCATCAAGGCGGCGGTCGAATCGACGATTAAGTCCGGAAACGTGGAGCGTGGTATCGACTACGTGGGCGAGTTCCTCCGGGAATTTCCGAAGCTTGCGACGGATATTGATCCTTCAGAAGATCTGGAATTCGCACGGACGCGAGCGCAGGAGCTTGCGTTCAACTTGCGCGATTTCACGAGCAAGGGTCAGTACGGGGAGTACTTCAACGGCCCGTCAACCTTTGCCATCGCGAGTGACGAGTTCGTGGTCCTCGAGCTCGACCAACTCAAAGGGGTCAAAGAGCTCTTCACAGTTGTCGTCATGCAGGTCATGAACAGCGTGACGCAGGATCTCTACCTCTCGGATCGCGGCGAGCGCCGCTTCATTCTGTTCGAGGAAGCAGCATCATTCCTTAAGCAGAATGGCGCTCATGATTTGAGTCGTCTCGCCACGATGATCGAGGAAGGGTTCCGTCGCGCACGCAAGTATCGAGGTAGCTTTGGCGTCGTACTCCAGTCCATGGTCGATCTGGATAGTTTCGGTTCCATCGGCGATGTGCTTGTCAACAACGGGGCGTACAAGTTCATGCTCCAAGGCAAGGACTACGCGAAGGCGATCGATCTTGGGCTGATCGACTACGAAGGTTTGGCAGTCGATCTGCGCACTTCCATCCGCAACAACAAGCCGCGCTACTCAGAGTTGTTCTTGGACACGCCTTTCGGTGCTGGCATTGGACGATTGGTGGTTGACCCGTGGAACTACTGGGTTAACACGTCGGACGGTGGCGACATCGCCAAGTACATGCAGCTTCGCGAGCAGGGCAAGACGCCGATTCAAGCGATCAGCGATCTCTCCGGAATACCGGTGTCATGAGACGTGTGGCGCTCACTGCACTTGTGGCCCTTGCGTCGTCTTCTGCGCTAGCAGATCCAGACGATGTAGCGGCGGCGCGTGCGTCGGCCGATGCCTTTCAGCAGCACGCCGGAAGCGCCCAGCAGATTCAGGACAACCTGACCAACCCATTGCTCTCGCAGGAATCGATGATTGCGGTCGATGGAACGGACTTCGAGGCGCAGTTGATGTGCCACGAAGAAAACGCGTTCATGGAGGTCTTCATCGCGCCTTCCGGTACAGGTGACGTTGGCCAGATCAACATCCAGTACGACACCAACTCCGATGGGACGTTTGACGCGCTCTACAGCGCGCCGATGCATGCCTCTGGCGTTTGCGCGAACGGTATCGTGAGCTGCACACCGGGGACTTGGTCGCACTGCCAGCCGTTCGAATGGGCGGCGGACGATTCGAACAACCTGACTCTCGAACCAACCGGACTCAATCAATTAGGTGGCTGCTACTGTGTGAACAATCACTGCGGCGCCGGTCTGTTGGTGAACAACCTCGACACAACGGTCGCGGCGATCGGCGGCGGTGCAGCGGCCGCGATCGGAGCGAACAACGCCTATTACGCGATCACTAAGGTGTTCGTGGACGGTCCCATCGCCCGTTACTTCGGGCAAGACACGACTCAGTGCGGTGCAGCGGGCCCCGTTGGGATGACGGCGTACGTGGATAATCCGACCGCTCTCACGGCGGATGCGGCGGCTATCACGGCAACCGATGCTGTTTACGATCTTGTCTCTACGTCGCCGGCGGCCACTCAGAGCGATGTGTCAAACGTCAGTTGTCAGATCAATCGCTCGGTCTATATGGATGAAGTCACCATTGACGACATCATCGATTACAACGGCGGAACGGGCGCCGTAGCGCCATGCGGACCGAACTGTTTGCAGCTGATCCTCGGTCAAATAGGGAATAACTACTGGGGTCCGGCTTCCTGCTCGATGTACGAGCACAATGTTGAATTCAACGTCCTCCGGCCGGACCGGGTGGTGAGCGCCAGGCTTACTCAAGCCGTGTGGGATGACTGGATTCAGGTTCGCGCCAATTCCAGCTTGATCTGGAGCGGACCAAATACGTGGACCGGCATGGGCAATCCGCCGGGTTCTTGTGAGCTTTCCAATAGCTGGAACCAGACGATGAACGTCGATTTCACGTCTGTACTTCAGGGCGGTGGTCTCGTCGACTTCAATATTCGCGGCGCTGTTGCCGGCTACGGCGAGGGAGACGCTTACGCGCAAGTCAACGTCGATACAGAGTGCGAGCTGTCAGACGACATCATCCTCGACGGGTGCCAGGCGTATCAGGAAGATCCGGATTGCTCGCTGCGCGCTGAGACCGTCGACGGCGTTCAGACGTTCCAGAACTATCAAGGCACAGGGCTTTCGCCACTGCCGTCATCGATCACGGTAACGGGCGCCGGATGTTCCGAGGTGGTCACTCGTGATTGGTGGCAGAAGCAACGCAGCTATTCGTGCGTCACCAACAGTCAGTACGAATTCAGCGAAGCCTTGGAGCGTAAGTCGTTCATCGAAGAGAGCGCGACGCCGACGGCGTACTCCGATCAGATCATCGATCCCGACACAGGATCTTACCTCGTCGCCAATGGTGACATGTTCCTTCTCGATGAGGTGTCCGTTGCCGCATGTCCGCAAGCGTGCAAGACGCGGCGTCCTCGCGCGCGAAACGACGTCGGCCGGTCTGGCGTCGTCAGCGAAACCAGTACAAGTCCCGCAACCCATGATGTCCTCTATCACGAGTGCACCGCCGATAACGTTTGCCCGCTCGGAGACGGCGAAGAAATCGTGCGCGATTGCGGTTGTATCGAAGATTTCCCCGAAGCGTCTGCGGTCATGCAGTTGGTGCGTATGGCCGGACAGGATGTTCTATGTTCAAGCGGCACTCCACAACAACTCAACTGATTGCGTGGCTGGTATGCCTCACGATCATCCTGCCGGTGCAGTATGCCGCGGCGGACCCCTGGGTGTGCCTTGCGGAGCTGGATGGCGACGGCGACGCTAGCTCAGACGGAGAGATGGTCGGTTGTGTGCCTGCGTCAGGGACACAGTTTTGTCCATTGCAGGCAGTCGACTGCACACAGACCGGCACGCCGGCGACGTGCCCCGTTGCCGGCAATGCGTGTGTCAACGGAGTGTGCGACACACCGGGGTTCTGCCACTACGAGGACATTGGCCTCGGCGCGTGGGAGTGTGAGCTACCGAACGGCATCCAAGGTGGTCAGTACCCTACGTCTAGCCAGTGCAATTCGGCCTGTTCGAACTTCCAGTCGCCGTGCTCTGGTGGTGGCAATGCGTATACCTGTCCACTTGGCGGGGCGTACGCGTGCGTTGACCACTTCGGGACTCAGCAATGCTCACCTAACGCATGTAATGACCTAGCAACGGCGCCGCCGCCCACCGAGACCCCTCTCGATGGGGCAGGGCAGATGTTCCTCGACGATGGTCCGCGCGACGTTGACGGCAATTGCATGGGCGCGACGATGATCTTTAGCGGAAGAGCTATGGAGTGTCTACCGCGCGGCCTGAGACCCCACTTCTCTCGCTATCGCGATTGCGATCGCACTGGTCATGGAGTGGCTC
>CALBPI010000073.1 GCA_937899415.1 uncultured Gammaproteobacteria bacterium | reverse complement strand
ATGGAGCACCGGCCGGGTCCCGAGTTCCCGACGGCGGGCAGCATCAATGGCTCTGCGGGCATCTACTCCGCTTACAAGACAGGCCGCGGCCGGATCTACATCCGCGGGCGCACCCACGTGGAAGAAATGGACGGTAAGTCCCGTGAGGCCATCGTCATCACGGAGCTGCCTTACCAGGTCAACAAGGCACGCCTGATCGAGAAGATCGCTGAACTCGTTCGCGAGAAGAAGCTTGACGGCATTTCAGGCCTGCGTGATGAGTCCGACAAGGACGGCATGCGCGTCGTGATTGAGCTCAAGCGCGGCGAAGTCAGCGACGTGGTACTGAACAACCTGTTCAAGCAGACACCGCTGCAGAGCGTGTTCGGCATCAACATGGTGGCGCTCGCAAACGGGCAGCCCAAGCTCATGACGCTGCACGAAGTGCTCGATGCCTTCGTATCGCACCGCCGTGAGGTCGTTACCCGCCGCACGATTTTCGAACTGGGCAAAGCGCGGGATCGGGCCCATGTGCTCGAAGGCCAGACGGTTGCGCTTGCGAACATTGATGAGGTCATCGAGCTCATCAAGGGTTCGCCGTCTCCGGCAGAGGCGCGCGTGCGATTGACGGCGCGCGATTGGGCGCCGGGGCAGGTCACGGACATGCTTAAACGCGCGGGCAGCATCGACACGCGTCCTGATGCGCTCGACGAGTCCTTTGGTTTGCGCGGTGACGATGACGGTGCGCGCTACCGTCTGTCGGAAACCCAGGCTCAGGCCATCCTCGATCTGCGCCTGCACCGGTTGACTGGCCTGGAGCAGGATAAAATTGTCAAGGAATACAAAGAGATACTTTGCAAAATTAAAGAGCTATCTCATATCCTGGCCGACCCGGATCGCTTGCTCGAAGTCATCCGCGAAGAGCTCGCCGATGTCCGCGAGCAGTACGCAGATCCGCGCCGGACGGACATCGTTGCCGATCATTCTGATCTCAGCATCGAGGACCTGATTCCCGAGGAAGACGTGGTCGTCACCCTGTCGCACGCGGGTTACGCCAAGGCACAGACGCTCGACACCTACCAGGCACAGCGCCGTGGTGGGCGTGGGCGGGCCGCGACGCGCATGAAGGAAGAAGACTTCATCGACACGCTGTTCGTCGCCAATACCCACGACACGCTGTTGTGTTTCTCGAGCCACGGCAAGGTGTACTGGCTCAAGGTTTATCAGTTGCCCCAGGCCGGGCGAGGTTCGCGCGGCAAACCGATCGTGAACCTGTTGCCGCTGGAGCCCGACGAGCGCATCAACGCCGTCGTGCCGACCCGCGACTTTCCGACCGATCGATACGTGTTCTTTGCGACGCGCCGCGGGCAGGTCAAGAAGACGGCACTCGAGGCGTACTCGCGCCCGCGCGCGAGCGGCATTATCGCCATCGACATTCGTGACGGCGACGAACTCGTTGACGTGGAGATCGTGGGCGATGACGAACAGATCATGTTGTTTGCCGACTCGGGCAAAGCGATCCGCTTCCAGGGCAGCGATGTCCGCGAGATGGGCCGCGGTGCCGCGGGCGTCCGGGGGATTCGCGTCGCCGACGATCAGAATGTGATCGCCATGTTGGTCGTGCGGGAGGGCGCCGTGCTGGTTGCCACCGAGCACGGTTACGGCAAACGCACCGAGGTCGATGAGTTCAGCACCCAGGGTCGCGGCGGCCAGGGACTCATCGCGATCCAGACGAGTGGCCGCAATGGCCGCTGCATCGGCGCACTGCAGGTGCGTGATGAAGACGAGATCATGCTGATCAGCCACGCCGGCACGCTGGTGCGAACGCCGGTTGCGGAAGTGTCATCAATGGGGCGCAATACGCAGGGTGTCCGGCTTATCCGCCTGGACGACGGCGACAGCCTGAGCGGGCTGGCACGCATTGAGGCTATAGAGGAAGACGACTGATGGGTCGCATCTACAACTTCAGCGCCGGTCCTGCGGCGCTGCCTGAGGCTGTGCTCGCGAAAGCGCAGGCCGAGCTGCTTGACTGGCAGGGCTCGGGCATGTCGGTCATGGAAATGAGCCACCGCAGCAAGGCATTCGTGTCCATTGCGGAGAAGGCCGAAGCCGATTTGCGCACGCTGCTCAGCATTTCTGAAGACTACGCGGTGCTGTTCCTGCAGGGCGGCGCAACGCTGCAATTTGCGATGTCCGTGTTGAATCTCGCCGCACCTGGCGACACCGTCGACTACGTGGTGACGGGCAGCTGGGGCAAGAAGGCCGTCAAGGAAGCGGCACGTTTTGCCCACGTCAACGTCGCGGCAGACGCGGCGGACTCGAACTACACGGATATCCCCGATCGCAGCAGCTGGCAGGTCAGCGACAACGCCGCTTTTCTGCACTACACGCCCAACGAGACGATTGGCGGGGTCGAGTTCCACGACATCCCCGACGACGTGGCGACCGGTCCACTGGTGGCTGACTACTCATCCACCATTCTGTCGCGGCCCGTTGATGTCAGCCGTTTTGGTCTCATCTATGCCGGCGCCCAGAAGAACATCGGCCCTGCCGGGCTGACCATCGTGGTCATGCGCCGTGACCTGCTTGACGCGAAGCGTGACGATGTACCGACGATGCTGAGCTACAAGGCGCACGCTGATGCCGGCTCGATGAGTAACACGCCGCCGACCTATGGTTGGTACATGGCAGGGCTCGTGTTTGAGTGGCTCATTGAACAGGGCGGCCTCGACGTCATGGCCCAGCGCAACCAGCGCAAGGCGGAGACGCTCTACGGCGCCGTCGATGGCTCCGACTTCTACCAGTGCCCGGTCGCGCCGCGCGCTCGCTCTCGCATGAATGTGCCCTTTACACTGGCAGACGCCGGTCTCGATGCCACATTCCTCGAGGAAGCGGCCGGCGCGGGTCTTGAGACGCTCAAGGGCCACCGTTCTGTCGGTGGCATGCGGGCCAGCATCTACAACGCTATGCCGCAGGAGGGGGTCGATGCGCTCGTCGCCTTCATGCATGACTTCGAACAACGCCACGGTTGACGGAATCCCCCCATGTACAAGATCCAGACCCTGAATAACATTTCAGTGAAGGGCCTGCGCCGGCTGCCGCGTGACAGCTACGAGGTTGCCTCTGAAATCGGCCACCCGGACGCGGTGCTGGTCCGCTCAGCCAACATGCACGAGATGGACATCCCCGAGACGGTTCGCGCCATCGGCCGTGCGGGTGCAGGCACCAACAACATCCCGATCGAGTCGATGAGCGGGCGGGGTGTTCCGGTGTTCAACGCACCAGGTGCCAACGCGAATGCCGTCAAGGAGCTTGTGCTCGCGAGCCTGTTCGTGGCTTCTCGGAACATCAAATCGGCATTGACCTACGTCGACGGGCTCGAGGGCACCGACGCCGAGATCAGCAAGGCGGTTGAGGCGGGCAAGAAACGCTACGCCGGGCGCGAGCTGCCTGGGCGCCGCCTGGGCGTGATCGGCTTAGGCGCCATTGGCGTCGAAGTTTGTAACGCAGCGCTGGCTCTGGGCATGGAAGTCATGGGTTATGACCCGCACATGACGGTGCGCCGCGCCTGGCAGCTGTCCGCCGGCGTCGAGGAGGCCACCAGCATCGAACACCTGCTGAGCCAGGTCGACATGCTGACGGTCCACGTCCCGCTCAACGACGCCACACGCGGCCTGCTCGATGCGGAACGCATCGCGTTGCTGCCGCACCACGCTGTCGTGTGCAATCTGGCCCGTGGCGGGATCGTTGACGATGCTGCCGTAGTGGCTGCGCTCAACGAGGACAAGCTCGGTGGCTACATCACAGACTTTCCGAATCGTACGACGATCGGCCACGAACGGATCGTGGCGCTGCCACACCTGGGTGCGTCGACGGCCGAGGCTGAAGAAAACTGTGCTGTCATGGTCGCCGACACGGTTCGGGACTTCTTGGAGAACGGCAACATCCGCCACTCGGTGAACTTCCCGGATGCCAAGATGCCCCGGGTGCCGGACACGTTCCGGATCACTATTGCCAACCGCAATGTGCCCAACATGGTGGGTCAGGTCTCGACCTTGCTTGCTGATGCGGGCCTCAATATTGCAGACCTGCTCAACAAGTCCCGCGGTGATCTCGCCTACACCATCGTTGATCTCGACGGTGCCGCCGATGAGGCAACGCTGGCGGCGATCGCGGGGGTCGAAGGGGTCCTCGACGTGCGGGTGCCCGGGCAGTAAGCGCTGTTGATTCGGGCCGTGGTGCGCCGCACACTGGCGCAAACCACCAGCAGACCGCCCCGTGACTGACCAACCCAAACACAACCTCAACGACGTTCGCGCCGAAATCGACTACATCGATTCGGAGCTGCAGCGTCTCATCAGCGCACGCGCCAAATTGGCGCAAGCGGTCGGTATCGCGAAACGCGGTGCTGATGACAACGCGAGCTTTTACCGCGCCGACCGGGAGGCCGAAGTGTTGCGGGGCGTGGTCAGCCGCAACGAGTCCGGACCGCTGCGCGACGAGGAAATGGTCCGGCTGTTCCGCGAGATCATGTCGGCCTGCCTGGCGCAGCAGGAGCCGCTCAAGATCGGCTACCTGGGTCCCGCCGGTACGTTTACGCAGTCGGCTGCGCTCAAGCACTTCGGGCACTCGATTCGTGATCTGCCGTTCGCGACGATCGACGAGGTGTTCCAGGAAGTTGAGTCAGGCAATGCAGATTTTGGCGTCGTGCCCATCGAGAACTCGACCGAGGGCACAGTCAACCACACGCTGGACATGTTCATTACCTCGCCGCTCAAGATTTGTGGCGAGATTGAGCTGCGTATCGAGCAACACCTCATGGGCAGCGAGCAGGATACGCTGGAAAGCGTCGAGCGGGTCTGCGCGCACCAACAGTCGCTGGCCCAGTGCCGCGGCTGGCTTCGCGAGTACCTGCCGGGCGTCGAGCTCATTGGTGTCAGCAGCAACGCCGAAGGTGCGCGCCGTGCCCGAGACGAGCGCGGTACCGTGGCCATTGGCGGTCAATCCGCGGCGGACGTCTACGGGCTCAAGATCCTCGTAGAGAACATCGAAGATCGCGCCGACAACACGACACGCTTTCTGGTGCTTGGAAAGACGCTTCTGCCGTCCAGCGGCGATGACAAGACCGCGTTACTTCTCTCCGCAGCGCAGACAGACGGCTCCGGCGCGCTCTACCAACTGCTACTGCCGATGGCAGACCATGGCGTCAGTATGACCCGCATCGAATCGCGACCGTCGCGGCGTGGTGTCTGGGACTACGTATTTTTCATTGATGTAGATGGTCATCCCGATGACGCTGCCGTGAAGGCCGCCATCGAGGAAATCGAAGCGCGCGCAACGCTGTTCCGCGTCATCGGCGCCTATCCCCGCGCCGTACTCTGACCGCGGCCTCGTCATCATGACCGCGACGCCTGAAACCATTGTCTCGCGTCCCATCGCGCGTCCTCTCGACGGGTGGCTGCGCGTGCCGGGCGACAAGTCAGTCTCACACCGCTCGCTCATGTTCTCGGCGATTGCCTCAGGCACAAGCCGCATCCGGGGCTTGCTCGAGGGCGAGGACTGCCTGGCCACAGCCAATGCCATGCGCGCACTGGGCGTGGCCGTCACGCGCGAGGCCGAGGGTGACTGGCGTGTCGTCGGGCGCGGCCTTCGAGGCCTGGAGGCGCCGGCGGCTGAGCTCGATCTCGGCAATTCGGGCACGGGCATGCGCCTGCTGTGCGGACTCATGGCCGCGCAGTCGTTCTCGTCGACGCTCATCGGCGACGCCTCGCTCTCGACGCGGCCCATGCGCCGTGTGATCAATCCGCTGAGCGCCATGGGGGCCCGGATCGACAGCGTCGACGGGCACGCACCGCTCGTGATTCACCCGGCAGAATCGCTTGAGGGCGTCAACTTTGAGATGCCCATCGCGAGCGCCCAGCTCAAGAGTGCGTTGCTCATCGCGGGGCTCTACGCCGCGTCGCCGACGACGCTGCATGAGCCTGCACCGTCGCGAGACCACACCGAGCGGATGCTGTCGGCGATGGGCGCTGAGGTGACGCGCGACGGGAGTACCGTGCGCATCGCGCCCTGTCAGCGCCTGGAGGCTGTAGATATTCGCGTCCCGGCGGACCTGTCCTCGGCCGCGTTCTTCCTGGTTGCCGCGAGCCTCGTGCCCGGTAGCGAGCTCACGCTGGAAGCCGTCGGGATTAACCCCACGCGGCGCGGGGTGCTCGACATCCTTGAAGCGATGGGCGCGGACATCAGCCTGGCAAACCCGCAGACGGTGGGCGGTGAGCCCGTGGCTGACCTCACGGTGCGCGGCGTGACGCTCAAGGGCGCTCGAATCCCGGAATCGCTGGTGCCACTCGCCATTGACGAGTTTCCCGTTCTGTTCGTCGCGGCGGCGGCGGCGGACGGCGTTTCAGAGTTCTCGGGGCTCGCCGAACTGCGGCACAAGGAAAGCGACCGGATCGGGGTCATGGCGGCTGGGCTTCGCGCCTTGGGTGTCCGGGTCGAAGAGGGCGACGACTGGGTCCGCATCGAAGGCGGGCAGCTCGCAGGCGGCACCGTCGACAGCCATGGCGACCACCGCATCGCGATGGCGTTTGCGGTCGGGGCCAGCGTCGCAGCGGCTCCGGTGACCATCGGCAATGCTCGCGAGATCGCCACGTCATTCCCGAATTTCCTGGAGCTCGCCGGCACGGCAGGACTGAGCGTGGGCCCGGCGGCATGACGGCCCCCATTATCACGGTCGATGGACCTAGCGGGTCGGGCAAGGGCACGGTGTCGCGCGTGCTGGCAGGGATTCTGGGCTGGCATTTGCTGGATTCAGGCGCGCTGTACCGCCTCACGGCGCTTTCGGCAGCCAAACGGGATGTCGCTGACAATGACGTGGCGGCCCTGGTGGCTGTCGCGCAGGCGCTCAGCGTCGTGTTTGGCACGGACGAGCAAGGCAACGAGCGGGTTTTGCTGGACGGCGAGGACGTCAGCACAGCGATCAGGACCGAGTCCTGCGGCGAGCGGGCCTCGATCATTGCGGCATTGCCTGACGTTCGTGCGGCGCTTGTGGACCGCCAGCGGGCCTTCGCCCAGGCCCCGGGCCTCGTGGCTGACGGGCGCGATATGGGCACTCGGATCTTCCCCGAATCGGGCCTCAAAGTGTTCCTTACGGCGAGCGCCGAGGAGCGGGCGGATCGACGCTATAACCAGTTGAAAGCAAAGGGCATTGATGTTAACCTCGCGGCCCTTTTGCGGGACATCGAACAGCGGGACCGCCGTGACCAATCGCGCCAGGCAGCGCCTTTGAAGCCTGCCGACGACGCCGTGGTCATCGATTCCACTTCGATGTCGGTCGACGCTGTCGTCGCCACCGTCCTTGCGTTAAAGAACGCGCGTCTCGGGCTTGGAGCCCTGGTCACGCCGGATTAGCGCCCGTCGGTGTCGGCGTTTTTTCGTTGTCAGACCCGCAGTCAGGGTCCGGCAGGTCTGCGGCGGTTCGTCGCGAGAGTTTCCGGTTTTGGTGGCACGGCACCCCCGTGGGTGGCGTGCTTTGGTGTCCGCAACCTTTGCAGCTCGCATTGGCCGGACGTTTTTTTACTCTAAATGGGTGCTGCCTTCGTGGCAGCGATGGTTCACAACATGTCTGAAAGTTTTGCACAACTCTTCGAGGAGAGCCTGGCCAGCCAGAAAATCGCGCCGGGTACGATCCTCAACGGGACCGTCATGGCGGTCAACAACGACGTCGTCATCGTCAACGCCGGGCTCAAGTCCGAGGCGGTGATCCCCGTCGAACAGTTCCAGAACGACAGTGGCGAAGTTGAAGTCGTCGTCGGCGATGTGGTCGAGGTTGCCCTCGATGCCGTCGAAGATGGTTTCGGCGAAACGCGGCTGTCGCGCGAAAAGGCCAAGCGTGCCCGTACCTGGACGCGCCTTGAGAAAGCCTTCGAAGGCAGCGACATCGTCAACGGTGTCATCAATGGCCGCGTCAAAGGCGGCTTCACCGTCGACATCGACAACGTCCGCGCATTCCTGCCCGGCTCGCTGGTCGACGTACGCCCGGTTCGCGACCCGTCCTACCTCGAAGGCAAGGTCCTCGAGTTTAAGGTCATCAAGCTCGACCAGAGCCGCAACAACGTCGTTGTATCGCGTCGTGCGGTGGTTGAAGAAGAGTACAGTGCAGAGCGCGAAGCTCTGCTCAAGAGCCTGCAGGAAGGCCACGTCATCAAGGGTATCGTCAAGAACCTCACCGACTACGGTGCGTTCGTCGATCTCGGTGGCATCGACGGCCTGCTGCACATCACGGACATGGCGTGGAAGCGCGTCAAGCACCCGTCGGAAGTGGTCTCGGTCGGTGATGAAATTGACGTCAAGATCTTGAAGTTCGACCGCGAACGCCAGCGGGTTTCGCTGGGCATCAAGCAGCTCGGCGCCGACCCGTGGCAGAACATCGCGCGGCGTTACCCGCCGACCACGCGTCTGTTCGGCAAGGTCACGAACATTGCCGACTACGGTTGCTTCGTCGAGATCGAAGAGGGCGTCGAAGGTCTCGTGCACGTCTCGGAAATGGACTGGACGAACAAGAACGTCAACCCGCACAAGGTGGTTCACCTGGGCGAGGAAGTGGAAGTCATGGTGCTCGACATCGATGAGGACCGCCGCCGCATCTCGCTGGGCATTAAGCAGTGCAAGTCGAACCCCTGGGCTGAGTTCAGCGCCACGTGCAATCGTGGTGACCGCGTCAAGGGCCAGATCAAGTCGATCACCGACTTCGGTATCTTCATCGGTCTGGACGGCGGCATCGACGGCCTCGTGCACCTCTCGGACCTGTCCTGGGACGACGAAGGCGAAGACGCCGTTCGCAACTACCAGAAGGGCCAGGAAGTGGAGGCCATCGTGTTGGCCATCGACGCCGAGCGCGAGCGCATTTCGCTGGGCATCAAGCAGATGGACAAGGATCCGCTGTCCTCGTGGCTCGCAGAGCACCCCAAAGGCACCATCGTCAAGGGCACGATCCTCGAGGTCGACGCCCGTGGCGCCACCGTGGAGCTGGGCGAGGGTCTGACGGGTACATTGCGTGCCTCGGAGCTGTCGCGTGAGCGTGTCGAAGACGCGCGCACGGTGTTGCGCACCGGTGAAGAGGTCGAGGCTCGCATTACGGGCGTTGACCGCAAGAACCGGAACGTAGCATTATCCATCAAGGCCAAGGAGTTCCACGAGGAAGCTGAGGCACTTCAGAGCTACCAGTCGGAGACGCGTACCAGCAGTTCTGGTACCACGCTCGGCGACCTTCTGAAGGAAAAAATGTCCGATTCCTCAGATTGATTTCGGCATGACCCGGCGGCAAGGGCCGCCGGGTCACGTCGGACGCACGTAGGGGAGGCGTGTAACGATGACCAAGTCCGAACTGATCGAACAGATTGCGCGTAAACAGCGCCACCTGCCCGCGAAGGACGTTGAACTCGCGGTCAAGCACCTCCTTGAACTCATGAGCGATTCTCTCGCGCACGGCGACCGTATCGAAATCCGTGGGTTCGGCAGTTTCTCGCTGCACTTTCGTCCGCCGCGCCAGGGCCGCAACCCCAAGACGGGCGCTGCTGTTGCGCTGTCGGGCAAGCACGTACCGCACTTCAAACCTGGCAAGGACCTGCGCGAACGGGTCAATGCGAGCCGCCACATTCCGATCAAGAGCTGACGTCGCGCACTGCGCGCCTGATGCCTGCCAGGGGCAGACCCCGTGATTCGTCGTGTCCTGACCCTCATTGTTGTCGTGATTGCTGTCGTGTTTGCGGCGGTATTTGCGACGCTCAACACCGAGATCATCCAGGTTGACCTGCTGTTCGCGCGCTACGAACTCGCGCAGTCTTTCGTCATCATCGGTGCACTGATTATCGGCGTGACCCTGGGGCTCGCGATTGCCTCGCTGTTCCTGCTGCGCGTGACCTCCGAGCGTCGCAAGCTGCGACGCGCATTGAGCACGGCGGAAACCGAGATCACCAGCCTGCGCAGCCTGCCGCTGCAGAATGCCGACTGACTCCCTCGAACAGATCCTGCTACTTGCAGGGCTGTTCCTGCTGTTGGCTGCAGCAGGGTTCCTGTTTGGCCGATTTGGCGGCGATCGTGATGACATCGACGGCATCGCGGCACCCCTCAACTCCGAGTACCTCAAGGGCCTCAATTTCCTGCTCAATGACCAGAACGACCAGGCGTTGGAGCACTTCATTCGACTGGTTCGTGTTGACGACCAGACCATAGAAACCCATTTCGCTTTAGGCAGCCTGTTCCGCCGCCGGGGTGAAGTGGACCGCGCCATCCGCGTACATCAGAACATCATTGCGCGGCCCAGCCTGTCGCGAGAGCAGCGTGATCAGGCGTTGTTTGCGCTGGCACGCGACTACCTGCACGCCGGTTTGCTGGACCGTGCCGAGAACCTGTTTGCCCAGCTTGCTGAAGACTCTTCGTATCGCATTGAGGCCCTGCAGCGTCTGTGCAGCATCTACGAGCAGGAGCAGGAATGGGCCAGCGCGGTGGTGGCCGCGCGCCAACTCGAAGCGGCCAAGCATCCGGAGATCAAGGCCCGTCTGAGTAACTATTACTGTGAGATGGCACAACAGGCGCTCGATCGCGGCGACATCGCCGAAGCGCGCGACAATGTGCGGCTCTCCCAGGCCAAACGTCAGCGCCTGACGCGTGGCGCCATTTTGCGTGGTGAGATCGCGCTCGAAGAGCATGACCGCGACCTCGCGAGAAAGCTCTTCGGTCGTGTGCTGGCCCAGGACGGTGCGTATCTCATTGAGCTGTTGCCCAAGCTCGCGCGGCTCTACGAGGACGACGCCCGGGGACTCGACGCGGCGCTGCGCGAGATCACGGCAGAGCGCGACGCGGCCCGTGATGAGATCGCACGGGCGGCCTTGCACTGGCCTGACATTCGTTCGCCGTTCATCGATGACTGCGTCGAAACGATGATCAGCGACGATCCGGTACTCGCGGGCTTTATCGACACCCAGCAGGTGTTCGCGCAAGACGATCCCGAGTTGCGCCAGGCGGCTGTGGAGCGGGTCCGCACGGCGCTGGGCCAGCTTGCCGCGTCGTCGCCACGCTACCGCTGCACGCGTTGCGGATTCTCAAGCCGACAGTTGTTGTGGCAGTGCCCGGGCTGCCGCAACTGGGAGTCGTTCCGGCCGATCGACAAAGTACGCTTCGATACGCTCATCGAGAGTGACGGCGGGGTCAACTACTAACTCTCTGATGCCACGATCCTGGGCATTGCGCCGCGATTCAGATAGGGCAGGTATCCGGTTCACCCCCGACACTGGCACCTGCCGGCACGTCGCCGGCGACAGCCAGGAGATCACCATGAAGGCATTAGCTGCCGCGGCGCGCGTGGCCGCGCTCGTCTTTGTCCTCGCCGCGCCGTTTCCGGCCTACGCGGGCCCCGTCAACATCAATACGGCCGATGCCGAAACACTCGCCAGCGAGCTCGAGGGCGTGGGCATCACCAAGGCCCGGGCGATCGTCGCGTACCGCAACGCCAATGGCCCGTTCACGACGGCTGAAGCGCTTGCCGAAGTCACGGGGATCGGCGCACGGACGATCGAGGTCAATCGCGCCAACATCCTGCTCGAGGACAGCGAGGGCGTTGCTGAAAACGCGCGCTAGCGCGGCTTGAGCGGCCCGTCACAGCCCGGTCAGCGTTGGCATGGCACCCTCAGTGGATAGGGTATAGTTCGCGCTGGCCGGCGCCGTGGCGCGCCGCATGTATGCGCATTGGAGGCAGGAATGAGCGACAGGGTCAGGGTGGCGGTGTTTCCTGTGGCGGGCCGTGGCACCCGGTTCCTGCCGGCCACGAAAGCAAGCCCCAAAGAAATGCTGCCTGTCGTGGACAAACCGCTGATCCAGTACGCAGTCGAGGAGGCCGTGTCGGCCGGTGCCACGCGCCTGGTGTTCGTGGCGGGCTCATCGAAACGCGCCATCGAAGACCACTTCGATACGGATCCGGAGCTTGAGCGGGCACTCGAAACGTCAGGCAAGACGGCCCTGCTCGCAAGTGTGCGCGACATCGTGCCGGAGGGTGTCACCTGCATATTCATTCGCCAGGGCGAGCCGCTTGGGCTCGGCCACGCCGTCCTCTGTGCGCAGCCTGCAGTCGGCAAAGAGCCGTTCTTTGTGCACCTGGCTGATGACCTGATCCACAGCCAGAAGCCCTGCCTCAAACAGATGGCAGATTTTCGTACCAAACACGGCGGCAGCGTTCTTGGCGCGCAGCGTGTCCCGCGCGAACAGACGGGAAGCTATGGCATCGTTGATATCGGCGACGCTGACCCGGGCGTGGGTGGCCGTATTCGGCACATGGTCGAAAAGCCCGCGCCAGCCGACGCACCCTCGGACCTGGGCGTTGTGGGACGCTACCTGCTCGAGCCTGAAATCTTCGAGAAGCTCGAAACAACGGGCCGCGGGGCAGGGGGCGAGATTCAGCTCACGGATGGCATCGCCGCCCTGCTGAAGGAGCAAGCCGTCTATGCGATGCCGTTCGAGGGGCGCCGCTACGACTGCGGCAGCAAGCTGGGCTATCTGCAGGCGACAGTCGAGCTGGCGCGCGAACACCCTGAGCTCGGCGACCGGTTCCGCGCGTATCTCGACAGTCGCGGGGACTGACGCCTGGTCCGACCCCGAAAAAACAAAGCCCGCACTTGAGGCGGGCTTTGCAGGATTTGGCTCCTCGGGCCGGACTCGAACCAGCGACCAATCGATTAACAGTCGACCGCTCTACCAACTGAGCTACCGAGGAATTGCTCGCGTGAGCGAGCCCGGAATTTTCTCGAAGCTATCGGGGCAAGTCAAGACGCGGCGTCGCAGCGCGGGCCACCCCGGGGGACTGCCTGAGGTCTTCCCAGATGGTAGTCTGTTCGATTGCGCGCCGCCCGGCGCGGCTAACCGGAATCATTGCGATGCAAGACAGCGACAAGACCCCGTTTCGGGTCGTTGCCGACTATACGCCGGCCGGTGATCAGCCCGTTGCGATCGCGGGTCTCGTCGAGGGCCTGCGCGATGGGCTGGCCAAGCAGACCCTGCTGGGAGTCACGGGTTCGGGCAAGACCTTTACGATCGCCAACTGCATTCAGCAGGTGCAGCGGCCCACGATTGTGCTGGCACCCAACAAGACGCTGGCCGCGCAGCTCTATGGTGAAATGCGCGAGTTCTTCCCCGACAACTCGGTGGAGTACTTCGTGTCCTATTACGACTACTATCAGCCCGAGGCCTACGTGCCGTCCTCGGACACGTTTATCGAGAAAGACGCGTCGATCAACCAGCACATCGAGCAGATGCGCCTGTCGGCCACCAAGGCGCTCATCGAGCGCCCTGACGCCATCATTGTGGCCACCGTCTCGGCGATTTACGGCCTGGGTGACCCCGAGGCCTACTTCGCTATGGTGCTGCACTTGTCGCGTGGAGAGCGCATCGACCAGCGCAGCGTGCTGCGTCGGCTCGCCGAGATGCAGTACAAGCGCAACGAGATGGACCTGTCCCAGGGCACTTACCGTGTGCGCGGCGAGGTCATCGATGTTTTCCCCGCGGAGTCCGAGCGTGAAGCGGTCCGCATTGAGCTGTTCGATGACGAGATCGAGTCTCTGGCCTGGTTTGACCCGCTGACGGGCGAGGTCACACGCAATGTGCCGCGCCTCACCATTTTCCCGAAGTCGCACTACGTGACGCCGCGAGAACGGCTGCTGGGCGCGCTCGATTTCATCAAGGGGGAACTCCGCGAGCGACTCGAGGTGTTGCGGGACATGGGCAAACTGCTCGAGGCACAACGACTCGAGCAACGCACGATGTTCGACATCGAGATGATCCGGGAGCTGGGCTACTGCAACGGAATCGAGAACTACTCGCGCTACTTGTCCGGGCGCGGCCCTGGCGAACCACCGCCGTGCCTGTTCGACTACCTGCCGCCCGACGCGCTGTTGGTCGTCGACGAAAGCCACGTCACGATCCCGCAGCTCGGTGGCATGTACCGCGGCGACCGGGCCCGCAAGGAGACGCTCGTGGAGTTCGGGTTTCGATTGCCTTCGGCGCTCGACAACCGCCCCTTGCGCTTCGACGAATTCGAGAGCCTCGCGCCACAGACCATTTACGTGTCGGCGACGCCTGGGCGCTACGAGAAGGAACACACGGATAACACGTTAGAGCAGGTCGTGCGGCCCACAGGGCTTGTCGACCCCGTGGTCGACGTGCGGCCCGTCGCGCACCAGGTTGATGACGTGTTGTCGGAGATTCGCGAGCGTGTCGCCGTTGAAGAGCGCGTGCTGATTACGACGCTCACCAAACGAATGGCAGAAGACTTGACCGAGTACCTGCGCGAGCACGAGGTTCGGGTGCGCTACCTCCACTCGGATATCGACACGGTCGAGCGCACCGAGATCATTCGCGATCTGCGGCTGGGTGAATTCGACGTACTCGTCGGCATCAATCTGCTGCGTGAGGGCCTTGATATGCCCGAGGTGTCGCTCGTGGCGATCCTCGATGCGGACAAGGAGGGCTTCCTGCGCTCCGAGGGCTCGCTGATCCAGACTATTGGTCGCGCGGCGCGCAATATCAACGGCAAGGCGATCCTCTACGCGGACAAGGTCACCGACTCGATGCGCCGCGCCCTCGAAGAAACGGGCCGCCGCCGAGATAAGCAACTCGCGTTCAACGCCGAACACGGCATTACGCCCAAAACCATCCGCAAAGCGGTGGCTGACATCATGGAGGCCGGGTCCCGGCCAGGTGGCGGCGGCAAACGGGGCAAGAAGCGCGGTCGCGAGGACGCGGCGGCCATTCCGGATACGCCCGAAGCCGTGCTTCGCAAGATCAAGAAGCTCGAGCAGGACATGTTCAAACACGCTCGGGAGCTCGAGTTTGAACAGGCGGCCAGTGTGCGCGACGAGATTGAGCGGCTGCGCCGTCACGGGCTGGGTTTGGGCGGCCAGAAGAGCGCCTGAAGCCCGCGTAAACACTGGGCTTGGTATCGCATGAGAAATCCGTTAAGCTCGCGCGCCCGGACGCGACGTACTCGTGTCCGGACTGCGGCGGGGCGATTAGCTCAGGGGTAGAGCGCCACGTTGACATCGTGGAGGTCGGTGGTTCGAAACCACCATCGCCCACCACCGCCGCAAAGCTCCCAATTTCCCCGGTTTTCCTGCACTTAGGGGCTTGTCCGAGGCCTTCGGTGAGCTTACAATTTCGTATTCGGGTGTTCGAGGCAGCGCTTGGGCGCAGCCTTGAGGGCCCGTTATTCCGTTTTTGACGGTGCATGTTCCAGTCCAGCGCGAGGCTCGGACCGAACATGCCTGCAAGAACGCTATGTGCAGCAGCAGGAGGAAACGCTCATCGCAGCCGGAAAACGCGCACGGCGCAACGACGACATTCAGGCCGCCCAGGTCCGGGTGATCCGCCAGGACGGGGAACAGGCTGGTGTCATGCCGTTGGCCGACGCTTTGCAACTCGCCAAAGAACAATCGATGGACCTTGTTGAGGTCTCCCCGAACGCAGAACCACCCGTCTGCCGCATCATGGATTACGGGAAGTTCGTGTTCGAGCAGAACAAGAAGAACCAGTCGGCGAAGCGCAAGCAAAAGCAGTCCCAGGTTAAGGAAATCAAATTCCGCCCGGGCACCGAGGAGGGTGACTACCAGGTCAAGCTCCGAAAACTGACGCAGTTTCTTGAGAACGGCGATAAAACGAAGGTGACACTTCGCTTTCGGGGTCGTGAGATGGCGCATCAGGAGATCGGTGCACAACTGCTAAAGCGTGTACGGGAAGATCTCGTCGAGCTGGGTACCGTTGAGCAAATGCCGCAGATGGAAGGGCGTCAGATGATCATGGTCATCGCACCCAAAAAGCACTGAGCAAGAGGCACTGAGCAAGAAGCACGGATTCAGTCAGCGCTGATTCAAACCGTTTTCATGGCGGTCCGGCCACCGCCTAAACCAGGCCGGAAACAAACAAACCACAAGCAGGCACCGTGGTGTCTCGCCAGCAGCGAACGGGCTAAGAAAGATCTGTCCGATAGCGCGAACTGGCCATAAACGAAGGAGACAGCAATGTCGAAACTCAAGACCAATCGGGGCGCCGCCAAGCGCTTCCGCAGGACGGGCAAAGGCGGCTTCAAGCGCTCTCAGTCGCACCTGAACCACATCCTCACCAAGAAAAGCAGCAAGCGAAAGCGTCAGCTGGGTAACACCCTGCAGGTCGCCGAGGCGGACGTGAAAGCCGTTCGTCGTATGCTGCCGTTCAGCTAAGGAGGATTAGTCATGGCACGAGTCAAGCGTGGCGTTATCGCCAAAGCACGCCACAAGAAAATCCTCGGCAAGGCCAAGGGCTACTACGGCGCCCGCCGCAAGACCTTCAAGGTCGCCAAACAGGCAGTCATCAAGGCCGGTCAGTACGCCTACCGCGACCGTCGCACGCGCAAGCGTGAGTTTCGTCGCCTCTGGATCGCCCGCATCAACGCGGCGGCCCGGATCAATGGCCTGTCCTACAGCCGCATGATCAACGGCCTCACCAAGGCTGAGATCGAGATCGACCGCAAGGTACTTGCCGACCTCGCTGTTCACCAGCCCGAGAGCTTTACGGCGCTGGCGGAGCAGGCGAAAGCGGCACTGGCCTCCTGATCCAGTTCAGGCACACCGTGGCTGGCCGGCGGTAACGCCGGCCACTCGGTTGTCATGGGGGCATCCCGGTGCAGGATCTAGACGCACTGCAGCAAACAGCGATCGCACGGGTTGATGCCGCAGCAGATGTGGTGTCGCTCGAAGCCGTGCGCGTCGCACTGCTCGGCAAGAAAGGTGAACTTACGGCGCTGCTCAAGCAGCTGGGTCAACTCGACCCGTCCGAGCGGCCCGCCGCCGGTCAACGTATTAACGCTGTGAAGCAGGCGGTCGCCGCGGCCATCGATGCGCGCGCCGACGTGCTCAATGCAGCCGCCATCGATGCCCAGCTCGAGGCAGAGCGCATCGATGTCACTTTGCCGGGTCGTGCCACACGCCAGGGCAGCCTGCATCCCGTGACCCTGGCGCGACGTCGTATCGAGGCCATCTTTGCAGGTGCAGGGTTCGGGATCCGGCAGGGCCCGGAGATCGAAGACGATTTCCACAACTTCACAGCGCTGAACATCCCCGAGAATCACCCCGCGCGTGCAATGCACGACACCTTCTATTTCGGTGACGGTCGTCTTCTGCGCACGCACACGTCACCCACACAGATTCGAAGCATGCGGGACGAGGGTGTGCCCATTCGTATCGTCTGCCCTGGCCGCGTCTACCGCTGTGATTCGGACCAGACGCACACGCCCATGTTTCACCAGGTGGAAGGACTGGTCATTGATCGCGACATCAGCTTCGCCAATCTGAAGTCTGTGTTGCACGAATTCGTCGAGCGCTTCTTCGAGCGCGAAGCCCAGCTGCGCTTCCGCCCTTCCTATTTCCCATTCACGGAGCCGTCGGCCGAAGTCGATGTGCTCATGGATGACGGTCGCTGGCTGGAGATCCTGGGCTGCGGCATGGTGCACCCCAACGTGCTCAGAAACGTGGGCGTCGACCCCGAAGAATTTGGCGGCTATGCCTTCGGCATCGGTATCGAACGCATGGCCATGCTCCGTTACGGCATCCCCGACCTGCGCATGCTGTTCGAGAACGACCTCAAGCTGCTGGAGCAGTTCCGATGAAGTTCTCACGCCGCTGGCTCGAACACTGGCTCGGCCGCGACATTGAACTCGAGCCCGTGCTCGAGCGCCTGACGCTCGCAGGACTCGAAGTGGACGGTTCGGAGGCGATTTCAGCCGCCGAGGGCGTCGTCGTGGGCCACGTTACCGAAGTGGCACAACACCCTGACGCAGACCGGCTGTCCGTGGCACAGGTCGACGATGGCGAGAACACGCTCGAGATCGTTTGCGGTGCACCCAATGTTCGCGCAGGCATGGGCGTGGCCGTGGCGCGCATCGGCACCGTACTGCCGGGTGGCTTGAAAATCCGTAAGTCCAAACTGCGCGGCGTCGTCTCGCACGGCATGCTGTGCTCCGCGCGTGAACTGGGACTCGGCGAAGAGCACGACGGCATCCTGGAGCTGCCCGCCGCAATGAAGCCTGGAATGCCGCTGGCCGAAGCGCTCGAGCTACCCGACGACGTCATCGATGTCGATCTCACGCCTAATCGGGGCGATTGCTTTTCGGTGCTGGGCATCGCGCGAGAGGTGGCCACGTTCATGGGCGACCAGCTCGGCGAGCCGCCTGTCAGCGAGGTACCGGAGTCTACGCAGCATGGCTTCTCTGCGCGTGTCGATGACACGGTCCGCGTGCCGCGCTTCACGTTGCGCGTGATCGAGGACATCGACACACAGGCTACGACGCCGCTCTGGATGGTGGAGCGCTTACGCCGCAGTGGCGTCCGCGCGATCCACCCGGTCGTCGACATCACCAACTACGTGATGCTCGAGTACGGGCAGCCCATGCACGCCTATGACCTCGATAAGCTCGCAGGCAACATTCACGTTCGGCTGGCACGACCTGGTGAGACGCTGACGCTACTCGACGAGCGCGAGATCGAGCCCGACAGCGACACGCTGCTCATCTGTGACGACAGCGGGCCGATTGGGCTTGCCGGCATCATGGGCGGCGCCTCGACGGGTGTCGACGAGAACACGCGCCACATTGTTTTTGAGGCAGCCTTGTTCACGCCTGACGCCATGGCGGGTCAGGCACGTCGCTATGGCCTGCACACGGATGCCTCACTGCGTTTTGAACGCGGCGTGGACCCGATGGGTCACGCGCGCGCCCAGGCGCGTGCGGCCAATCTGCTTCTGGATATCGCGGGCGGCAGCGCCAGTGCGCTCATCGACCTGGTGGACACACCGCATTTGCCCGCACGTGCTGACGTCACACTGCGCCAGGCTCGACTCGATAAGCTGCTGGGTCACGAGGTTGCCGGTGACACCGTTGACGACATCTTCAAGCGTCTTGGTTTCAAGACGACCCGGACGAAAAACGGCTGGCAGGTCACACCGCCCAGCTACCGCTACGACATCGCTATTGAGGAAGACCTCATCGAGGAAGTGGCGCGCGTTTACGGCTATGACCGCATCCCCGCGCGTCGTGCGTACTCCGAAGTGGCGCTGGCACCGGACAGTGAAGGTCGCATCGCAGAAGCCCGCGTGCGCGACACGCTCGCGGCACGTGGCTACAACGAAGCGATCTGCTACAGCTTCATCGATCCCGAACAACACGCGCGCTGGGATACTGGCGCGCCGGGCCCGACGCTCGCGAATCCGCTGTCCCGAGAGCTGTCGGTGATGCGCGGCACGATGCTGCCCGGACTTGCGGCTGCAGCCGCGCACAATCTGGCGCGTCAGCGCGACCGGGTTCGCCTGTTCGAGCTGGGCCACGTCTTCGAAGCCGACGGCGAGCGCCTCGTGCTGGCCGGCATCGCTGCCGGTAGGCGGCTGCCCGAGCAGTGGGCGACGGGCGCCGACGACATCGACTTCTTTGACATAAAGGCAGATATCGAGGCGCTGATTGCGCTCTCGGGTGCTGCCGACGAGTTCTCTTTTGTGCGCGCGTCGACAGCGGCATTGCATCCGGGGCAGTCCGCAGAGATCCGCCGCGCAGGCTCACGTGTCGGCGTCGTAGGCGCGCTGCATCCGCGCGTCGCGCAGGCTTCGGACATCGAAGCACCTTGTGTCGCGTTCGAGCTCGATTTTGAAGGCGTTTTTGCTGCGAACGTGACGCGAACAGCGCCGATATCGCGTTTCCCCAGCGTTCGGCGGGATCTCGCCGTTCTCGTCGATGATGCGGTCGATGCACAAGAGCTGACCCACGCGGCGGTGGCGGCGGGCGGTGCGTTGCTACAATCCATTCGCGTATTCGATATCTACCGCGGCAAGGGAGTAGAACCCGGGCTAAAAAGCGTTGCTTTAGGCTTGATTTTGCAGGATTCCTCGCGCACCCTAACGGACATTGAAACCGACGCGACGGTGGCTGCCATTGTCCAGGCACTGCAACGCGACCATGGCGCAAAACTAAGAGAATAAGACGCGGTGGCACTCACGAAAGCGGATATGGCGGACTCGCTCTTCAACGAGCTGGGTCTCAACAAGCGCGAAGCACGTGAACTCGTAGACCTCTTCTTCGAGGAATTGCGCTCGTCGCTCGCTGTGGGCGAGCAAGTCAAACTCTCGGGTTTTGGCAACTTTGATCTGCGTGACAAGAACGAACGGCCAGGCCGGAATCCGAAGACGGGCGAAGAGATCCCGATTTCGGCACGGCGTGTCGTTACGTTCCGTCCGGGGCAGAAACTGAAATCACGAGTAGAGGCTTATGCTGGAACCGGGAAATAACGACGAACTTCCCCCGATTCCTGGCAAGCGCTATTTCACCATCGGCGAAGTCAGCGACCTGTGCGCTGTAAAGCCCCACGTGCTTCGCTATTGGGAACAGGAATTTCCGCAGCTCAAACCCGTCAAGCGGCGCGGCAACCGGCGTTACTATCAGCGCCAGGACGTTCTGGTGATTCGCCAGATCCGCAGTTTGCTCTATGATCAGGGTTTCACGATTGGCGGCGCACGGCAGCAGCTTACGGGCGAAGAGGCCAAGTCGGACGTCAGTCAGAGCCAGCAGCTCATCCGTCAGATGCGCGTCGAACTGGACGAGATTCTAAAGCTGCTAAGACGCTAAGAAACAACCCCTTAGCGTACATTCTTAAAGTTATATCGGTCGGGGCGTGGCGCAGCCTGGTAGCGCACCACAATGGGGTTGTGGGGGTCGGAGGTTCGAATCCTCTCGCCCCGACCACTTATTCGAAACCCGGCCTTGGGCCGGGTTTTTTTGTGGCCGGCAGCGCGCGTTATACGTGTTGTTCGTTGGGGATGTAGATCATCTCGGCCGTCTGTGCCGAGAAATCATCTTCGCGCAGGATGCGGTCTTCAATACCCAGCAGGATGGGCTCGGCCTGGTGGCGGTGGATGTTGACCTTGGCGTTGTACACGAACCGCGACAGGCCATGCTTGTCGTTGATGAGCAGCTTGCGAATCGAGAACCGGCCATCGGCACAGCGTTCACCCGTCAGGTAGCACTTGATCGAGGTGACGCGCTCGCCCGATAGCTCCATGCCCTCGAGGCGCGTCAGATTTCGGCGCGTGTGCTCAACGAATCGGATCGCTTCACAGTCGGCTGCGTTCTCGGGTGCTGTGTCGCAGGTTTCAAACGCGCCCACGACGATCTGGCCGGGCACCGTGCGTTCAATCATGCGTGCGAGCTCTACCGTGACATCTCCGACGATGTAGTCATGGGTCGTCGGGTTGAGTCCATCGGACTGGTGGAACTCGTAGCAGCTGCCGATGTGGAACGCTGTGCGTAGCAGCGGTACAGATCGGGCGACCGCCTTGCTCCGGGCAATCGCGTTGTCGGCCAGCACAAGCTGCATGAAGTGGTAGAGGTTGACGTTGGGCGACTCGCCGCGGTCGCGATTCCAGATGTAGAACCCGTCGCCGCTCGAGGAGCGGGCAAAACTCACGCCAATTTCCCGATCGAGCAGCTTGCTGTGTGCCGCGTTCAGCGAGTGCGAGAGGCTGTTGAGCTGCGTCATCTGTTCGAACGGGCTCAGCAGGCTGAAGCCGACGATGTCGAACAGCGCGACAGCGCGGCGCTCAACATAGTTGACGCCGTAGCGCTTGACCATGGCCTCGATGAGGCGGGTTTCCATTTCGGTGTCGGGCAAGCGGTCGCGCAGGGCGATGACACGCGGCTCGACGTCGAGCAGGCGTGCGACTTTTGAAAGCTGCGACACCGTTAGGTGCGCGGGACCCGAAATGAGCTCCGTGATAAAGCGTTCCGACGGACGCCAGGGGCGGTCGCCACCCGCGGGTGTCGCCGTGTACTCGGCCAGCGCGTAGTGGGGCACGACCAGCAGGCAGATGCCCTGCGGGTGGTGGCTCCAGCTCAGAATCGTGTTGGCGCCCAGCGCCCAGGCATCGTGGAGACGGCGTTCGAGTTCGACGAGACTGCCGCGCTCACGCACGCTGAGGTCACTTGCAAGTGTCGCAAGCGCATCGAGGTGCGGTGAGCTTCCCGCAATCTTGATGATTCCGGAGTCGGACAGTCGGTCAATCGACATCCAGAGTGTCCTCGGCGGCCGTCGAAGCGGGAAACAAGGCCCCCGCTGCGTAAAGTACCGGTTTCAAAAACCCGGCGAAGTGCCCTGATTCGTTCGGATAAATCACGACGTTACGTTATTATGCGCACGGTAATTAACTGGCTGCGGTGATGCAAGCTCTTGTCTGTCAGAGCGGCGGAACCTGCCAAAACCTGAGGCCGCGCGCCATTCCCGGCCCACCGCCAGCCGACCATGACACCTGAAATCACTCTAGACAGCATCGACCGCCTGCGAGCGACCCTCGCACCGCGCCTGCGGCGCACACCCAGTGTGCCACTCGATGCGCTGTCAGCGCTCAGTGGCGCCGAAGTCTGGGCCAAGTGCGAGCTCTGGCAGGTGACAGGGTCGTTCAAGGCGCGCGGAGCGCTCGCCAACTGTCTCGACCTCGATGAACGAGAACGTGCAGCCGGCGTCACGGCCGTCAGCGCCGGCAACCACGCGATTGCGACTGCTTGGGCGGCCCGTGCGCTGGGGCTCTCCGCGCGTGTGGTCATGACGGCAACGGCCCCACCCATCCGGGTTGAGCGGGTGCGGGCCCTGGGTGCCGAAGTGGTTCTTGCCGACGACGTGCACACGGCATTCAGCACCGCGGAGGCGATCGTCCGCGATGAGGGGCGGACGCTGATCCACCCCTTCGAAGGCCTGACCACAGCGATCGCGACGGCCGGTGTTGGCAGAGAGTTTATCGACGCAGCCCCCGCGCTGGACGCTGTGATCGTTCCTGTAGGCGGTGGCGGGCTGGCTGCCGGTGTCGCGACGGCCGTTAAGCTCGCGACACCCGGCTGCCGGGTGTTCGGCGTGGAGCCTATGGGCGCCGACAGCATGACTCGCAGTTTCGCCACGGGAGCACCGGTCACGCTCGAGCGCGTCGATACCATCGCGGACAGCCTTGGGGCGCCCATGGCACTGCCGCTCTCCTACGCGCTGTGCCGTCAACACATCGACGACGTGGTTCGCGTCAGTGATGACGCGCTGGTTGCCGCCATGCTCAGCATCTACGAGCACCTGGCCCTCGCCGTCGAGCCCGCCTGCGCAGCCGCACTCGCCGCATTGCTGGGGCCGCTCGCCGAGACGCTGAAGGGTAAGTGCGTGGGGCTGATCTTCTGCGGCAGCAATATGGATCACGCGCGCTGGTCCGAGCTCGTCGCGCGATGAACGTCGATCGCGTCGCGAAGGCCTTGCGGGGCGTGGCGGGCGATAAGGCCGTGCTCACCGCCGAAGCCGATCGCGCGCCATTTCTTGCGGAGTGGCGCGGCAACTATACGGGTGAAGCGCCGATCGTCGTGCAACCGGGCAGCGTCGACGCCGTTGCCGCGGTTGTCCGATGTTGCGCCCAGTTGGGTGTTCCCGTCGTCCCGCAGGGGGGTAACACGGGGCTCGTCGGCGGCAGCGTATCGGGTCAGGCCGAAGTGGTCGTGTCGCTCAATCGGCTCAACGCCGTGCGCGAAGTCGACGCCATCAATTTCAGTTTGTGTGTAGATGCCGGCTGCACGCTGGCCGCGGCGCAGGCTGCAGCCGCCGATGCAGACCTTATGCTGCCCCTGAGCCTGAGTTCAGAAGGCAGCTGCCAAATCGGTGGCAACCTGGCGACCAATGCCGGCGGTGTCAGTGTGCTGCGCTACGGCAACGCACGTGACCAGGTGCTGGGTCTCGAGGTCGTCCTGTCCGATGGCACGCTGCTTTCTGCGTTGCAGAGCTTGCGCAAGAACAACGCCGGCTACGATCTGAAACAGCTATTCGTCGGCAGCGAAGGCACGCTCGGCATCATCACGGGCGCGACACTGAAACTTGCGCCCGCGCCTGAGGCGCGACTCGTGCTTTGGCTGGCACTCGACAGTCACGCACATGTGCTTGACGCCTACACGCGATTCCGGCGCGCATTTGGCGCCACGATGGCTGCGTTTGAACTGGTCCCCGATATCGCGGTGGACTTTGTGGTGCGGCACATCGAGGGCGCGCGTCGCCCGGCGGACGCGCCCGTACATGCCCTCATCGAGCTGCACGGCGGGCGTGCCGAGATAGACCGGGATGCTGTGCTTGCTGCAGTGTCCGACGCGGTTGACGCGGGTGCGCTGCGTGATGCGATTGTGGCGGACAGCGATCGCGATCAGGCGGCGCTGTGGGCGGTACGTCATAACATCAGCGACGCGCAACGCCCCGAGGGCGCAAGCATCAAACACGACATCGCGGTGCCACTGGGGGCATTGCAGGCCTTCATCAAGACGGCGACGGAGCGCGTCGAGGCGCTCGTGCCAGGCGTGCGCCCGGTGTGCTTTGGTCACATCGGTGACGGCAACCTGCATTTCAACCTGAGCCAGCCGCTCGACCTGGACCGGGAAGCCTTCCTGGCCCGAGCGCCCGCATTAACGCGAACTGTGCACGAGGCGGCGCAGTCGCTTGGCGGTACGATAAGCGCCGAACATGGTATCGGACTTTTGAAGCGGGATCTGTTGGCGACACAGGTCGGTCCCGTGAGTCATGCGCTCATGCGCCGACTCAAAGAGAGTCTCGATCCCGACGGCATCATGAACCCGGGCAAGCTGCTGTGAGCAACAAACGCACCGAATACGATCTCGCGATCGGTGATGCACCGCAGTCACTGCTGCTCGCCATGGAGCAGCTCGTCAGCGGCGAGCGCAGCGTTGCCGAGTTTCGTGACGAGATGATCAACCTGCTCTACGAGGAACCCGAGGCGACCAGCGGCGTTCGCGGGCTCGTTCACGACTATGCCAACCGCGGTCTCGTGCCCGAGCAGATTCACCGCCTCCTGTGCTCCGACATCGACAAGGCGACCAACGAGGAGTTGCCGACGACGCCCACCGAGGTTGGTCTCATCGAAGAGGCCACCGACGCATTCAGCGCCGCTGCCGCGTACGGCGAAGACACCGAAGAGCGACCAGCGCGGGATAGCAGCGATGCCGTTGAGCCCATCGCGACCGTCGCCGCGCCCATCGATATCGGCACGATGTTGCGCGACCGCTTTGAGATCGTAAGCCGGGCGCCGGGCGGCAGCATGGGCGTGGTCTACAAGGCCATCGATCACCGTATTGCAGAAGCCGAGGGCGGGCGCCCCTATGTGGCCATTAAGGTCCTCGCACCCGACTACGCGGGTCATGGTGGCGCCATGCGGGCGCTGCAACAGGAAGCCGCCAAAGGGCGCTACCTGTCGCACCCGAACATCGTGCGGTTCCTCGATCTCGACCGCTGTGCCGGCCGCATTTTTCTGGTGATGGAATGGCTCGAGGGCAGGGCGCTCAGTACGCTGCTCAACGAGCGCCGGGGCGAGCCCATGAGCGTCATCGCCGCAATGGACATCATTGGTGCCGTGGGGAGTGCGCTCGTGCACGCGCACCGCGTCGGCGTCACGCACGCCGATGTGAAGCCCGGCAACGTCATGCTCATGCCGGGTGGCGGCGTGAAGCTGCTCGACTTCGGCATCGCGCGTGCGCGCGGTGATCTCGCGGGCAAGGCCATGGCCTTCGACAATAGTTTCCTGCAAGCCGCGACGCCGGCCTACGCAAGTCCGGCCGTGCTGTCGGGCAAGGCTGCGCGACCCGTCGATGACGTGTTCTCGCTGGCGTGCGTGACCTACCGTTTACTGTCGGGACGACGCGTTTTCGGTGACAAGACGGCGCTCGACGCCTTGCGAGAGGGCCTGACGCCCGAGCGGATCGATGGCATCGGCATGCGCCGCTGGCGTGCGCTGGAGTCGGCGCTGCAGCTGCGCACCGATGCGCGCACCCAAAGCGCGGCCGGCTTTCTCGAAGGACTCGGCGTTGCCGGGGGCAGTCCGAGCGGCGGCGGCAACTGGACGCCCTGGCTGGCGGGCCTGGCGATTGTCAGCCTGGCGGGCCTGGCGATCCTGTCGCCTCAGTTTCGCTCTGCACCCGATGTCCGCACCGTCACCGTCGAGCCCGAACAGCCGGCCGTCGAGCGCGCACCGCCTGAGGTGCCGTTCGAGGTCACCAACGCGGATCCGGTTCCCGGCGACAGCGAACCGGCGGCGCTGACGCTGGCGTTGCCTTCGCCCGATGCTGTGGTGCCCGCGGTCTATGCCGAGCTGCGTCTGTTTGAGGATGCGGGTCCTTCCATCATTCGATTACAACGCGATGACGTCAGTGCGCCACAGCAGTTGCGCCTGGTCATCGATGCGGCAACGGAGGCGGAGGGCGTCGCCACACGTGAGAGCTTCCGGATTTCGACGCTACGGCCAAGCTTTGCGGCCGGACAGCGTGTGGTCGATGTCGTCGTTGAGCACCTGCCCGACCCTCACGTCGAGCCCGACGCCATCGTTCAACTGTCGATGACGGGCACCGATGGCGCGGTGCTGGCGCGCGTGGCCCTGCGACTGCTCGATGATGACCGTCAGCGCGTGGCGGCCACCCTGGTCCCCGATACGGTAGGTTTCGCGCGGCCGGATTATCAGGTGCGCGAGGACAGCGCGGCAGCGGTGCTGACGATCTGGCGCTTCAACGCCCGAGCCGGGGCACTCGACGTCGACTTCGCGCTGACCGCCAACGAGGCGCGACCCGACGAAGATTTCGTAGCGCCGCCTTACTCGACCGTGCGCTTCGAGCCCGGTGAATCTGTCGCGGTTGTCTACCTGCCCGTGGTCCTCGACAATAGCGCGGAACCCGAGGAAACGCTGACCCTCACCCTCGACGGGGAGGCGGCGCCCGAGGGCGTCTATCGCACGACGACTGTGCGCATTATTGACGGCGGCGACGACGCAGGCTGACTGCGGTTCGGCGCCGCACAGCGGGAGCCGACATGGCTGACGAAAAGGACATACGCCGATTCTCAAGCGTCATCGTGGACGGGCCCGAGCAGGCGCCCAGCCGTGCGATGTTGCGCGCCGTTGGTTTCGAGAATGGTGACTTTGCGCTGCCGCAGATCGGCGTGGCGTCGACCTGGAGTAATGTCACGCCCTGCAACATGCACATTAACGACCTGGCCGACCGTGTCGAGACGGGCGTCCAGGCGGCCGGCGCGAAACCGGTCCAGTTCAACACCATTACAGTGTCCGACGGCATCTCCATGGGGACGCCCGGCATGCGCTACTCACTGCTGTCACGCGAGATCATCGCCGATTCGATCGAGGCGGTGGTGGCCGCGCAGGGCTTTGATGGCTTCGTGACCATTGGTGGTTGCGACAAGAACATGCCGGGCTGCGCGATCGCGATGGCCCGACTCGATCGACCTTCCGTGTTTGTCTACGGTGGCACCATCAAGCCGGGCACCAAGGACCGCGATATCGTGTCTGTATTCGAAGCCGTGGGCGCCCACGCCGCAGGCGCCATCGATGACGCGACACTGCTCGATGTGGAAGGCACCTCGATCCCGGGTCCGGGCTCCTGCGGCGGCATGTACACGGCCAACACCATGGCGTCCGCCATGGAGGCCCTGGGCCTCAGTCTGCCGGGCAGTTCCGCGCAGGAGGCGGTGTCGCAGGACAAACGGTCCGATTGCGAGCGGGCGGGTCGTGCCGTCGTGAAGCTACTTGAAGCCGGCGTGCGGCCCTCAGACATCCTCACACGCGAGGCATTTGAGAATGCGGTCACCGTGGTCATTGCACTGGGCGGATCGACCAATGCCGTCCTGCACCTTCTGGCCATCGCCCACGCGGCCGGTGTGCCACTCACACTCGACGACTTCAGCCGTATCGGCAAGCGCGTGCCCGTGCTTGCCGATTTGAAACCCAGTGGCCGCTACTCCATGTCGGCGCTGATCGCCATCGGCGGCATCCGCCCACTCATGAAGACCCTGCTTGCCGAAGGCCTGCTGCACGGTGACTGCCGCACGGTGACCACGCGCAGCCTGGCAGAAGACCTCGCCGATACGGCCGATTATCCGAAGGCGCAGGACATCGTGGTACCCATGGATCGACCCATCAAACCCGAGAGCCATCTGGTCGTGCTCTACGGCAACCTGGCGCCCGAGGGCGCTGTGGCCAAGATCAGTGGCAAGGAAGGGCTCCACTTCGAAGGCCGTGCGCGGACCTTTGGCTCCGAAGAGGATGCCCTGCAGGCCATTCTGGATGGGGAGATCGTGGCCGGCGATGTCGTGGTCGTACGCTACGAAGGACCGCGCGGCGGCCCGGGCATGCGGGAAATGCTCAGCCCGACGAGCGCCATTATGGGTCGCGGTCTCGGTGACCAGGTCGCGTTGATTACCGACGGTCGGTTCTCGGGCGGCAGCCACGGTTTCGTGGTAGGCCATGTGACGCCCGAGGCGGCCACGGGCGGTCCCATTGCGCTCATCGAGGACGGCGACCGGATCCGTATCGATGCCCAGGCACGCACCATCGAGCTGCAGGTTGACGACGACACGCTCGAGGCACGGCACGCCCGATGGACGCCGCCGCCGCCGCCAACGCGTGGCGCGCTTGCCAAGTACGCACGCACAGTGACATCGGCGTCGCGCGGCGCCGTGACCGACGACTTCGCGTGAGCAGCGACGGCGAAGCGCAATTCGACCTGTCCCGGGTCGAACCCGGCGGTATCCGCGACAGCGCCTGGGTGGTGCTCAAGTTCGGCGGCTCGAGCGTTGCATCGATCGAAAACTGGCGCCATATCGAGCAACGAATTCGCCGGCGCCGCGATGCCGGGCTGGGTGTACTCGTGGTGCACTCGGCCCTGCGCGGCGTGTCCGACGCCATCGACGAGGCGCTGGCGCTAGCCGCGAGCAATGACCCGGCAGAGGCCGATGTCGTCGCGGGCATCGAGACGACACACCATGCACTCGCCGCGGAGTTTGGCGTCGATGCCAGTGAACTGGTCGGTGCGCACCTCGGCACCCTGCGTCAATTGCTGGCCGGCGTTCGGCTCGTTCGCGAGCTCACGCCGCGCGTGACGGCACGCGCCATGGCACTCGGTGAGCTCATGGCCACACGGCTGTCCGTGGCCTGGCTTGGCCAACAGGGCATCGACGTGCAATGGCACGATGCACGCGAGCTGTTACACGCCGATCACGAACCGCGCGAGCGGCGGGCGTTTCTGAACGCGTCCTGCGAGGTTGCGCCCGACGCAGAGTTTGCGGCGCAGTTCGACCAGGCGCGTGTCCACGTGACGCAGGGCTTCATCGCCAGCAACGCAGATGGCGAGACGGTGCTGCTGGGAAGAGGGGGTTCCGACACCTCTGCCGCATATCTCGCGACGCGTCTGGGTGCGCAGCGGCTCGAAGTCTGGACGGACGTGCCGGGGATGTTCTCGGCAGACCCGGGCGTCGTGCCCTCGGCGCGCCTGTTGACGCGTCTGCATTACGGCGAAGCACAGGAAATCGCATCGACAGGCGGGCTTGTTTTACACCCGCGTTGCATCGGGCCACTGCGCGCGCACGACATTCCGCTCTTCATTCGCTGCACCTCGCGACCGGAGTTGCCGGGGACGCTGATTGCCAGGGTCACGGGTGAGCCTGAGCCGCTCGTCAAAGCTATTTCATTGCGTCAGCACGTCACGCTGGTCTCCATGGAGGCGGTCACGATGTGGCACGAGGTGGGCTTTCTCGCGCGCTTGTTTTCCGTGTTTGCAGAACACCGCGTATCGATTGACCTCGTGTCGACCTCGGAGAGTAACGTGACGGTCTCCATTGACGACAATGACGTGCCGCTGACGTCACAGGAGCTCTCCGCGCTCGTTGATTCGCTGTCTGCGCTCTGCGAGGTGACCGTGATCGAGGACTGCGCCGCCGTCAGCCTTGTGGGTCGCAAGATTCGCACGATCCTCCACAAGCTGGGCCCCGCGCTGGAGTTGTTTGAAGAACAACGCATTCACCTGCTCTCACAGGCGGCCAACGACCTCAACCTGACCGTCGTCGTCGACAATGAGCAGGGCTACCGGCTCGTGCAAAAGTTGCATCCCTCGATCATTCGTACCGTGCCCGGTGACGACGTAATTGGTGAGACCTGGGAGTCACTGCAGGGCGGGACGGTGGCCGAGGGGCCGGCGCCCCGGGCCTGGTGGCAGGATCGACGTGACGCGCTAATAGCAGCGCTCGAGTCGCGTGACGCCTGTTACGTCTACGATGCGGCGACCATTCGCGCGCAGATGGCGCGCTTACTTTCGCTTGCGCATGTGGATCGCGTGTTCTACGCCATGAAGGCGAACCCGCACCCGGGCATCCTCGATCTCGTCTACGAGGCGGGCCTGGGTTTCGAGTGCGTGTCACCGGGCGAGCTGGCCCGTGTCCGCGAGCGTTACCCTGAGCTGCCCGGCGATCGCATGCTTTACACCCCCAACTTTGCGCCGCGTGGCGACTACGCCGCGGGCTTTGCCGCCGGCGCACAGGTGACACTCGACAACCTCTATCCGCTCCAGGCCTGGCCGGAGCTGTTCGAGGGGCGCGACGTCTTTGTGCGCGTTGATCCCGGCCAGGGGCGTGGCCACCATGAACACGTACGCACCGCAGGCGTGCACTCCAAGTTTGGCGTGCCGCTGTTCGAACTTGAGAAATTTAGCGAGTTAATCGTTGCCGCCGGCGCACGCGTCACCGGTGTTCACGCGCATGTCGGCAGCGGCATTACGGACGGCGACGCCTGGCGCAGCGTGGGAGAAGCGTTGAGTACTGTGGCAAAGCTGTTCCCCGATGTGCGGGCCATCGATCTCGGCGGCGGCCTCGGTATCGCTGAGAAGCGCGGCGACCCCGCGCTCGATCTCGATCGCCTGGATGCGTCACTGGGGCCTGTGCGGGAGGCCTGCCCGGGCGTGGAGCTCTGGCTTGAGCCCGGCCGATTCCTGGTCGCCGAAGCGGGCGTGCTGCTCGCGCGTGTCACGCAGACCAAGGGCAAAGGCGATGTCCGCTACGTGGGCGTTGCGACGGGAATGAACTCGCTGATTCGCCCGGCGCTGTATGGCGCCTACCATGAGATCGTGAATCTGACGCGGCTCGACACACCCGCCTCCGAACTCGTCACCGTAGTCGGCCCCATTTGTGAAACGGGTGACAAGCTCGGCAGTGACCGCCTGCTGCCACCATCCGAGGGTGGTGATGTCCTGCTCATCGCCAATGCCGGCGCTTATGCTGCGGCCATGGCCTCGCATTACAACCTGCGCGATCCCGCACCGGAGTTGCTGCTGACATGAGTTTCGTTCTCGACGAGTCGACCGCCCCGCAGGAATTGAGCGAAGGCCTTTACGAGGTTGAGCTGGACCAACGCTTCTGGAACATGGACAACGCATTCGGCGGCTGGATTGCAGCGGCGATTGTCAGCGGCTGGGAGCGCCACCGCGAGAAGCGGGGTGCACTCGTGAACCAGAACGTCCAGTTTCACACCGCCGTTCGTGGCCACAAGGTGCGCCTGTCGGTGGGACTTGTGGAGCGCCGGCGCACCATTGACTTCTGGAAAGTCGAAGTGCGCGAGCCCCAATCCGGGTCACGGGTGCTTGCGGCAGCCACGCTTGTCGCGGGGGAGCGCACGCCGACCGAGACGCGTTACGATATCGAACCCGAGCCCATGCGCCCGCAGGCCGAGAGCTTTCGCCTTGATGCCAACGAGATGACACCGTCGTGGTTTGGGCACTACGAAATCTACCTCGCCAAGGGGCGTCCGTTTACCCGGAACCCGAAACCGCGTTCCGCCACCTGGGTACGTGAGTCGGACCGACGCCCACTCGATGCCAAGGCCCTGGCAGCGATGGTGGATACCCCCATGCCGCGCACCTTCTTTGTGCGGGATGGACGTCTGTTTGCGTCTACGGTGTCACTCTCCACGCACATCTACGCGAGTGATGAAGAACTCGCTGCCGTCGGCGACGGATTCGTCTTGCTTGACACCCACTGTCGTGCCATTCGGCATTCGTTTCTGAACGCCGAGACTTATGCGTACAGCGAGGCGGGCTTGCTACTCGCGGCCAGCTACCAGACCGGCATTTTCAGGGAGCCCAAGTCATGAGCCTGTTGCGACGCGTTGACGGCACCTCAATCTGGCGCACGCCCGAGGTGCGCTTTGAAGCCTTGCCCGACTATCCGTTCGAGTCGCACTACGTAGATATCGACGACGCGCGACTGGGTGCGCGTCGGCTGCACTACATTGACGAGAACCCGACCGCGGCACGTGTGGCCTTGCTGCTGCACGGGGAGCCGAGCTGGTCCTACCTCTACCGGTTCATGATCCCGCCGCTGGTGGCCGCAGGTTTTCGGGTCGTCGCACCCGATCTGATCGGATTCGGCAAGTCTGATAAGCCGGGCAGCATTGGCGACTACAGCTACGCCGGCCACGTCGGCTGGATGCACCAGTTCCTCGGTGCACTGGGTCTCAATGACATCACGCTTTTCTGCCAGGACTGGGGCGGTCTGATCGGCCTGCGCACCGTTGCGGACAAACCCGAACGGTATGCCCGGCTTGTCATTGCCAACACCGGTCTGCCCGAAGGTAAAGGCACCGTGCCCGCTGCCTTTCGACAGTGGCAGCGCTTCGCGCGCTGGTCACCCTGGTTCCCGATCGGGAAGATCCTGCAAAAGGCCAGTGTGCGCGAGCTCAATGACGCTGAGGTCGCCGCCTACGATGCGCCGTTTCCGAACCGCCGCTACAAGGCAGGCACGCGAGCCTTCCCGTTGCTGGTTCCGACGACGCCCGATGATCCCGGTGCCATTGACAACCGCGTCGCCTGGCAAGCGCTTGCGCAGTTCGAGCGGCCCGTACTGACGTTGTTCAGTGACCGCGACCCCGTCACGCGCGGCGGTGCGCGGCTGTTCCGGGAGCGTGTGCCCGGTGCGCAGGACCAACCCCACGAGACCATGCGCGGCGGCGGCCACTTCCTGCAGGAAGACCTGGGCCCGGAACTCGCCAATCGCGTCGTGGCTTTTGCGGACTCCGGTCAGGCCTGACGCGCTGCGAGCACGCGGGCCACATCCGTCAGCGACAGGCCGCGAACGGCCAGCAACACGGTCAGGTGGTAGAGCAAATCGGCGGACTCGGCGATTAGCTCTTCATCGCTGGCACCTGATGCCGCGGCGATCGCGACCTCGACGCCTTCCTCGCCCACTTTCTGCGCCACGCGGCTGACGCCAGCCGCAGCCAGCCGCGCCGTGTAGCTTGATGACGGATTCGCGTCGGCGAGGCGCGCGATGATCGTCTCCTCCAGTTCGGTCAGAACATCCAGCGACTTCATGCGGCCACGCTCTCCGGGTCTACGGTGGGGCGAATCGCGATACCTGAGGCAATCAGTTCGCGTTTCAGCACGGGCACAGGCAACTCGCCGCTGTGGAACACGCTCGCGGCAAGCGCGCCGTCGACGCGCGCTTCGCGAAAAACATCCGAAAAGTGTTCGACCTCACCGGCCCCGCCGGAAGCGATCAGCGGCACCCGGCACACTTCGCGTACCGCGGCCAGCTGCTCGTTGTCGTAGCCCCGCCGCACGCCATCCTGGTTCATGCAGTTGAGCACGATCTCGCCGGCGCCGCGGTCCTGCGCCTCCATGACCCAGTCGAGGGTGCGTCGACCGGCGCCCAGCGTCTTGTCGGGATTGCCTGTGTACTGGTAGACGTGCCAGTCGCCGTCTTCAAAGCGACTGTCGATGCCCACCACGACGCACTGCGAGCCGAAGCGACGTGCGAGTGCCTCGATGAGGTCGGGGTTTTCGAGCGCCGGCGAATTGATCGAGATCTTGTCCGCGCCCCGGTTGAGCACGGCTTCGGCGTCCTCGACGCTGCGAATGCCGCCCGCGACACAGAACGGGATGTCGAGCACCTTGGTAACCTCAGCCACCCACTGGCGATCGACAGACCGTCCCTCGGGGCTGGCCGTGATGTCGTAGAACACGAGCTCGTCGGCGCCGTCAACGCTGTAGCGCGCTGCGAGCTCAAGGATATCGCCCACCACACGGTGGTTGGCGAACTGGACGCCCTTTACGACGACGCCATCGCGGACGTCGAGGCAGGGGATGATGCGTTTCGTCAGAATGACTGGATCTCCTCATCGGTGATGCGCCCTTCGAGCAGTGCTTTGCCCGTGATCGCAGCGTCGAGACCCGCAGCGCGAAGCGCCCGCAGGTCGTCAATGCTCGATACGCCGCCCGAGGCTTGCAGCGCGATGCCGGGGCAGGCCGCCATGACTCGCGTGTAGAGGCGGGTTGCCGGGCCTGACAGCGCGCCATCGCGGCCGATGTCGGTGCACAGGACCTGCTTCAGGCCGTGCGCCCTGAACGACTCGATGGTGGCGACCAGTTCCGAGTCGGATGTCTTCTGCCAGGCCTCCGTGCTGACCCGCGCAACGCCCGAGTCGTCGACACGAACGTCAAAGGCCAGCACGATGTGCTCGCCACCGAATGACTCGAGCCACTCGGCCACAAGCTCAGGCTGTTTGATCGCGAGGCTGCCGATCACCACACGCCGCGCGCCGGCGTCGAACAACTCGGTCAGGTGAGCCGATTCCCGGATACCGCCGCCTACTTGCACGGACGCCGTTGTGGACTCGACCATACGCGCGATCAGGTCCACGTTGGCCGGCGCACCGGCACGCGCACCATCAAGATCGACGACGTGCAGCGTCTGGAGCCCCAAACCAGCGTAGCGTGCGGCCAGATCAACCGGATCGGCGTCGTAGCGCGTTTCACGGTTGTAATCGCCGTAGAGCAGCCGCACACAGCGGCCATCGCGCAAGTCAATCGAAGGAATGATCTTCATGCGTCGAGTGCCAGGAAGTTGGCCAGCAGGCGCGCGCCGGCTTTCGCCGAGCGTTCAGGGTGAAACTGCGTGCCGAAATAGTTGCCTTGCTGTACGGCAGCTGCGAAGGGCTCGCCGTATTCGCACTGAGCAATCGTCGAGCCCGAGACGGGCAGGGCGTAGCTGTGGACAAAGTAGAAGTGGCTACCGTCCGGAATACCTGTGAACAGCGGTGAGCTTCGTGTGGCCGCAACCGTGTTCCAGCCCATGTGTGGCACGGCCCGGTCGGGGCCCGAGCGGATCAGCTTTGCGCGGTCTTCGGTCAGACCGAGGCATGCGGCGCCGTCCTCTTCCGATGCTTCGGCCAGCAGCTGCATGCCGAGGCAGATGCCGAGCACGGGCTGGTTCAGGTCACGCAGAACGGCATCGAGCGACAATTCACGCAACCGTGCCATGGCGTCTGCGGCGGCGCCCACACCGGGCAAGATGACGTGCGATGCGGCACGAATGGTGTCCGCATCGGTGCTCAGCGTGGCCTTGCAGTTGAGCCGGTCGAGTGCCGCCTGCAGTGACGCGATATTGGCGCCACCCGAGCCGACAATGACGAGATTCACAGGACCCCCTTGGTGCTGGGCACTGTGGTGCCGTCGCGCGCAAGTGCGGGTCGCAGCGCCCTGCCGACGCCCTTGAAGCAGGCCTCGACGATGTGGTGCGTATTGTCACCCTGAGCCTCGATGTGAATCGCGCAGCCCAGTGCCTGTGCCAGCGACTGGAAGAAATGCGGCACCATCTCTGTGGCCATGCCACCCACAAATTCGCGCCCAAACGCGACGTCGATGCGTGTGGCGGGACGTCCCGAAATATCGATGGCCACGCGTGCGATGGCTTCGTCCATGGGGACCCAGAAGCCGTAGCGGCCAATGCCGCGCTTGTCACCGAGCGCTTCGCGAATCGCCGTACCCAGTGCGAGCGCCACGTCTTCAACACTGTGGTGGTCGTCAACATCGAGGTCGCCGTCGCAGGACAGATTCAGTGCGAAGCCGCCGTGACGCGCCACCTGCTCGAGCATGTGATCGAAAAATCCGATGCCCGTTGCGATAGCCTGCGGGCCCTCAGCATCGAGGTCGAGCGCCACACGAATCTGTGTCTCGTTGGTGTTACGGGTCGCGGTCGCACGTCGTGGGCGTGTCACGAGTTGGTGCACGATCGTGTCCCAGTCGAGCTCAGGCCCAAGCAGGAAGCCCTCTATGCCGAGATTGTCGGCAAGGTCGATGTCCGACTCGCGGTCACCCACGACGGCGCAGGCATCGATGTCGAGTGTGTTGTTGGCGAGGAAGCGTGTCAGCAAGCCCGTGTGCGGCTTCCGGCAAGCGCAGCCCTCTTCAGGCTTGTGCGGACACACGAAGGTCTCGACGAACTCGATACCCTGGGACGCGAACAGCTCAAGCATGAAGGCATGGGGTGCCTCGAATTCGGGCTCCGGAAACGACTCGGTGCCCAAGCCATCCTGATTGGTGACCATGACCAACTCATGGCCGGCTGCCAGTGCACGCTGCAGTGCGGCGATAACCCCCGGCACGAGGCGTATCTTGTCGATGCGGTCGACCTGTTCGTCAGCGGGCTCCTCAATGAGCGTGCCGTCGCGGTCGACGAAGAGAATCTTGCGGCCGGTCATGGCGTGAGCTCCGTCAGGGCAGCGATGAGGGTGTCGTTCTGCGCGGCCGTGCCGATGGTGATGCGCAGGCAATCCGGCGTCGTCGTTTGCGTGCTGAAGTCACGCAAAAGCAGTCCCGCATCAGCGGCCGCGTCAAGTACGCGCCGCGGATCCTGAAACTGGACGAGCAGAAAGTTCGCATCGCTGGGCAGTACGCGAACCGTGAGCGGCAGATCGGCGAGCGCCGCGGCCACGCGTTCGCGTTCCTCAATCAGCGCGTTAATCCGTGTGGGCATCACATCGAATTGCTCGCGGGCCAGGGCGACCAGCGCACTCTCGACGGATGGAGTGGGCACGGCGTAGGGCGGCATCACCTTGGTCACAAGCTCGATAACCGCCGGATCCGCAATGAGCGAGCCGCAGCGGGCGCCGGCCAGGCCGTAGGCTTTTGACATCGTGCGCAAGACGACGACGTTGTCATAGCGCCGCAGCGCCATGGCGGCGTCCGTATCAGCAAACTCCAGGTAGGCGCCGTCGACGACCACAATGCCGCGCCCCTCGAGGCCTTGCACGAGTCGTTCGATCTCTGCGGTGTCGAAGGCGTTGCCCGTCGGATTATTCGGCGTAGTCACGAACACTAGCCGGCTCGCGTCCCGCCATGCTGCCAGGATCGCGTCGACAGGCAGCGTAAACCCGTCACCCAGCGAGATTTCCTGGATGCCCGCCGCCTGGATGTTGGCGTACACGGCGTACATACCAAAAGTCGGCGGGCAAATGACGATCTCGTCCTGCCCGGGACGGCAGAAGCAGCGGATGAGCAGGTCGATGGCCTCACTGGTACCGCGGGTGACGAACAGGGTTTCTGCCGGGACGCCATAGTGTTCCGCCAGCGTTTGCGTCAATGCACTCGGCCGTGCTTCGGGATATCGATTCAGGCCGCGTTCTGTGGCGTCCGCGCTGCTGCGCCACGGAGCCTCGTTGGCGTTGAGGCGGACGAGGCCCGGCGCGTAACTCGCCGGCACGTAAGCCTCGAGTTCACGAATATCCGGACGTGCCAGCGCTGCGACGTCGGTGCTCACGCGCTGTCTCCCGCCAGGCGCAGGTCCACAGCCAGCCGGTGTGCATCGAGGCCTTCGAGCGACGCGAGGCGCGCGGCCACGGGTCCCACCCGAGTCAGTCCGTCAGCGCTAACTTCCTGCACGGTCATGTAGCGCAGGAACTGATCGACGCCAAGCCCGCTGTAGTTGCGCGCATAGCCATAAGTGGGCAATACGTGGTTGGTGCCACTGCAGTAGTCACCCAGCGACTCGGGCGTGAGCCGACCGAGAAACACGGAGCCGGCATTGCGGATGCTCGCGAGACGAGCCCGGGCATCGGCCGTATTCACAATGAGGTGCTCGGGCGCGTAATCGTTGCTGATCGCGACCGCCTCGTCGATATCCGTCACCGCGATGAGCGCGCTGTTCGCGAGCGCGTCGGCAACGATGTGGGCGCGATCGAGTTCTGCCGTCAGTCGAATCACGGACTCCTGTACACGTGCGATGAGTGCGGCGCTGTCGGTGAGCAGGACGACCTGCGAATCGGGACCGTGCTCTGCCTGCGAGAGCAGGTCGGCCGCGACGTAGTCCGGATTCGCTGCCGCGTCGGCAATCACGAGGACTTCCGACGGGCCCGCAGGCATGTCTTGCGCGGCGCCTGCCGGATCGGCAGACACTTGCGACTTGGCTTCGGTGACCCAGGCGTTACCCGGCCCGAACACCTTGTGCACCTTGGGCACGCTGTCGGTGCCATACGCCATCGCGGCGATGGCCTGCGCACCGCCGGTGCGAAACACATCGGTCACGCCGGCTTCACGCGCGGCGAACAGAATGGCCGGGTGGACCTCGCCATCGGCGGCCGGTGGCGAGCACAGAACGCGCACCGGGCAGCCTGCGATGGACGCCGGGACCGCGAGCATCATAGCCGCAGAGGGTAGAGGTGCTGAGCCGGCCGGCACATAAAGGCCGACGGCATCGACGGGCTGACTCAGGCGCTCGCACCGCACGCCGGGCATCGTTTCCACACTGATGGGTGCCGGTCGTTGGGCCTCATGGAACGCACGAATGTTGGCGATGGCCTGACGGATCGCTGTGCGGTCCTCGTCGCTGAGCGCGCGCTCGGCGGCGTCGAAAGCTGCCGCATCCACCTTGAGCGCATCGGGTGCGACGCCGTCGAGCTCTCTGCCCAGTTGGCGCACCGCAATGTCACCGTCCGCGCGCACTGCGGCGATGATGTCACGCACGGTGCTTTGAACCGCGTCCGATGCCGCGACCGCGGGACGTGCCAGGACCTCGGCGCGCGCAACACTATCGAGGTCTCGCCAACGGTAAGCCGGTACCTTCATGCGAGCATCTTCTCCACGGGCAACACCAGCATGCTGCTCGCACCGGCCGCCTTCAGGCTCTCCAGAGTTTCCCAGAACACGTTCTCGCGACACACAGCGTGCACGGCAACGCGGTCATCAATGCCTTCGAGCGGCAGAATCGTGGGCGCCTCGCTGCCCGGCAGAATGCGAGTGATCTCAGCCACCGCCGTGCGCGGCGCGTGGAGCATGATGTACTTGCTCTCGCTGACCTGCATCACACCTTCCATACGCTGCAACAGGCGGTCGATCCATTCCTGTTTGGCGTCGGACAACGGGGCATTGGTCTGAATCAGGGCCACCTGGCTATCGAGCAGCGTCTCCAGCTCGACGAGCTGGTTGGCGACAAGCGTTGAGCCCGTGGACACCAGGTCGCTGATGAACTCCGCTTTACCAAGACGCGGTGCGATCTCCACGGCACCCGAGAAGTACACAACGTCCGCGTTGACGCCGTTGCGGTCGAGATAGTCGCGCGTCAGCGCCGGGTAGCTTGTGGCAATCCGGCGTCCTTCGAGAGACTGCGGGCCCGACCATTCTTGCGCTTCGGGTGCCGCAAGCGATAACCGGCATTCACCAAAACCAAGCTGACGCAGCTCGTGGAAGGGGGTCTGCCCGGATTCGAAGGTGCCGTTCAGTCGTTTCTCTTCGATAACGTTGAGTCCGGCGATGCCGAGATCGCAGACGTCCTCGCCCACGAGACCGGGAATATCGTCGTCGCGCACGAGCAAGAGATCGATGGGCATGTTCTCGCCGTAGCAGAACAGCTGGTCCTTGCTCTTGCGGATCTTAAGGCCGCAGCGTTCGAGCAGTTGCATCGTTTGCTCAGTGAGGCGGCCTGATTTCTGGACCGCAATCTTGAGGCGGTCAGCAGCGGTGTCCATGCGACTTCCGTTTGTTGGGGGGTAATTAAAGGTGTCAGCCCGTCGAAGCCGTCAAGGCCTTGCGGTAACCGCCGGCGCCCGCCGTCAGGCAGCGGGCGACGCGGCCGACGGTCGTCACGCTCACCCCGGTCCGGTCCTGGATAGCGCGATACGGCATGCCTTCATCGAGCAGTTGCGCGACGGCCCAGCGATCCGCGAGCGCCTGCAGTTCTGCGGGCGTGCACAAATCCTCGAGCAGCGCATGAACATCGTTGGACTGGGCCAGCGCGGCCCGCGCCTTGCAGCGCGCTCGCTCGGCCGCGCGCTGGCGTGTTCCCTGGATGTTGCGATTCGGCTTCATGGTATCGCCCTGTTTCGGGTGCCCTGCGGGCGTAAAAACTATTGTGATAGCGTAATAGTGTATTAGCGTACTATTACATTGGCTCAAATGCTACGTTGGAAACCTTGCGTGTGCAACTGTTTTGAAGGCTTGACAGCGAACCCGCGCCTCAATCAACATCCGCCCCGTACTCATCGAGACCGGCTGAGGGACAGGCCCTTTGCCGCCGGGGCAACCTGCACGTCTAACCCACGCGCAAGGTGCCAACTCCTACGGACGGTCCGACACCGTCGAGAGATGAGTTCCGGTTCAGCCCCGGCACTGCCGTGGGATGGGCGCCGGAGCCCATTGGCCCCCGGGGGGCTGCTCCTTGAGTCGTTTTTTAGTTTGCGCTGTCAGATTTTCTGTAGCGCGTGGGTCTCGTCCTCAAGAGGACGATCCTTGCCGACCAATTGGAGACACGTCATGCCCCTCGATCCCAGCAAGTACCACTACGAGACCCTGCAGGTCCATGCGGGTCAGGACCCGGCACCCGGCACCAACGCCCGTGCCGTACCCATTTACCAGAGCACCTCGTACACGTTCGACGACGCCTCCCACGGCGCGCGTCTATTCGCGCTTCAGGAGTTCGGCAATATCTACAGCCGCATCATGAACCCGACCACGGACGTGTTCGAGCAGCGCGTTGCTGCGCTCGAGGGCGGGGTGGCGGCACTGGCGACGGCCAGCGGCCAGGCGGCGCAGTTCCTAGCCATATCGACGATTGCGCAAGCCGGCGACAACATCGTCGCGCGCAGCTCGCTGTACGGCGGCACCTACAACCAGTTCAAGGTCGCGCTGCCGCGACTGGGTATCGACGTGACGTTCGTGGAAGGCGACAACCTCGACGACTACCGCGATGCCATCGACGCCAACACGAAGGCCATCTACGCGGAGTCCATCGGCAACCCCGGTTTTGATGTGCCGGACTTCCGCGCACTGTCCGATCTCGCGCACGAGCACGGCATCCCGCTTATCGTCGACAACACGCTGGGCTGCTGCGGCTACGTCGTCCGCCCCATTGATCACGGCGCGGATATCGTCGTTGAGTCGGCCACGAAGTGGATCGGCGGGCACGGCACATCGATTGGTGGCGTCATTGTCGACGCCGGCACGTTCGACTGGGGCAACGGCAAGTTTCCGCTGTTCTCTGAGCCCTCGCCGGGCTATCACGGACTCGTGTTCTCCGACGTATTTGGCAAAGACTCAGACTTCGGCAACATCGCCTTTATCATCCGCGCCCGAGTGGAAGGGCTGCGTGATTTCGGGACGTCCCAGAGCCCCTTCAATGCGTTCCTGCTGCTGCAGGGTCTTGAAACGCTCTCGCTGCGCGTCCAACGCCACGTCGACAACGCACTGGAGCTCGCCCAATGGCTTGAGCGCCAGCCCGACGTCGCCTGGGTCAGCTACCCGGGTCTTGAGTCGCATCCTCACCACGCGCAGGCGCAGCGCTACTTCAATAACGGCTTTGGCGCCGTACTGACCTTTGGCATCCGAGGCGGCGCCGAAGCAGGTCAGCAGTTCATTGACGGCGTTGAAATCGCAAGCCACCTGGCCAACGTCGGTGACGCGAAGACCCTCGTCATCCACCCGGCCAGTACGACCCACCAGCAGCTCAGCGAATCGGAGCAGCGCGCCACGGGCGTCACGTCCGACATGGTTCGCGTGTCGGTCGGCATTGAGCACATCGAGGACATCAAGGCAGATTTCGCGCAGTCGTTCGAGAAGGCGCGCGCGGCTAACGCTGCCTGATGCGAGACGACGTGACGAGCGACCGCCTGGTGACCGCAGGCCGGGTCTCTGCGGAGACCCGGCTGGCGCACCTGGACGACCCGTTCGTCACCGAATCGGGCGCCGTCATCGAAGCGCCGACAATCGCCTACCGGACCTGGGGCGCGCTGGCCGAGGACGGCAGCAATGCGGTTCTCGTCTGTCACGCGCTGACGGGTTCGGCCGATGCCGACTCCTGGTGGCCGGGCCTGATTGGGCCTGGCGCACCGCTGGACCCGGCTCGGGACTTCATTGTCTGCAGCAATGTCGTCGGCGGTTGCTACGGCAGCTCAGGCCCGTACACGCCAGCCGCTGACGGCAGGCGTCTCGGCCTGGATTTTCCGGAAGTGACGGTTCGCGACATGGTCCGGGCACAGAAGCGTTTGCTCGACACGCTCGGCGTCAAACACCTGCAGCTCGTCATTGGACCGTCCCTGGGCGGTATGCAGACGCTCGAGTGGGCTGCGAGTTATCCGGAGTTCGTTGACGCCGTCGCGCCGATTGGTGTCTCAGGTCGTCACTCGGCCTGGTGCATCGGCGTTGGTGAGTCGCAACGCGCCGCTATAGTCGCGGATCCAAACTGGCTTGAAGGGCGCTACGAGGACGGCACCCGTCCGAAGCAGGGTCTCGCGGCGGCTCGGATGATGGCCATGATCATGTACCGAAGCTGGCAGAACTTCGAGGCGCGTTTTGAGCGCAAGCCCGATCAGAAGGACGGCTTCGATGTGTCCTCGTACCTGCAGTACCAGGGCCGAAAACTCGTGGAGCGCTTCGACGCAGCGAGCTATTTCCGGTTAACGCAAGCGATGGACAGTCACGATCTCGGTCGCGGGCGTGGCGGTGACTACCTCGAGGTGTTGGCCGGCATCCGTAGCCCGGCGTTGATCGTCGCGGTCACCTCAGACGTGCTGTATCCGCCGCGCGAGCAACAGACGCTTGCGGCGCATTTGCCGGCCGCAACCTATCGAGAGCTCGACAGTGCCCACGGGCACGATGGCTTCCTGATCGATCTTGAGCCGCTGGCCGAGATGATCACCGAGTTTCGTCGCTGTGGCAGTGCCAGCGTGGCAGCCTGCGGAACGGCCTAACCCGCCAGCGCACTCAGGATCGCGTCTGCCATGTCCGATGTCGACAGAGCAGGGCGGTCGCCTGCAATATCGGCAGTGCGGGCACCCGCAGCGAGTGCGCGCTCCAGCGCCGCTTCTACGGCTGCGGCTTCCGTCTCAAGCGCGAGGCTGTGGCGCAGCAGCATTGCCACGCTCGCGATCGTCCCCACGGGATTGGCAATGCCTTGACCTGCAATGTCGGGTGCTGAGCCATGGATGGGTTCATACAGGCCGCGCAAGCCGTGTTCGTGGCGCGCGTCTCCCAGCGACGCTGACGGCAGCAGGCCCAGCGAGCCCGCGATGGTTGCGGCCTCGTCCGTCAGAATGTCACCAAACAGGTTTTCGGTGACGATGACATCAAACCGCGCGGGCGCGTTGATCAAATGCATGGCCGTTGCGTCGACGAGCAAATGCTCCAGCGTCACGTCTTCGAGCGACCCCGCGACCGCATCGACCGTGGCACGCCACAATCGTGATGTCGCCAACACATTGGCTTTGTCGACCGAGGTCAGGTGGCCCCGGCGCGACCTTGCGAGCTCGGCGGCCAGCCGTACGATGCGTTCGATTTCCGTACGCGTGTAGCGGCACACGTCCTCAGCTTCGTCCGTGCCCTCACGTTTGTCGCCAAAATAAATGCCGCCCGTCAGTTCGCGCACGACCAGGATATCGACACCCTCGATGCGCTCGGGGCGCAAGGGTGAGGCATCACGCAGGGCGGCGTAGACACTGACCGGGCGCAGATTGGCGTAAAGCCCTAGCGCGCTGCGCAGACGCAGCAGACCGTTCTCGGGCCGCTGGCCCAGCGGGCGATCCGCCCAGGCCGGACCACCCACTGCGCCCAGCAGTACAGCATCGGCCTCGCGGCAGGCGCTCAGCGTCGTCGCGGGCAGCGGATCACCCGTGGCGTCGATGGCCGCACCCCCCATGGGGTGCTCGTTGATTTCAAAGTCGTGGCCGAACTGATTGGCAACCGCATTCAAAACGGCAACGCCCGCAGCCGCGACTTCAGGCCCGATGCCGTCACCGGGCAGGGCGACAAGTTGTGCTTTCATGCAGGTGCCGTGTCGTCGCGCTGAGCTTCGAATGCACTGATGGCGTCCACGCGATCGAGCAGGAAGCCCAGCTGGTCGGTCCCGCGCATAAGGCAGTAGCGTGAAAAGTCGTCGATCTCAAACGTCTCTGATGCGTCAGCGTGCGGCCCATCGACGAGTCGCACCGTGCGCGTTTCGAGACTGACTTCGACGACGCAGGGTTCGGCCAGCAGTTGCTCATGAAACGCGGCCGACACCACAATCGGCAACAGGCCGTTCTTCAGTGAGTTGGAGCGGAAGATGTCAGCGATCTCGGTGGAGATCACGGCACGGAAACCGTAGTCGGCGAGCGCCCAGGGCGCGTGCTCCCTCGACGAACCGCAACCAAAGTTGCGCCCGGCGACAAGCACCTGCGCACCTTTAGACTCGGGCTGATTAAGGATGAACTTAGCGTTGCTTGCGCCGTCGCCGTCGTAGCGCCAGTCGGCAAACAAGGCGTCACCGAGACCCTCACGACTCGTGGTGGTCAGGAAGCGCGCGGGGATAATCTGGTCGGTATCGACGTCGGCGCGCGGCAGCAATACCGTTTGCGACGAAAAGACAGTGATGGGTTCCATGTCCGTGCCTTCAGTGGGCAAGTTGCCGCGCATCAGCGATGCGACCGGCGACCGCACTGGCGGCCGCTGTAGCGGGGCTCGCGAGTACCGTGCGCGCACCGACACCCTGGCGGCCCTCAAAATTACGATTGCTCGTGCTCACCGCGAGCTTGCCGGCGGCGACCGTGTCGCCGTTCATCCCCAGACACATCGAACAACCCGATTCGCGCCATTCGGCGCCGGCGGCCTCAAAGATCCGATGCAGACCGCGCGCTTCCGCCTCGGCCTTGACGGCCTGCGAACCTGGCACGACGAGCATGCGCACGCCTTGCGCAACGCGTCGACCTTCAAGCACACGAGCCGTAGCTTCGAGGTCGGGCAGGCGCGCATTGGTGCAGCTGCCGACAAACACGACATCAACAGGAGTGCCTGCGATCGGCTTGCCAGCTTCAAGCTGCATGTACTCGAGCGCACGGTCCCAGCTGCCATCACTGGGTGCCTCGGGCAGTGGCGCGTTAATACCAACGACCATGCCCGGGTTGGTACCGAAGGTCACCATAGGCGAGAGCGCGCCGGCATCGATGTGCACGGTCGTGTCGAACGCAGCGCCCGAATCGGTTGCGAGCTCGCGCCAACCCGTCACGGCCGCATCAAAGGCCGCGCCCTGAGGTGCCAGTTTGCGTCCCGCGAGGTATTCAAACGTCGTGTCGTCCGGCGCAATCATGCCCGCTCGTGCGCCGGCTTCGATTGACATGTTGCACACGGTCATCCGACCCGCCATGTCGAGCGCGCGTACGGCATCGCCGCGGTACTCGATAACGTGTCCCGTGCCGCCGTCGACGCCCGTTCGCCCGATGATCGCGAGGATCAGGTCTTTTGCCGTGACGCCCTCGGGCAAGGCACCCGACACCTCGACGGCCATCGTTTTAGGTCTGCGTTGCAAGAGGCACTGCGTGGCCAGCACATGGCCGACCTCCGTGGTGCCTATCCCGAAGGCCAACGCACCAAACGCACCATGCGTGGACGTGTGGCTGTCACCACAGACGATGGTCTTGCCCGGCTGTGTGGCGCCGAGCTCCGGGCCAATGATGTGCACGATGCCGCGCTCATCACTGTCGAAGTCACGCAACGGAATCCCGAACTCGGCGCAGTTCTTCTGCATTTGCCGGATCTGCGCAGCCGCAGAGGGCCCAACCACATCGATGTCGGCGAGCTTGCGCACGGGCGTGGTCGGCGTGGAGTGGTCCATCGTGGCCAGGGTGCGGTCGACGCGCCGTACAGGCAGGCCGCGTTCGCGCAAGACCGTGAACGCCTGCGGACTGGTGACCTCGTGAATGAGGTGCAGGTCGATGTAGAGCACCGTTGGCGTTTCCGCCGTCTCCGGTGTGACGACGTGCGACGCCCACACTTTTTCGAACAGTGTTTTCGCCATCGTGACGCTCAGATGGTGGCTTGCACGGCTTCTTCGCCGCCACCCAGGTCGTCGAGGCCTTTCTCGCGGCGACGCAGGATACGGTTGATCACTTCGAGCCAGGCCCGTGCGCTTGCCTCGACAATGTCGGTGCTGATGCCGTGACCGCGGTAGGTCGCGCCGCTGAACGTAACCGTAATCGTGACCTCACCCTGGGCGTCCTCACCGATGCTGACGCCGCGCACGTCGTAGTGCTGCAGCTCGAGGTTGATGCCTGTGATGCGCTCCAGCGCCATGCAGGCGGCTTCGACGGGGCCGCCGCCGACAGCGGCTTCCACAACGTGAGGCGCATCGCCACGGTGCATATCGACCGTTGCCGTGGCGTGCGCGCCGGTGGAGGTCGTCACGGTCAGGTCATCGAGATACCAGGGGCCATCATTGCCGCCCGGGTCATTCATGACCAGCGCTTCAATGTCGCTGTCGTAGATATCCTTCTTCTTGTCGGCCAGCGCCTTGAAGCGATTAAACGCTGCGTTCAGCGAGAAGTCGTCAAGCTCAAAACCCAGCTCAGCGATGCGGTCACGAAACGCGTGGCGCCCGCTGTGCTTGCCCAGCACCAGATTGGACCGGCTGATGCCGACGCGCTCGGGTCGCATGATTTCGTACGTCGATGCGTGCTTGAGCATGCCGTGCTGGTGGATGCCGGCCTCATGCGCAAATGCGTTATCGCCGACGATCGCCTTGTTGCGCGGAATGTGCATCCCCGTGATCGACGAGACGAGTCGCGCTGTCGGGTAGAGGCGCGTGGTATCGACATTAGTGTGCAAACCGAACCACTCGGCGCGCGTGTCGATGGCCATGACCACTTCTTCGAGCGAACAATTGCCCGCACGTTCTCCGATCCCATTAATCGTGCACTCGACCTGGCGCGCCCCGCCGCGCACGGCCGCAAGGCTGTTCGCCACGGCCATCCCCAGGTCATCATGGCAATGCACCGAGAGAATCGCGTCCGCAACGTTGGGCACCGTTTCGATGAGGTGGCGGAACAAGGCCTCGAATTCCTGGGGCACCGTATAGCCCACGGTGTCGGGAACGTTAATCGTCGTCGCTCCGGCCTCAATAGCGGCCGTCACGATTTCCGTCAGGAACTCAGGCTCTGTGCGTGAGGCATCCTCGGGCGAGAACTCAATGTCCGCACAGCGCTCACGCGCCATACGGATGGCGCCAACAGCCGTGTTGAGGATTTCCTCACGCGCCATGTTGAGCTTGTGCGTGCGATGAATCTCACTCGTGGCCACGAACACGTGAATCCGCGGTTTGGCTGCGTGCTGTACGGCCTCCCAGGCCTTTTCAATGTCCTCGGGGTTGCAGCGCGCCAGGCTCGCGACGCTGGCGTGCTGCACCTCCCGTGCCACGGCCGCGACGGACTCGAGGTCACCCGGCGAGGCGGCCGCGAAGCCCGCCTCGATGACATCGACACGTAGTTGATCGAGGGCCCGCGCGACGCGAAGTTTTTCAGAAAGCGTCATGCTGCATCCCGGCGCCTGTTCGCCGTCGCGCAGCGTCGTGTCAAAGATACGAACGCGATTCTCGTCTGCTACTGCCATCTCGAACTCCTTGCGGCCTACCTGCCGTCAGTTCACTTGTTCAACCAGGGCATCTTGTCCCTGAGCCCCGCACCCACCGTTTCGATAGGGTGCTCGAGGTCTTGATTCATGAGCCTGCGGTATTCGGGCAGGCCGTTCTCGTTCTCGGCGATCCAGTCACGTGCGAACTTGCCTTCCTGAATGTCGGTCAGCACGGCCTTCATGCTCTCTTTGACGCGGTCGTCGATGACCCGGGGACCGCTGATGAGGTCGCCCCATTGCGCTGTTTCGGAGATGAACTCGTGCATCTTCTTGAGCCCGCCTTCGTGCAGCAGGTCGACGATGAGCTTGAGCTCATGCAGGCACTCGTAATACGCCACCTCGGGCTGGTAGCCCGCCTCAACGAGCGTCTCATAGCCCTTCAGTACGAGTTCTGTAGCGCCGCCGCAGAGCACAGCCTGCTCACCAAACAGATCCGTCTCGGTCTCTTCCTTGAACGTGGTCTCGAGCACGCCTGCGCGCGCGCCACCCAGGCCATCGGCGTAGCACAGCGCCTTGGCGAACGCGTTGCCCGTCGCGTCTGCTGCCACCGCGACCAGGCAGGGCACGCCACGACCTTCGAGGTACTGGCGCCGGACGAGGTCGCCGGGACCCTTGGGTGCGATCATTACGACATCGAGATCGGCGCGTGGCTCGATCTGTCCGTACTGAATGTTGAAGCCGTGCGCGAAGAGCAGGGCGGCGCCTTGCCCCAGATTGGGCTCGATCGCCTTGTACAGTGCGCCCTGCGACACGTCGGGTGTCAGCAGCGCAACGAGTGCAGCACCTTCGGCGGCCTCGGCCGGCGTGGCGACGGTGTGACCGTCGGCTTCAGCACGCGGCCACGAGGCGCCGCCCTCACGCAAACCGACGACAACGTCGTAGCCCGAGTCTTTGAGATTGGAGGCGTGGGCACGGCCCTGGCTGCCATAACCGATGATCGCGATCTTGCCGCCACGCAGTGCGTCATGATTCACGTCTGATTCGCCGTACATTTTCATTGTCGTTTCCTGTGCGTTGTGCTGCCGTCAGTTACAAAAAAGCCCCGCTACCAGTTCTGGATGCGGGGCCTTGCTCGGGCTGGCTGTCTTTGGCAACAGCTAGCCGGACCCCGCGACCGTAAGGAGCAGGACTAGAGCGAGCGAGTTGTCATTGTGAGTGCGCGTCATCGAAAGTCGCGTCCTAATAATCCCGGCGATCATCGTCAATGGTATCGGCACTGTCAAACGCTTTTTTAGCTTCGCTTGAGCCGCTGTCGTGAGGCAAAAAAGCTTCCAGATGAAACTATGCGCGCCGCAGGCGTTCAGGGCATTTCGATGACGACCTTTCCCATGGCCTGGCGGCGCGCCAGGATGTTCATGGCCTCGGCCGCCTGGTCGAGCGGCAACACGGAGCCGACATGCGGTTTGAGCTCGCCGGCCAGCAGCCACTGCATCAGCTCGCGTGTGTTCTCGTCATTGGCCTCGCGCTCGCGCTGCGTGAAGGCGCCCCAGAACACACCAACGACCGAGGCCCCCTTGAGCAAGGGCAGGTTGGCGGGCGCCGCCGGAATCTCGCCGCTTGCGAATCCAATCACGAGCAGCCGACCGCGCCAGGCCAGCGCGCGCAGGCAGTCATCAAAGAGCGCGCCACCCACAGGATCGTAGATGACGTCGACGCCCTGACCACCGGTCATGGCCTTGACCGTGTCCTTGAGCGACACCTCAGTGTAGTTGATGCACTCGCTGGCCCCGTACTGTCGCGCCAGGTCCAGTTTTTCCTCGTTGCTGGCAGCTGCAATTACGCGCGCGCCCATTTTCACGCCCAGTTCCACAGCGGCAAGACCGACGCCGCCCGCAGCACCGAGCACAAGCAGTGTTTCACCGGGCTGAATCTGCGCGCGCTGCTTGAGTGCGTGGTAGGACGTGCCATAGGTCATCATGATGGCCGCGGCAACGCGGTAGTCGAGCGCATCGGGAATTGGCACCACTGCGGCGGCCGGCACCACGATCTGCTCGGCCATACCGCCGTGACCCACCATGCAGAACACGCGCTGACCGACGCTGAGGTGTTTGACGCCGTCGCCAACCGCATCGATATCGCCCGACATTTCGGCGCCCGGCGAAAAGGGCATCTCTGGTTTGAACTGATACTTGCCCGCAACCATAAGCACATCGGGGAAGTTCACGCCGCAGGCCCGGATGCGGATGCGCACCTCGCCTGCGCCCGGTTCAGGGCTGGGAACGTCCTCAACGACGATGGAATCCGGTGGTCCGTAAGCCTTGACGAGTGCCGCTTTCATTCTGTCCCCCGAGCGTTAACGAAGCGGCAAGCTTAGTGACCGTCTGCGCCGTCGACAAGCGGGCTGGCAACGATCAGGGAGGCCGCGTATGCTCGCGCGCTCGTGTAGCCGCCGTCGCGGGGGAGGGGCAGGGCAGGGGGGCAGGAGGGCTTTAGATTACAAGCCCAAGGGGCGGGCGCAGCGGGCACGCGGGGGAGGCGTAGAGGAGG
>CALBPI010000072.1 GCA_937899415.1 uncultured Gammaproteobacteria bacterium | reverse complement strand
CGATCGTCACCGAGCAGTGGATAGACGGCCAATGGCACAATGTTGAGAATCCGCAGGCGGCGCAGTTCTTTGCGCTGTTCAAAGAGGCGGGTGTCTTTGGCGTTGATAAGCGCAGCGTTGGTATCTACGAGCTTGAGGTGTATGCGTACGACAAAAGCAATCCCAGGCGATCGACCCTGATTCAAGTCCTCTTTGGTCGGGAGGGTCAGAGTGAAAGGCTCATCGATTGTGATCCTGAGCACCGAATGCTTGCCTGTGGTGACTGCAAGGTCTCCGTGGATCAGGAACTCTGGATTCACTACGCTTGGAATCCGATTGAATGGCCTGTCGACATTGAGGCCTACATGGAGGCTGACGATTACGAGGGCTACTCGGATCGCGTCGCCGAGCTATGGCGCCAGTGCCGCCTCGAAGGCCACGCGGCGATTGGCTACGAGCTGCCCGAATCGTAGCCGTTGCTACTCCATTGAATCTTGTGTGCGCTTGATGAGCGTAGGAGATTGGTAATCGTGCCTTTGCCGAAACGTCTTTGCAGCGTGCTGATCGTCGCCCTGATGTCCTTGGCGGCGTGTTGCGTCCAACAACCCACCGCATCCGATCTCATCATGCCCACAGGCGGCCACACGGCCACCGCCGCAGCAGAAGCGACGCCGCCAGAGACCGCCTATGCGGTGACTCCGAATCCGATCAAGACTTGCGTGCCGCACTACCCACGGGATGCTGCTATGAGCGGTACCGAAGGCTACGTCGAGCTCGCCTTCGCGATCGATGAAAAAGGCGTGCCCCACGAAATCCGCGTGGTGGGCGCGGAGCCCAGCCGTATCTTCAATGCCAGCGCAAAGTCAGCCCTTGAATGCTGGCGCTTCCCGGCTAACGACCCGAGCGACAACTTCAAGGTGACGCTGGAGTTCAAGCTGGGCTGAAGCGCGGGACGGGACGCAATCGCGCGCCCGGTGGTATCTTTCAGGCGCGGGGTGGGGCCCGCGCAGCGGGGTAAAGTCATGCCAGGTCAGCGTGGTGAGAGATGAACGTAGATTCTGCTCAGGCGCCTTTGGTGCTCGCCATCGTGCTCGTGCTCTGCGTGGGCGTGGCATTGGTGCTGCTGCGTCGGCTTGTCGTGCGCCGGCCCGGCGTCGTCGCGCTGGGCATCTGCTTCGTTGTTGCACCGGTTCTCGTGCTGCTGTGGCAAAGCATCGCGAGCGGTCAGCTGCTGATGCTGCTCGCCCTGTGGGTGGCCCTGCTGCTGTTGGTTCTGGCAGCGGCGTCCTTGATGCGCTCACAGAGCCTCAAGCGTGCGCCCTGATGCGACGCGGGGTGTAGCAGCGTGTCGAGGCTCGAATACGAAGGACAGCGGTCCCCGAAAGAGGTCGTCGACGCATTCCTGCAAAAGATTCGCACCGCAGCCGTGGCCGGGTTCCCGGGTGCGATTCTGCTGTCGCTGGGCATTTACAGCCTCGCGAGCCCTGGCGCTGCGTTGCACCCCGTACTCGGCGACCGCAATGTGGCCATCTCACTGACCGTTGCGGGTGGCATGACGCTGATCTGGGCGTTTTTTCGCGTGGCGATGTCGTCGCGGGCGCTGATACGTCGCGCGCGTGCGATGCGGGACGCAGCCGCGGACGAGGAACGCTAGGTCGTTCACTGACGACATGCCGAGTATCCCGACCATCGACTTTTCGAGCTACGACGTCGGGGATCCGGCGGCGCTCGACGCACTGGCGCTGTCTGTTGATGACGCGTTGTCGTCGGTTGGGTTTATGACGGTACGCAATCTCGGCGTAGACCGAGCACAGCTCGGCGCCGTGTTTGATGCGGCGCAGGCGTTCTTTGGTGGAACGCCGGAAGACAAACAGCGCAGCGCCTACAGCACGGCAGCGGACAACTTTGGCTACCAGTGTTCGGGCGATGAACACCTGGACCCGACGGCACCAGCAGACCTCAAGGAGACCTTCACGATGCGTGACGTGGGGCGCCGCGGTGTCGACGAAACGCGCTGGCCGTCCCGAGCATTTGCGGAGCTCATGCGTACGTTCTATGCGGCGTGCCTGGAAGGTGCCTTTCGGCTCATGCACGTCATGGCGCTGGCGCTCGACGCTGAGCCCGATTTCTTCAGGCGCTGTCATCACGGTGAGAATGTGACGATGCGGTTGCTGCATTACCCGGCCTATGACCTGGCGACAGTCGCACCACGCCAACTGGGCGCGGGTGCGCACACCGACTACGGCCTGCTGACGCTCTTGTTTCAGCAGGATATCCCGGGCCTTGAGGTTCAGGATGCGGACGACGCATGGCTGCCGGTGGCAGCCGATCCCGGGCGTATCGTCATCAACTCGGGCGACTTGCTGCAGGTCTGGACTAACGGCCGTTACCGCTCGACACCGCATCGTGTGCAGCCGCAGCTGGACGGGCGCTCGCGCCAGTCGATCGCGGTTTTCATTGATCCTGACAGTGCGACGGAGGTTTCCGCGCTGCCCAGTTGCACGAGCGCCGACAACCCGCCACGCTTTGAGCCAACGACTGCGGGCGCACACTTGCAGTCGCGTATTGAAGCGTCACACAGGGCACGCCAATGACACTCGAGACCTGGATGCTGTTCGTCGCCACGGTGCCGGTTTTCATGAGCACGCCGGGCCCGAGTCAGTTGCTCATGCTGTCGAATAGTCTTGGTAGCGGGTTCCGACGCGCGGTGTTCACGGCTGCCGGCGATCTGAGCGCCAATTTTCTGCAGATGCTCGTAGCCGCTGTTGGCTTGGCGAGTATCGTCGCGAGCTCGCGCAACGTCTTTCTCGCCGTGAAGTGGTTGGGTGTGGCGTATCTGGTCTACCTGGGTATCGAGCTCATCCTTGCAAAGCCGGCGCCAGGGGAGCCGCGCGAACGATCGCAACGAACCAGTTCGAGCTTGTACTGGCAGGGCTTTCTGACGTCAGCCGCGAACCCCAAGGCGGTCATCTTTTTCGCGGCGCTGTTCCCGCAGTTCATCGACCCCGGTCGGGCACGCGCGCCACAGTTCGCGGCGCTGAGTGCGACCTACATCGCCATTGATGGCCTGTTTCTGTGCGGCTACGGCGCGGGCGCCGACTGGATCGGCAGGCGGCTGCGGCCCGCCGCGCACGCGCAGCTCAATCGCGTCGCGGGGTCGTTCCTGATCGGCGCTGCGGTGCTACTGGGCGCCAAAGATATTGAAACGCGCTAGGTGACGACCACATGACCAAGGCCATCGTGCATGTCGCGCTCGTCGTTCGAGACTACGACGAGGCCATTGCGTTCTACACCGAGGTGTTGGGCTTCGAGCTCATCGATGACACACCGCAACCGGAGCAGGACAAGCGCTGGGTTGTCGTGGCGCCGCCCGGCGGCGATGGCGCAGCCTTGTTGCTGGCACGCGCGCGTGATGATCACCAAGGCGCCTTCATCGGCAACCAATCAGGCGGGCGCGTCTTTCTGTTCTTGCGCAGCATCGATTTCGAAGGCGACGTGGCGCGGTTGCGCGAGCACGGTGTGACGTTCGTGCGCGAGCCCTCGGTACAGGCGTACGGCAAGGTTGCCGTGTTCGAAGACCTCTACGGCAACCTCTGGGACCTGATTGAGTACAGCGAGGGGCACGCCTTCGCGCCCGGCGCGGTGCGCTGAGTTTGGCTGCGCCCGTTCGCATCGCATTCGATGAGGCCGTGCACGCCAGGCACGTTGCTGCGTTGTTTGCGCAGACCGATTGGGCTCGCTGTCGTTCGGTTGCCGATATCCGCGTCATGCTCGATGCCGACACGTTTCACGTTTCAGCATGGGCGGATGCGCAGTTGGTGGGCTTTCTGCGTGTCCTCAGTGACGGCCGATTCCGCGCCTTCATCGAAGACGTCATTGTTGATGCTGAATACCGCGGCCAGGGCGTGGGCGATGCGCTGATGCGACGCGCGCTCGAGGCGCTCGCGCCCGTGCAGGAGGTCGTGCTGGGCTGCACCGAGGACAACGTTGGCTACTATGAGCGCTTTGGATTCACGCGCGCAGGCCACGCCACGATGCAACGCAAGACGTCATGACCGAACGGCTCTTCATTTACGGGACGCTGGCGCCCGGTCGCAGCAACCACCACCACATGGTGGACATCCCCGGTGACTGGCAGCCGGCCACGTTGCGGGGACGCTTGTACGAGGAGGGCTGGGGTGCGGCCGCAGGGTATCCGGCTATCGTGCCCGGCGAAGACGGCGATCCCGTTACGGGCTTTATCTTCAGCTCCGACCATCTGGGCCATCATTGGGCACGGCTGGATGCGTTTGAAGGCGAGGGCTATTCGCGCGAGCAGGTCACCGTGACACTCGACGACGGTACGCGCGTCGCTGCGTTCGTGTACTCCCTAAATCCGGCACTACGCGTGCGCGAGGGTATCGACGGTCTCACCATTCGCGACGAGCGCGCCGCCGACGTGGCGGCGATTCATGCGGTCACTGCCGATGCGTTTCGTGACCTGCCCTACTCGGACGGCAGCGAGCCCGAGGTTATCGCGCGATTGCGTGCCGCCGGCGCGCTCTCCGTTTCCCTTGTGGCCGAACTCGACGGTGACGTCGTTGGGCATGTGGCATTTTCCCCGGTGGTTGCCCACGACGGCAGCAGCCCCTGGTTCGCCCTGGGACCGGTCGCCGTCGCGCCAGCGCTGCACGGTCACCACATCGGTTCGGCGCTGATCACGACCGGTCTCGCCACGCTCGAAGAAAAGGGCGCGCTCGGCTGCATGTTGCTCGGTGATGCGCGCTACTACGCGCGTTTCGGCTTCAAGCCCGCGCCCGCTAACGCCCCCGATACCGTGCCCGCGGAGTACTTCATGTTGCGACTATCGGGCAAGGCGCCACCGAATGGTGTACTTGACTTCCACCCGGCGTTTTTCGGCGGGACCTCGGCCTGAAGTTAAGGCTGCGCCTGCTTTGGTATTCGAATCGTGACCCGCAGTCCGTTCGCATTGGCAAACGTCACGTCGGCACTGTGGATTCTGCAAATGGCGGCGACCAGGGCCAGGCCCAAACCGGTTCCAGGCGGCTGTCGATGCGACTCTCCGCGGAAGAACCGTTCTGTCAGCTTGTCGAGTGCATGCTCGGGCACACCCGGCCCTTGGTCTTGCACCGTGACGTTGTATTGCTGCCGCGTTTCAGTAAGTGACACCGTAACGCGCGCACTGTCAGGCGCATAACGTAGCGCATTCTCGAGCAGGTTAGTGACGACCTGGGCCCACAGACTGCGATCCCCTGTGATCCTCGCTGGCGCCGTCGCAGGTACGAGCTCGAGGAGGATGCCTTGATCATTGAAGACGGGCTCGTAGAGGTCGCAGGTTTCCTGCAAGACTTCATACAGATCGATGTGGACGAATGCCTGGCGGAGGCTGCCTTGCTCGAGCTGCGCGATCCGAAGCAGGGCTGTAAATGTGGTTAGCACTTCATCTGCTTGTTCCGCGATCGGTCGGATGTCGTCCGCTGTTGGCGACGTCGTGTGTTGCAGTTGCTCGATACGATTTCTAAGCCGTGCCAGCGGTGAGCGCAGGTCATGAGCGATGTTGTCGGACACCTCTCGTACGCCTTTCATAAGCTGTCCAATCTGGTCGAGCATGGCGTTGATGTTGCCGCTGAGCTGATCGAAGTCGTCTCCCGAGCCGGTTAGGCGCAGGCGATGTCCGAGCTCGCCTTGGCGGACGCGGGGGGGGAGAGCAAGGAGTAGCGGAGACGGGGGGAAGGAGGGGGGACCGGGCAGGGGGGCGCGGGGAGGGGGGGGGGGAAAGGGGTGGAGCCGAGG
>CALBPI010000071.1 GCA_937899415.1 uncultured Gammaproteobacteria bacterium | reverse complement strand
CCAGATGATAGACAAGCCGTCACTACTTCAGGCTGAGAATATTAAGAGCATTGCCCGTCACATCACTCGAGCCTCGGATGACCTCTGTTGCGAATGACTCGGCGCCCGGTGGCACAGAAACCACCCCTTCGTGGGGATGGGCCGGCAAAAACTCCAGTCGCGATCCGTCCTCTCTCTGCACGAGCTCGTGAGTCGGGTCAGGCAACTGGACGCGCTGATAGTCACCATTTGCCCCCGTGTGATAGTTGGGCCAGGATATGGAGCGCGTCTCTCGGTCATCAATGGCTTGACGCGATATATCAGGTTCGGGATTACTCGAATGAAAATGGTGTGCTCGACCAAAGACACCAAGCCCGGCCAATGAAGCCCCTAGGTCTTCATGGTCACGCGTCGTCAGAACGCCACCGCCTCGACGCCGAAACTGTTGTATCGCTTCGACATCGCTTCGCGTCAGCGCGTCGGTCACGTCGACAGCAAACAACCACAGTTGGTGAAAGTCTGACTCGGGCAACGCAGCAAGGTCGGCGTCTGCGCCAGATGAACCACGGCGATCGTAGCTTTCGACGTGGTGCCCTTGGCGTTCCAGCGCCTCGCACAGCATAGAGAAACGACCAATGTGCCAATCGTCTTCGACGCCGTGGATCGTCGTCTTTAGCAAAATGCGCTTGGGCGGCATACATCACTCTCCCTCTTTACGGCCGCCCGATAGGCGTCACAGTCAGACGCCCAGTGGTCACCGGTGCATTTCGGCAGCCTATTCAGGAGGCGCATGTCGCTCAATAGACAATTCTTACCAATGGCTTGCAGATCGCGTCAATTAGCAAGATGGCAGCAAGGACGACAGCGCAGCGTACCCGTGCCGCACGGACGTGTCGCCGCCTCACGCTTGACGCGGCGACACACCGTCCGGCATCACTGCCGCTGGGCTACGGCTTCGGTATCGGCTGGCTGACCGATGACCAGATACTCACGCAAGGCATCGACCATGAGCCAGCCGGTGTCGGCATTCGTGAAAATTGCGAAGCCGAACTGCTGCTCGGGGTAAATCTCAAACTGGCAGGTGAAGTTGCCGTTGTTGCCGCCATGCCCATAGGCCAGCCCGTACGGCGAGTTCATCATGTGAAAGCCCAGTCCATAGCGGCCGGGCCAACCCGGCCGTTCACCCTCATCCGTGGGCGTCGCCACCTGCGGCTCCAACATTTTCTCGTAGCCCTTGGCCGACAGCCCTTTTTCGGCCAGCAAGCCGACGAGGAAATTTGAGAACGTGCCGGCCTCTGTGTACATGCTGTGCGCCACACCGATTTCGCCGGGGAATCCATGCGGGCCGGTCATGCCGGCCCAGTGGCCCCGCGAGGCCTGCTCGTACAGCGCCGGGTTCTCGGCAAAATACGTGTTCTTTTGGAAGCCCATGACGGCGAGCGTCTCGCGGCGCACGATGTCCTCGAGCGGCTCGCCCTTGATGTGCGCAACCACGCGGCCCAGGTACTCGAAGCCTTCGCCTGAGTAGCCGTACTGAATGCCCGGGTAGAACTTGAGGTCGATTTGTCCGTCATCGTTTTGCCAGCGCCAGTTCGGGAACCCCGTCTGGTGGGACAGCGCGTGACGCGCGGTAATCTTCTCGTAGCGCTTGTCGTGTGCGATGTCGTCGAAAGGCAGGTACGTGTGCAGCGGTCGATCCAGGTCGATTTCGCCGCGCTCCGCCATGCGGTTCACGGTGAACGCGAACACGGCCTTCGTGATCGATGCCGCCTCGAACAGCGTGTCATCGTTGACAGGCAACTCGCTGTAGGCATTCTGGCTGCCGTAGGTCTGGTGATGCACCAGTTGGCCGTCCTTCACAAGTGCAATGGACGCACCCGGGATATCAAAGTGGGTCATGAGCGTCTCGACAACGTCGTCAAACGCCTCGGCATCGCTGCGCTCGAAGCCGAACAAGGCGCCCTGCTCCGGCAACGTGATGGGCGCGGCCACTGGGACCAGCGACAAGTCTGGCGCCGTCGTGGTCTTGTTGGCGGCAACCTTGACCGTCACGGGCTCGGCGGGCGCGATCACGGTCGGTGTGCTACCGATCCAGTTGAGCCGGTCCACGCTCGTTACCGTGTAAGTACCAACGGGTACCGATACCGAAAACGCGCCAGACTCGTCCGATACGGTCTGCACCCAAAGCTTGGGGTTCTTCTTGGACTGCACGCGTACACGCAGCGGGTCCGCTTTGTCCTCGGGGTCGTCAGAGGCCACTTCGATATGCCCGGCCAGCGTGCCCAGCTTTGTCTTGCGACCCAGCAGCAGCAAGTCGGCGGTGCGGCCACCAGCCTGGCTCTTGCCAAATCCCGGGCCCCAGGACACGAGCGACGCCGTCGTGTCGTCACCCGCAACGTCCTGATCGGCGATGAGCAGATCGAGGCCGAGCACCGTGTGCGCGTCGAGCGCCGTAGGGCTTGCGAACTGGAATTCATAGGTCGTGACGTTGCCGTCACGCGCAACGGCAACGTCTGCGGTGTCCCAACCGGCGTTGGCCACGTCGGCATCCCAGCTCGAGGCGTCGCTGAGCATGGCGCGCTGCTCGCCCTGGGTCAGGTACAGCGCCGACCCCGAACCCGTCGTCGTGTGGTTGAAGTCGATGTACACGATGACGCTGTCGTTGCGGTCCCATTGGCCAGGCTCCGCGTCTTCGGCAACGACATGAACGTCATCGGTGATTTCAAGGGCCACGTAGACCCTGTTGGCCTTGGGGTCGTAACCCGCGCGGAAGCCCGCGGCGAAATTCGCATCAGCCTCGACGACCTCACGACTGTTATTCATCTGCACCGGATAGACGGTCAACCCCTCGGGCCAGTCGCCCAGCTTGCCGTCAATGGTGATGTTCTTGAGCTGTGCGGCCTGCGCAACTGCCCCGTTATCTGCCTGTGCCTGGATGGCCAGTGAACCGACCAAAATCCCCAAAACGCACCGTCGCAACATCAGTGTCTCCCCGCATAGTGGATGGAATCATCCACACTTGGATGCCGGGTCGGGGCCTTGGGTTTAGGCCGTCAACACAGAATTCGTCAGGGCATGAAGTCTGCGCCGTTCTCGTTAATAAATGCCTCGAACGCCGCCAAACCGGTCGACATGTTGGCCCGCCCAAAACCGACACGAAAACGATCCGTGGGCGTCGCCTGCAGCTCCGATCGATAGATCGACGCGGGCAACAACAATACGCCGGCCTCTTCCACAAGCGCTGTGCAAAACGCCTCGACCCCGCCACGACCCGTAAAGCGAGGAAACGCGATGCAACCCCCGTCGGGGCGATGCCAATCGAACAACGCCGTGTGTCGGGCAAAAAACGTCTCGAGCTCGGCGAGATTGGACCGCATCAGCGTGCGCACGCGCTCGAGTAGCGTCTCGCGGATGCCGAGCGCCATCGTCGCCAGCCGCTCGCTGGGCGCCGAGTTACAGATCGACAGGTAGTGCTTGTAACGTTCGAGCCGCTGCAGCGCCGAACGGTTGCGGCAAGCGATCCAACCGATGCGCAGACCGGGCAAGCCGTAGGCCTTGGACATGACGTTGAGCGACAGGCCCTTCTCGTAGGCATCGGCCGCCTGGTCGATGCGCTTCGCCGCATCGAGCTCGAGCAAGCGGTACACCTCGTCACTGAACAGGTACAGATCGTGCTCGCGGCAAATCGCTACGAGCTCCGCGAAGTCCTCGCGTGAGGGAATCGCACCCGTCGGGTTGTTGGGGAAGCACACCGACACGAGTCGCGTGTTCGGCCGAATCGCGGCGCGAACGGCGTCGGGGTCGAGGCGCCAGTGCTGAGACGCGTCGAGGGCAACGCCGGTCACCTCGCAAATATCGAGCGGCACGGTTTCGGCCGCCTGGTAATTGGGCGTCACGACAATCGCGTGATCGTCATTCGCGAGCAATACACGCATCGCGGTGTAGACGCCCTCCTCGGCACCGGCAAAGCAGAGCACATCGTCTGCAGTCAGCGTGTCGTAGGTGGCCGCAATGGCTTCACGCAAGTCCGGTGCGCCCCAGGTCTCCGTGTAGCCGAGGTGCAAATCGGCCAGCGCATCGGCGGGCTGACCGGCGAGCGTCAACAACTCGCCCACCGTGACGCTCTGTGCATCGGACGCGGTCATGTGGTGCCGCGCCTTGAATTCCCATTCCGAAAAATAGGTTTCCAGTGCGAAATCCCTCACTGACCGCCCCCGAGTGTCACCGACACAGCATCACCCCATCGACATTGCCAGGAGTCCCATGCATTACAAGACGCATGCTGCGCGCCGCGTCAGTTCAGCCACTGCAATGCAGTTTGCAAGACGAGCGCATTGGTGATGTCCACAAAGAACGCCGCGATGAGCGGAAGAATGATGAACGCGAGCGGTGCCGGTCCGTGTTTTTTGGTCACTGCCGTCATGTTCGCGATCGCGGTGGGTGTTGCGCCCAGTGCGAAACCGCCGAAGCCCGAGCTCAGCACAGCGGCCTGGTAGTCACCGCCCATCGCGCGAAACAGGATTACCAGAATAAAGAGCACGGCCGCCAGCGTTTGAAGACCAAGCAAAACCAGCAATGGGCCCGCGAGCTCGGCAATAGACCAAAGCTGCATGCTCATCAGCGACATGGCCAGGAACAACCCCAGCGAGAAGTCGGACACAAGCGCCAACGAACGCGAGCGCGCGGGCCAGTACATGCGTGGGAACAAAGACGGCACCGTGTTGGAAAGCAACACGGCACTGAGCAGGCAGGTCACAAACAGCGGCAACTTGAGTCCAATTTCCTCAAAGCCCGCACGCAGGAACCAACCCATGATGATGGCGACGTGCAGCGCGAGCAGGACGGCCATGATGCTCGTGTGGCGGATGGTCTCTGAGTCTTCCGCGTCGTAAGCAATGCCTACGACTGGCGCCTCGTCGCCGCCAGACAGCTTGTGACGCTCAAGCAGGAATTTGCCAATTGGCCCGCCGATCAGGCTCGCGACCACAAGGCCCAGCGTCGCGGCTGCCGCGCCCAGCTCGAGTGCACCCGTGACACCTTGCGCCTCGAAATCGGGTGCCCAGGCAATCGCGGTGCCATGGCCACCGATCAACGCCGCCGAGCCTGTGAGCAAGCCAACTTCAGCCGGCAGATCCAGCAGCAGCGCGCCCGCCACACCGACGCCATCCTGAATCACGATGAACGACAACGTGAGCACGAGCATCACGAGCAGCGGCCGACCGCCTGCTACAAGGTCGGCGAATCGCGCGTTGAGTCCGATGCCCGTGAAGAAGTAGATCAGCAGCCGGTCGCGCGTCTCAAGGTCAAACGCGAGCTCGATATCGAAAACAGCGTACAGCGCCAACGTCAGCAACGCGGCCAGCAACCCGCCCGTCACAGGTTCGGGAATGTTGTACTCGCGCAGAATGGCGATGCGCTTGTTCATGCGCATGCCCGCGAAAAACACCGCAATGCCCGCCGTGTAGGCGAGAAAACTGTCGACAGGAACCGTGGTCGTCACAAGCGGCGCACCCTGCCCGCTTGCAGCAGCGCGGCGGCCTCAATCACTCCGCAGCAGCGCCAGGCGGAAACCCTTCGAGAATGCGCGTGACGGCATTGCGAATCGACTCGCCGTTGTCGCCTTTGAGCTCCGTCTCCGAGAGTCGCTTGCTGGCACTGCCATGCCAGACTGGCGCCTTGCGCGCGGCGTCGAAGACATCGATGGCCAGACTGCCTTCGGTGTATTCACGGGTTTCTACTTCGGTGCGCGTGGCGCCTGCAATCGGCCGGACGCCGTAGTAACCGTAGCCCCAGCGCCAATGCGGACCGTAATAATCGACATACTCGCGACTTCTGACATCAACGCGGTCGCGTGCACCGACCGTCCAAGCCACCACGAAATCCGCGTCTGCCGGTTTGGCGACAAACTCAAAGCCCTTGCGCTCGAACTCCTCCTGGATCGCCGCCTTAAGTCGCGCGGCGACAATCGGGTTTGGCCCGCGGTCGCCCGCCACCGTCATAGGGTTGTCGCTGATCCAGCTGAACGTCTGATAGCTGTCAAACGACTGCTCGGGATCAAAGTCCGAGAACACCTTGGGCGTGGTGCTGCAGCCTGCGAGCGCCAGGGCGGTTACACCCAGCATGATTCGTCGCCACATCGTCATTGCCTGCACTCCCTGCGGAGCCCGACGCAAGACGCGCCGGTCACCGTTCAAAAACACAACTCACTTCAGGGTAGGATTATGCCCGGTTCTGCGGGCGGAGAAATGGGGGAACGCACGTGACACCGATCCAATACACAACAGGCTTCGCCCGGCTACTCACTGCACTGACCGCAGCGCTGGCGAGCGCGTGCTCAACGACGGCGGGCCCGGCGCCCGAGTCGGACGAGCCTGCCTTCGACTTCGGCGGCGTCTTCAATGACACGGCTGCCGGCCAGATCGACAGAACGGTCATTCCGCGGCGGCCCCACGGCCCGCCCAACGTCGTGTTGATCATTGCGGACGATCTCGGCTGGCCTTACCTGGGCTTTCTGGGTGACGACAATGTCATTACGCCCAATATGGACATCCTCGGCAGGGGCGGCGCGGTATTCGAAGTCGCCCACGCCACCTCAAACTTCTGCCGACCGACACTACAAAGCCTGATTACGGGCCTGTACCCCGTGACCTACGAGCAGCGCGCGGGCGCCATCGCCGAGCAAAAGCTCGCCGAATCACCGTTTGCGGCGGACACCGACGACGCGCGCTACCGGGACATGATTAGTCGGCAGTACGAGACGGCCGCGATCGAGCAGTTCGAGACCTTGCCGCGATTGCTGGCCGAAGCCGGCTACGCGTCACACCAGAGCGGCAAGTGGTGGGAGCAGTCCTACGCGCATGGGGGCTTTACGCACGGCATGACCGACGCCTGGCGCTGGGAAGACGCGGCGAGTCTCGGTGATCGCTGGTTTTTTACGTTTATGGGCGGGCGCGGCAACGAAATTGGTCGCGAAACGATGGCGCCCGTCACGGAATTCATCGCCGACCATGCCGATCAGCCCTTCTTCGTCTGGTACGGGCCCGCCCTGCCCCACACACCGCTCAACGCGCCCGATCGCTTCTTTAAGTACTACCAGGACCGCGATGATCTCTCTGAGTCCGCCAAGCTCTACTACGCCAACATCAGCTGGTTCGACTGGGGCGTAGGCGCCGTGCTTGACTCACTGCGCAATGAGCGCCTGCTCGACAACACGCTGATCATCTACGTCAACGACAACGGCTGGGAGCAGCCGGCAGGTGTCGAATACGCCAACGATCCCAAGACCTTCGCCAACGGCGGGCCACGTGGCAAAGGCTCGTTCTTCGACACGGGGCTGCGCACACCGATCATTTTCTACTGGCGCGGCAGGATCGCCGCCGTTCGCGACCAGCAGACTCTGGCGAGCGCGCTCGACATCATGCCGACCATTCTTGACTACGCAGGCCTGCCGCAGCCTGACGCGCTGCCCGGCTACACGCTGCGACCGGCCATCGAGGGTACGTCCCTCGACGCGCCTCGTGATGCACTCATCGGTCGACTCACGCAACACCGGGCAGGCACCAATTTTCGCGGTGAACCTGACGCGGCGACAGACGACTTGATGGGCGCACCGATGGTGGGGTACTACCGGCGTGATCTGCGTTGGTACTTCGTGTGGCTGCCGGAAAGTGACGAGATGGCGCTGTACGATATCGACAACGACGCCAGACAGACACAAGACGTCTCAGCAGAGCATGCCGATGCGGTCGCGGGTTACATTCAGGACATCGAGCAATGGCGACAACGCTACGAACATCGCTAATCGCGTCCGCGGCCGTCGTTGGCGGCCTGACACTCGCGTCCAACACCCGTGCGGACGCGACGCTCGATTGGGTCGCCATCCCGGCCTCGTGTTTCGAGCTCGGCGATGCGCGCGGCTACGCCGAGGAACGCCCGGCGCGAGAGGCTTGCGCCGAAGACTTTGAATTGACACGCACCGAAGTCACAAACGAGCAGTTCGCGCGATTCGTCTCGGACACCGGCTACGTCACGCGCGCCGAGCGCGGTTGGTCGGCGCAGGAGCCAGGCGGTCCGGGCGAGACGATCCCGGCCGGCTCTGCTGTGTTTGAAGCGCCCGAATCGATCCGGCCTGAGGCGCTCAATTGGTGGCGATTCGAGGAAGGCGCTAACTGGCGCAAGCCGTCGGGGCCAGACGGCCCCGACGCGGCGCCGAACCTGCCCGTGGTGCACGTCACACGGGCGGACGCCGAGGCATTCGCACGTTGGGCCGGCGGACGACTGCCCACCGAAACCGAATGGGAGTCAGCGGCACAGTCCGCCGGCAATGACGGTGCTGACGCCAACACCTGGCAAGGCCGTTTCCCGGTCGCGGACACAGGTCGCGACGGCTTCAAAGGGCTCGCACCCGTGGCGAGTTTTGAAGCCAATGCGCTGGGCCTGCACGACATGATCGGCAACGTTTGGGAACTCACGGCGACACCCTACACGCCCGATCACAGCGACGATGCGAGACGCATTGCCGGCGCGCGTGGATTCGACCCGGCGCAACCGGCTGACCCCGTGATCGTGATCAAGGGCGGGTCCTTTCTCTGCGCACGAGACTTCTGTTATCGCTTCCGAGCCGCTGCGCGCCAGGCACAGAACCTCTACACGGGAACCTCACACGTGGGTTTCCGCCTCGCGAGGACGCGCGCGACATCCACGGCCGACTCGCGCTGACTCAGCGATCACCCTCTGCCACACGCGGTTGCAGCAGTGTCGCGATCACCTGGCTGCCGACCTGTTTACCAAGTTGCACCCCAGCCACTGAGTCGTAGCGAAAGTGAATGCCCAAATAGACTCTGGACGCACCACACTCGCGCGCAGCGTCGCTGAACCGCTCAAATGACCGCGTTGCGGGGTGCATCTCGATCTTGCCCGAGAACGGCCCGGCCACATCAACCATTTCCGTGCGCATGGTGAACGCGTAGTCGTCACCGAACACGTGCGCCAGTGCTGACATCGCAGCAGCGCACGCCGTACCGTGCGCCGACGGGTAGGACGGGAAGGCATAGGTGTGCCGATGCGTGTTTGTCCAGGTCGACTCCTGCTGTGTCTCAGGATTGCCGTCATTGTCGGCCCATCGAATCGCCGTGTAGGGCCGCCAGTGGTTGTAGTGAAACTTGTTCTCGAAGCTCGATATGTAGGCGTCATAGATCGCCATGTTAAGCAGCGCGAAGAGTCGAACTGACGCGTCTAACGACAGCGCTTCGCGCGCGATGAGGTCACGTGCCAGCCGGTTGTGGGAATTTTCCGAAAAGTCCTTCCACCAGAGCGCGAGGTGCGTCTGATCAGACGTACGTCGCATGCTCTGAAACCGACCAAGCATCTTCACTTCGTCGAAGGCTGCCGTGTAGGCGCTACTCTCGATGTTCGGCGGTGCTGGCACCCGAAACTGATCGGGGCGCTCCAGGGCGAACCCACGCGCCTTGGCCCAGCCGGGTCCGAATATGAACCCCTGTGGCGTACCGCTGTGTTCTTCAAACTCTGCGTAGACACCAGGCGCCATGGGATGCCATTGGTAGTCGGCCTCCGTATCCCAACCGTCGCCCTGGCGCGTCGACATGATCGACTCGGCGGCGCGCGTCCCTAGCGCGCGGCCAGTCTCGAGTTGGTCGGGCTCGGTCACGCCCGCCTCCGCCCGGTCGCGAATCGCGGCAAAAACCGCGCGACTGCCCGGGTACTGACTGCTCGCAACGACGAAGGCCGCGTGCGAGACGGCAGCAATGCGACTGCCGTCTGTGAGGCGCTCCTGAAGTGCATAGGGCTGGTAGCCGCTACCCGTGGCGCTGAGCGCATCATGCATCGCGAGGTGCATCATCGTGACGGTCCGCAGACCCTTCAGGGTCACAAAGCCATCCTCAGCTTCGGCAACGGCCAACACCGCGGCATTCCATTCGACCGCGGGCGCGGCATCATTAGCACGTGCAGGTGTCGCGCTGAGAATTAGCGTTAGGAACAGGACAACGTAACGCGCTGTGATAGACATGTGGGCTCCCCCATAGCGGTGCTTCAGCCTCACCGTATCGTTGCTCAGCGAGACGAACTACTAGTGTTTTCGAAGTAAGCAGGCCAGTGACAGCCACGTCGGTGGACCCCGCCACGCGCCAGGCGTAAGTTGGCAGCTTGATATGCGGTTATTAGACACTGCATGAACAGAGCCGCTCGCGGCACGGGGGACACCATGCAAATCACGGTAAGCACACACATCGATGCGCCACGCGACGTCGTCTGGGCGCGTGCAACTGACTTCGAGAATTGCGCCGACTTCATTTCGGGGCTCGAGAAGACCGAGGTACTCGAGAAACCCGCCACAGGCATCGTGGGGCTAAAGTGGCAGGAGACCCGCACCATGATGGGCAAGGAAGCCACAGAAACCATGTGGGTGACGGCTGCGCGAGCGCCCGAGCATTATGATGTCGAGGCCGGCAGCCACGGCTGTCGTTACTACTCTCGTATCAGCCTGAAAGAAATCGGCGACGCCACAGAGCTCACCATGACCTTCCGCGGCGAGCCCGAAACTTTCATGGCTAAGCTGCTCGGCAACACGATTGGTCGACTGTTTTTGGGCACGACGCGCAAGATGCTCCAGCAGGACATCGACGACATCAAGCTTGCAGCCGAACACGATGCACACGCCGTGGCCTGAGTGCCGCTGCGTCTCAACGGCCTGATTCCGACCTTTCGCTGCGCACCCTGCCCGCAGCGCTACTAGAGCGACTTTGACGCCGTCTCATTGACGGACAGTGGTCCCGCGAATACCACCTGTGAGCGATACCCCTGATATCGCCTCGGCACTCTGCTGCCCAACACGTCCGAGACCAGGCGAAAAACACCCGCAAACGCGCTAAAGACCCGGGCTGCGCCGCCGCTACGCGGGGCGTAGGGATGTGTTTGATCATGGATTGATTATGTTAAGGACCAAGCCCGGGCGTAGCGCGATCGCCGCTGCCGTCGCCCTCGTACTCTGTGCCACAGGGTCCCCGGCACAGGCCCAGAACGATGACCTCTTCGACATGAGCCTTGAGGAGCTCGTCAATCTGAGCGTCACGTCGGTGTCGCGCAAAAGCGAGCCCCTCGCAGACACCACGTCGGCGGTGTTCGTCATTACACGCGAGGACATTGAACGCCAGGGCATTCGCTCTATCCCTGACGCATTGCGACTCGCACCTGGCCTGTCCGTGCTGCAGATCGACGCCAACAAATGGGCGATCGGTGCCCGCGGCGAGTCGGGCCGCTTCGCGAATAAGCTGTTGGTACTCATGGACGGTCGCACGCTGTACACGCCCTCCTTCTCTGGCGTGTTTTGGGACGTGCAGAGCACGCTCATCGAAGAGATCGAGCGCATTGAAGTCATCCGAGGCCCCGGCGCGACCGTCTGGGGAAGTAACGCCACCAACGGCGTGATCAACATCATCACGCGTCAACCCGATGCCGACGCGGGCACCTCGATCCTGGCCGGGATCGACCCCGAGGGCAGTTCGTTCGCTGCGGGTCAGTACAGCGGCGCGATGGGTGGCAGCGGCGCCTACCGGGTCTTCGCGAAATACCATTCCGCCAACGCCAATCGATTCGTCGACGGTGGTGAGGCCTTCGACGATTGGGATCTATGGCGTGGCGGCGTGCGCGCCCAGTGGCGCAATGACCGCGACGAATGGTCGGGCAGCGTCGAAGGTTACGGCGGCGACATGGGTGAGTCCGATGTGCTGTTCGTACCGGCACCGCCCTACTTCAGCATCGCGCCCAACGACGCCAGCGTGAGCGGCGGATTCGCGACACTGCGCTGGAATCGCGCCCGCGACGGCGGCACCAGTTCCGCGGCCGACCTCATCATCGACTACACGGATCGCGATGCTGCCCTGTACTCGGAAACGCGCACAACGCTGAGCTTCGACGGCCGCCACCAATGGAGTCGCGGCGCCCATGAGTTTATTGCCGGCGGCCAAGTTAGAAAGAACTACTACGACTTCAAAAACTCTGCGCGCGTCAGTTTCGTAGAGGACTTCATGAATATCGACGAAGACCTGCTCGTCGCGGTGTTCTTGCAAGACGAAATTACACTGAAGCCCGACGCGGTATCACTCACGCTGGGCGTCAAGCTGGAACGCAACGAGTTTTCGCCGCGCTCCGTAGAGTTCATGCCAACGGCGCGGCTGCTTTGGAAGCCAGCCGACGACATGTCGCTCTGGGCGGGCGCGGCGCGTGCGGTCCGCACGCCCTCATTCGCCGATCAAGGCACAGAGAGTCTCGATGTCCTGCCCGCGAGGCCGCCGCTGACGGGTCCCAACCCGTTCCCCATACCGTTGCGCACTGCGTCGATCTCAAACCCGGACTTTGAATCAGAGGTACTCGCCGCCTACGAAGCCGGACTTCGCGGCCGCTTCTCTGACACCATGAGCTATGACGTATCGGTCTACGTGTTTGACTATGAAAACCTGCGGACGTTTGCGGGCGGCGACACGGTGTGCCAGCCCAGCGGTGTCTCGGTACTGGTCAATCCGCTTTGCATCCTGAGCTCGACGAGTGCCACGACCGAAGTGCAGTTCACGAATGAAGCGAGTTCACGCACCTGGGGTGGTGAGGTCCAGGTGGATTGGTTGCCCATGGAGGCGCTGCGCGTCATTGCGCATGCGTCATTTGCCAAACAGGATCTGGGTCGCGGCCTGTCCGGTAGTGCCGTGCCCTTCCAGTACCCCGAGTGGCAGGCCCAGCTGCGCGCCGAATACCGCTACGGACCCAAACTGAGCCTCGCGGCCGCGTTTCGCTACGTCGACGAAATCGAAGTGCAGGACATCGACGACTACTGGCAGGGCAACGTCAACCTGCGCTGGCAGCCCACAGAAAACTGGGTGTTGTATCTCGGTGTTCGCAACCTGTTTGACGACGCAACACTCGAGTACACCTCGGAGCTCTTCGAAAGCCTGCCGACTGAGATAGAACGCTCGGCCTACCTCAACCTCCGCTACGACTTCTGATCGGCGGAGCGACCCAGGTGACCTCACGCCGCACAGCGCACTTGCTGCTGGGCCTCCTCATCGGGGCGGGCTTGATAGCGCCCGCGTTTGCGTCCGATGTCGAGGACGAGCTCAAGCTCGCGTTCACCTATAACATCGCGCGTTTCGTGACCTGGCCCGAGCACACGGACGAAGAACAAACAGAAGCCTTTCATCTGTGCGTTCTTGGTAAAACGCCCTTTCGCATTGCCAACGAAAATCTCGGCAGGCGGCGTGTCGCCGACCTGCCCATCGAAGTCATCGATCTCCTAGGGCCACCCAGCAAAAACCTGCATTGCGATCTGGCCTACCTCTCGGCAGACGCTGGCGACATCGGCGACGTCATCGAGTTGCGGCTTCCGGAGACTGCGCTCACGGTCAGTGACGCGCCGGGCTTCGCCAACGCCGGCGGCATCATAGAACTGACGCGCCGCAATGACCGCATCGCCATGCGGATCAACGTTTCAAACGTGCGGCGCGCCGGCCTCTCGATCAGCTCGCAACTCCTGTCGCTTGCGACCCTGGTTGGCGACGAGTCGGGAGCCAATTGATGAAGTCACTGCTCCACCGACTGCTTATCGGGCCCAAAGTCCAGCTCATCATTGTCGTCGCAGCGGCCATCGCGGTCTCGTCGTCGCTGGTACTGACCATTGGCGGCCAGGCACTCAAGGCCGAGGATGATTTGTCGCGTCAGCTGCACACGCTCGCCGACGTCGTGGGCAAGAACAGTGTGGCGGCGATCACCTTCGAAGACGGTGAGCAGCTTCGGCGGCTCCTGAACTCGCTGTTTGCGAATCGCAGCGTGATCGCGTCCGCCGTGTTCGACCGCGATGGCCGCCCGCTGGGCGAAGTACACAACTCGGTTGGCGAGTCGTTCCCGTTACCCATTGGCTGGATTAACGCCGTTCTGCGGGGTGGCGGTGATACCTACCGACGCGTCGGCACCAGCCACGTTGAAGTCCTGCACCCGGTGCTACTCGACGGCGAGCTCATCGGCATGATATTCGTGCGCTCGAACCTCTCGCCGGTGCGCGGTAGTGTCTACGAGGCGCTGCTTATTGGCGGCGTCGCATTGGTGGTCGGTTTGGGCACTGCGTTGCTCCTGGCCTCGTTGCTCACGCCGAGACTTGTACGTCCGCTCACCGATCTCGCTGCCGTTACCGAAAAGGTCTCTGAGAAAGAGGACTTCGCATTGCGGGCGAATGTGGAGGGCCAGGATGAAATTGCCTCACTTGCGCTGGCCGTGAATCACATGCTGCAGCAGCTTGAGTCCCGCGACGTTCGGCTGCGCGCGCACCGCGACCAGCTCAAAGCACAGATCGAGGAGCGGACCCAGAGCCTGGCCGATGCCAACGACCGGCTCGCCAATATGGTCGACGAGCTGCGCGGCTCCAAGGAGCGCGCTGAGGCGGCCAATACGGCCAAGAGCGAATTCCTCGCCAGCATGAGCCACGAAATTCGTACGCCAATGAACGGCGTGCTCGGCATGACTGAGCTACTGCTGTCATCGGGCGAACTCACACCGCGCCAGATCAGCTTCGCCGAGAGTATCCAGCACTCGGCGGAAGCGCTCCTGACGATCATCAACGACATCCTCGACTTCTCAAAGATCGAGGCGGGCCGCGTGGAACTCGAGGCGCAGCCCTTCGACTTGCGTCAGCTGACCGAAGAGGTTTCGGAGCTGCTGGAGCAACACGCGGAATCGAAAGGTCTCGAGCTGATTTGCGATATCCCGCCGGACCTTACTTCTGCGCGCATTGGCGATGGCCTGCGCATCCGTCAGATCATGCTCAACCTCGCGGGCAACGCGGTTAAATTCACCGAAGAAGGCGAGGTCTGTTTACGGCTGCGCGAGCGGCCGCGCAGCGACGGCCCCGGCATCCTGTGCGAAATCATCGACACGGGCATTGGCATCGAACCGGATGCGCAACGCAAGATCTTCGATGCCTTTTCGCAGGAAGACGGATCGGTCACGCGGCGATTCGGTGGCACGGGTCTCGGTCTCGCCATCTCCCGCCAGCTCGTCGACATCATGGGCGGCAACATCGGTGTGGAGAGTGAACGTGGCCAGGGCTCAACATTCTGGTTCCACATCCCGCTCGCGACGCGCGAGACGCCACCACTCGTCGACAACAACCCCGACTGGCGCGGCAAGACAATGCTGGTTGTCGCGGCTGGTGAGACGCAACGACGCGTCATCCGGGAACAATTGCAAGACTGGGGCGTAAACGTCACAGAGGCGGAATCCTGCGCAATCGCCCACGACAGGCTCTGCACGAAGACCGACGCCGTGATGATTGATGAGACGCTGCCTGACGGTAACGGCATTGAACTTGCGAGCGCGTTGCGAGAGAACCGCCCCGACCTTCCGGTGGGCCTGATCCGGCCCATGTCCGGCGCATTGTCGCCACGCGACTGCAAGGAAATCGGGGTTTCCACAGCGATTGGCAAGCCCCTGCGGCGCAAGCGTTTCTCACGCTTTGTCGCCATCCTGTTTGACGCTGACAACCCCCTACACGAGGCAGACATTACCGGCAGCGTCGCCGTCTCGGGCGATTTGCAAACGCTCAATGCCAACGTGCTTCTTGTCGAGGACAACCCCGTCAACCAGGCCGTCGCCCGCGGCATGCTTACGAAGCTGGGTTGCACGGTGGACACCGCCGCCGATGGTGTCGAAGCGACGCAACGTCTCATTGACGAGGCCGCAACCTACGACGTCGTGTTGATGGACTGTCAGATGCCCAACAAGGACGGCTTCACTGCCGCCGCCGAAGTGCGCATGTTTGAGCAGTCGGCGGGGCGCGCACCCGTGCCCATCGTTGCGCTGACCGCCAATGCGCTGCTCGGCGATCGGGAACGCTGCATTGCGGCCGGCATGGACGACTACCTGTCCAAGCCCTACAAACTGGATGAGCTTCGTGAGGTGCTGTCGCGCAACCTCGCGGAACGCGACGTCACGACAGCGGATGTCGCCTCAGCCTGATTCGGCGGCATCGCTTTCGGATTCGACCTCCGCTTCGCTGACCTCGGTGTCTTCGCCGTAACTGGCCCAGGTCGTCGCGCCCGCTTCACCAAAGAGCATCACTTTGTAGGGATCAACACGATCACCCACCTCCATGCCCGGTGAGCCCACGGGCATACCCGGGACGGCCAGGCCGTCGGCCTCAGGCCGTTTGCCGAGCAAACGCAGAATGTCGTCGGCAGGAACATGACCTTCGATGGTGTAGCCCGCAACGCGCGCCGTGTGACAGCTCGTCATATTCCGGGGCACACCGAATTCCTGCTTGACGGCATTCATGTCGTCGCTGTCGATGGCCTCGACCTCGAACCCTGCCGCTTCGAGATGCTTGATCCAGTTCTTGCAGCAACCGCAGGTGGGTGACTTGTAAACCGTGATCGTCTCGCTCTCGGCCAGCGTGTCGTGACGCTCGTCGGCGTGCTCCGCTTGTGCCGCCGGCACAAGGGCCAGGACCGCACAGATGGCAAGAATTTTCTGTCGCAGCATGGTCATGCTCCTCATATTCAGGCCCTGAGTGTGCCGGACACGCCTGCGCTGCGCCATGGCGCAGCGCACAATGCCGCCTATCCGATGGGAGACTCAAGCGAGGGCGACAGGCCCGAGAACAGCTTCGCGCCGGACTCCGTGATGTAGAGGCAGTCCTCGAGACGAACCCCGAATTGACCGGGCAGGTAAATGCCAGGTTCGTTGGATAAGCACATGCCCGGCGCGAGCGACGTGGTCTCGCCGCGAACGAAGTTGATGGGCTCGTGCCCGTCCATGCCAATGCCGTGCCCCAAACGATGCGTCAGTCCCGGCGCCTGGTAGTCAGGTCCGAAGCCTTCGCTCTCGTAGAACTTCCGAACGGCGACATCAACCTCGCCCGCCGGAATCCCGGGCTCGATGGTCTCAAGCGCAATCTCCTGACCGCGTTTCGCTGTTTCCCAGACCCGACGCTGCGTGGCGTTGGCCGTTCCTACAACCCAGGTTCGGGAGATGTCCGACTGGTAACCATGCACGCTGCAGCCGCAGTCCATGAGCACGATACCGCCGTCTTCGACACGTTGTGGCTGTCGCGTGCCGTGCGGATAGGCGCTGGCGGGTCCGGCCAGGGCAATCGAGAACGAGACACGCCCCCCCAGCGCTTCAGTGGCCGCATTCATCCTGCGGGTGATGTCGCGCGGCGTCATGCCGGGAACCACTTGCGGATAGAGGTGCCGGTAGGCAGCCATGGTCACGTCGTTAGCCACTTGCATCAACGCAAGCTCTGAAGACGACTTGATCATTCGGCAGCCACGCGTCACCGCGCGTCCATCGGCAATCTCGAGTTTCGGTGCGGCCGCCGCGATACCGCTGGCGATGAAATATCGCGCTGTCTCCTCAAGCAGCAGCGGGCCCTTGCGATCCTCCACCAGGTCGGCGACGCGTTCGAAGGGCGACTCATCTTCATGCCAGGTCACGATCTCTGCGTCGAGCTCGAGCTGCTCCTCAATGGAGGGTCCCTCGAAGAACGGCGTTACGATGTAGAGCGTTCCCTCCCGGGTCAGAACGGCAGCAGTCAGTCGTTCCGAGCGCCACCACTGGATGCCCGTGAAATACTCCAGCGCGGTACCCGCCTCGACGAGCAAGGCGGCAGCGCCTTGCTCTCGCATCAGCGCAGTGGCTTTCTCCAGTCGCGACCGCCGTTCAGCAATCGAAATCGGTTGCGCCCTGTCGGTGAGGGGGCGTAACGCGTCATCCGTCGACGTTGTGTTTGAGAGCGCCGTACCCGTTAACCCCAAGCCTGCTGCACCGGCGATCGCCGCCGACCCGCCCATGAACCCGCGCCTGCTGAGTCGCCGCATGTTGATCCCCCGTATTCGTGGCAGCCCGTATGGTACCCGAGCCCAGCCTTCGCCTCGCGCGTCTCAGTCTGCGGCCGCACTGGCCTGTGCGAGGCCCGCCTCTGCCAGCAACAACAACAACGCCGCCTGTTCTGCGCGCATCGTGCCATCGTCCTGCCAGCTCTCATTGAGCGCGTGCGCATTGCGGCTAACGCCGCCACGACTGATGGTGATGGCCGGGATGCCCAGTGCCATCGGAATGTTGGCGTCCGTGGATGACGAGGTGATCGCCGGAACGGCACCGACGGCGCGTAACGCCGCCATGGCATTCACCACAAGCGGCGAATTGACCGGCGTACGCCCGGCAGGACGCGCGCCCACGGATTCGAGCTTGAGCTCAAGCGCGGCGCCCTCGCGGCGACGACCGTTCTCGGCAAGCAGGGCCAGGTTCATCGATTCGCGAAAGGCGGCATCGAGCGCTGCGAGCCGCTCGGGGTCGGTGCTGCGCATGTCGACCTCCATCCAACTCTCGAAAGCGATTGCGTTGATCGAGGTGCCACCGCCAATTCGGCCCACCGAAAATGTCGCCTTCTCGCCACGCGCATCACTCACCTCCTGCGCCGCACGGCGAAACCGAGAGATCGCATCAGCGAGCGCGTGGTGCGGATTGGCGCGCCCAAAATCGCCATAAGAATGCCCACCAGGCCCCCGAAACGTCACGCGGTATCGGTTTGAGCCCACGGCCGTGGCAACAACCCGCTCCAGCGGGCCGCCGTCGATGGCGATGACCACGTCGATATCGGGGGCATCGTCAGCGCCAGAGAAGAGGTGGCGCACGCCGCGCAGGTCACCCAGGCCCTCCTCGCCCACGGAGCCCACGTAGAGCACGTCATCATCGGTCTCGAGCCCGCTCAATCGAAACACCCTGGCGAGCGTCAGCATCATGGCGAGCCCGCGAGCGTTGTCGCCAATACCGGGCGCCGCGTAAACGTTCCCTTCACGCCGCACCACCACATCGGTCTGCGCCGGAAACACGGTATCAATGTGCGCGATCACGGCGATCGTCCGTGCGCCCGTGCGGCCACGCTGTCGCGCCAACACATTACCCACCGCATCCGTGCGGACTTCGAGCCCCATCGCCTCGAGGCGCGAGGCCAGCGCAGCCGCGCGGGCCGACTCGCCGAACGGCGGCGCCGGAATCTCATTGAGCGCGACCATGTCTTCGAGCCCCGTGTCACGAACGCGCTGCAGCGCATCGAAGGCACGCAGCGTGGCCGACTGCCCGGCAAGCCCGGCCAAACGCAGATCCGCTGCGTCCTGCGCCGTCGCAGGCGGCGCCGCAAACCCGGCCAGCGACAGGGCGAGCGTGGCGACGAGACCGCGTCGAAGCATGGGGGTGACCTCGTGGGGAAAGCCGTTAGGTTACGTTAATGGCGCCGGCATAAGTGACTGATGTTGAAAACCGCTGACTGCGACATAACGCACCCGCGTCGGACCTGGCGCACAGATCACGGGCCGACTGTGGCAGGTCAGGGCATGACTCGATAGAATGCCCGGGGCGGCGCTTGGAGCCCGTAAGCGCCTGATAAATAAAGCGTGACGTGGGGATCGTCGCGGGCTGCGAGGCACAGGGGACCACCGTGAGTGGCCGTTTCGGCAGGACCAGCTCAGGGCTTGAGCCAGGCGCCGGTGATTTGTGACCTGTGCACGACGATTCCTTGCGGAAATTACGCATAATCGAGCGTGGTCGGGGAATGTGCCGAGCGGATCTGAATGACTAGCGAAACGGGCGGCGCGCGTCGCACCTGGAAAGCCCAGGAACGACGTCAGCGGGGCTACACAATTCTGGAACTGATGATGACGATCGCGGTGATTGCCGTGATCGCCGGGTTCGCTGTGCCCTCGTTTCTCTCGACGATGAACGCCAACCGAATCGTCACGGACAACAACGAGCTCATCTCAACACTCGCGTTTGCCCGCTCGGAAGCGATTAAGCGCGGCCAACGCGTGACGCTCTGCCCGACGGCGGACCAGGCTGCATGCGCGACGACAGGCGGTTGGGAGCAGGGCTGGATGGCCTTCCTTGACCCCAGTGGGTTCGGCACGGTCGACGCTGGCGAAGAGGTTTTGCGTGTCTGGGACGGTCTTGAGGGCACCACGGTTCGCGCCGCGGGCAGCTTCTCGACCTGGGTCTCTTTCGTTGGCAGCGGTGAAACGCGGGCCACGCCGAACAACGCAGACAGCTTTTACGTGTGCGGCAGCGATGGCGACACGGCCACCGCCCGCACCATTAATGTTGGACTGCTCGGTCACCCGAGCACGCAAAAAGGAGCGGCGGCATGCCCGTAACCCGGCGCCAACAACGTCCGGTTCGCAGTCGTCAGCGTGGTTACACGCTGCTCGAGATCCTGGTCGCAGCCATCATCCTGACGGGCGGGCTCATCGGTCTGGCCAGCATGCAGGCGAGTGGCACACGGCTTAACAACTCGGCCTACCTGCGCACCCAGGCGAGCATCCTCGCTTACGACATCGCGGATCGCATGCGCGCCAACCGTGCTGCGGTCGTCGCGAACAGCTATGACATCGCGTTGACCGATGCGACGCCGGGCTCACCGACTACCGTTGCCGATATTGACCTGGTGCAGTGGCGTAACGCACTCGCCTACTACCTGCCTGCCGGCAACGGGTCCATTGAGACGGTCGCGGGCGCGACCCCCGATGCACCCCAGCGCGCCACGATCACGGTGCAGTGGAATGACGGTCGCGCTGCGGCCGACGTCATCGACTTCGCACTAACAACGGACTTGTGATGAACGTGCGAGACCACAGCAAACAATCGGGCTACACGCTCATCGAACTGCTCATCGCGCTGACCATCGGCGCGTTTCTCATCGGCGGCATCCTGCAGCTCTACGTCGGCAGCAAGAAGTCCTACACGACGCAGCAGGCTCTGACCGAACTGCAGGAAGTCGGGCGGTTCTCACTGAACATGATGGTGCGTGACATCCGCCTGGCCGGGTTCATGGGCTGCGGTAACGCGGCCACGGTCATCAACACGCTCAACAATGGCGCCGTGAACTGGGAATACGACGCGGCGACGTCCATCGTTGGCTACGAAGCCGGCTCGACCTTCCCCGCTGACTTTTCGGGCCTGGCCCTGGCCGGTACCGATGCCCTGACGATCACGCGCGCGATTCCTGAAGATCGTTACGTCGTTCAGAGTCACTCACCGGCGACGGCCACGATTACGCTCGACGCCGCCCATGACATCCAGGCGGGCGAAGTCCTCGCAATCACCGACTGCCTGAACACGGCTGTCTTCCAGCAGACCAATGCGAACACGGGCAATACGGCTACGACAATCGTGAACGGCTCGGGTGCCGGCAGCCCCGGCAACTGCACGCAGGGGCTCGGTGAGCCGCTGGACTGCAGCACCGCAACGGGCACGCCCTACCAGTACGACGAAGACAGCTTCGTGTTGCGCCTCATGTCACGGGCTTACTACGTGGGTACGGGTGCATCGGGTCGCAGCGCACTCTTTCGCATGACCCTGGGCGCCAATGGCAGCCTGGGCACCCCCGTCGAGATCGCCGACGGCGTTGTTGATATGGAACTCGTCTACGGCGTCGACACTGATTTCGACGGCAGTATCGATGCCTACCAGCGCGCGAATGCCATCAGCACGGCGAACTGGGCCAACGTGCTCAGCGTCCAGATCAACCTGCTCATGGAATCGACCGACGATCGCGTCGCCGACAATCCGCAGTCCTATATTCTTTTCGACGGCACGACCGCCAGCCTGACGCCGGTGACACCAACCGACCGCAGGCTGCGTCGCGTGTACTCGTCGACGACCACCATTCGGAATCGGGTGCTCTGATGCGTACTGCCAGCCTCAACAGACAAGCGGGTGTCGTGATGGTGATTGCGCTGATCGCGCTCTTGCTGTTGTCACTGATCGGCACGACCGCCATGCGCAGCTCGACGATCACTGAACGCATTGCGGGCAATCTGCGCGACCAGGACCTGGCCTTCCAGGCCGCGGAGGCCGGACTGCGCGAGGCTGAGGAGTTCATTGAAAGCCTGACGACACTCGCGCTGTTCGACAACTCGGGCGGGCTGTACGACACAGGCTTCGCACCCGACGTCTACACGGCCTGGCCCGCGGACGCACGCGCCTACAACAACACCACATTCGGTGTCCTCAAGTACGTCGCGACCGCGCCCCAGTACATGATCGAGATCCGCGGTACCGTCGACGAGTCGGTGAACTCATCGATCAACCTGAGCGGCGGCTACGGCGTGTCGACGGGTACAGGCGAAATCTACGTTTTCAAAATTCACGCACGGGGTGTGGGCGCGTCCGGCACCTCGCAGGTCATCCTGCGCACCAATTACGCCAAGCGCTTCTGATCGCACTGCGCGCTCACGAGCGGGGTTACACGTATGAACAAGCACGTCATCATGAATCCACGTACACGATTGCTGTCGGCCGTTGCGCTGGCACTGGGTAGCACCATAGCCTTGGCCGCACCGGGCCCGCTGTCGAACGCGCCGCTGTTCCTGTCGGACGCGGTTGAGCCCAACGCTATCCTGATCCTCGATGACTCGGGAAGCATGGACTTCGAGGTCCTGTTCTCGACCAACGATGCGTCGGCCTGGTACAACATCGACAACTCGAGCTTTGTTGGTCTCGACAACACGAACAGCCCCGCACCGGGGGTGCTGAACTTCAACCAGACCGGTAACTCCGGCGACCCCTGGTGGAAGTTTTCCTACCTGTTCCCGAACGGCTATGACGCTGCGAACCGTACGGGCTCGCGTCGCTCTTACAACTCGAACCACTGGCCTTTGCCTCCGACGCTCGACCTCGCGTGGTCACGCAGCCCGAACTACAACTCGGCCTACTACGACCCGTCGATCACTTATGAGCCCTGGGTCGACACAGGCGGCGCCTTCACGTTCGGTAACGTCGACCCGACACGTGCGCCCTGGGACCCGATCGCCGACGCGACGACGTTCACAGTTGACCTGACGCAGGATATTCCGCTGGCCGACCCCCTCGACTTCGATTGGCATTTCGTCCTTTGGACCGGCATGTTCGACGTCAACGGCGTCGCTGCGACGTTCCCCCAGTACTACAACGTGGCGTACTTCCCCGCGACCTACTTCATCGTCGACGATACCGCCACGATGGACATCGGCGGCACCACCATCAATTGCGCAGCGCCCGACCCGGCGAACTACGCGTTATTCCAGAACAACTTCGCAGCCGGCACGGTAACTGGCACGGCCGACGCCATCGGCCCGGACGGTGCGTGCATGATTCGCTACGAGATTATTCCGGCCAGCACCTTCCCGAGCGGCCGCAGCTACACCGACGAAATGCAGAATTTCGCCAACTGGTTTACCTACTTCCGCAAGCGTCATCAGGCGCTGCGCGGCGGTATCACGCGCGCCATTAACGAGATTGACGGCGTACGCATTGGTCAGGTCCGGTTCAACAACCGCACGACGGTGACGATGCAGAGTCTCACCACAGACAAGCCGGCCATCCTCGACGCCCTGGTGACCTCGCGTGGTGTCGGCGGTACGCCGACGCGAGAAGCACTGGACTACGTGGGCCAGCAGTACGAGCGTACCGACGCCAACGCACCCATCGAATTCTCGTGCCAGAAAAACTACGGCATCGTATTCACAGACGGCTTCGCCAACGCGTCTTCGGTCGCCGGTATTGGCAATGAAGATACCGGGCAGCCGGCACCTTACGGCGACACGTTCAGCGGCACGCTGGGTGACATCGCCTGGAAGTACTACGAAAACCTCGGCATCACCGGGTTCCCAACCGGTCGCGTCCCCGTTCCCACGGCCTGCGCCGCGGGCACCGATCCGACGCTCGACTGCAACGACGATCTGCATATGACGACGTTTGGCGTCACGCTGAACGCCACGGGCACGCTCTTCAACGTCACGCACTTTGATGTCGAGGACGCACACACGAATCCGCCGACCTGGCCCGAGCCGAACGTTTACCGCAACCCGGTGATGGTCGACGACCTGTACCACGCTGCGGTCAACGGCCGCGGCGAAATGCTTAACGCGCGTACGCCCGAAGAGATCTCAAGCCGGATGACCGACGTGTTCGAAGTGGTCATCGAAACGGAAGGAACGGCCGCCGCGGTAACGTTCAACACAGGTCTGCTCTCGAGTGACTCGGTCGTGTACCAGGCCAAGCTGGACTCCGAGGACTGGAGTGGCTTCCTCACGGCCAGCGACCTCGATCCCCTGACCGGCGACGTCTCTCCAACGCCGGCCTGGGAAGCGGCAGACCTGATTCCGACCGAATCGGCGCGACAGATTGCCACCTTTGACGGCGACGGTGTCGCATTCCGCGACGTCGCGGACCTGACCGCGACCCAGCTTGCTGACCTGTCGAGTAACCTCCCCGGCAGCACGACGGCGCAGGACGTCATCGACTACCTGCGTGGCGACCGCACCAACGAAAGCGACACACTGTTCCGCGAACGCAGCCCGCGTACGTTGCTGGGCGACATCGTTCACTCGGGCCCCGTCTTTGTCGGCGAACCGACGAGTGACTGGCCCTCAGTAGCCCCGTTCCCGACGGGCACCGACGCCTACAGCACCTACAAGCAGGGCACAGCCGCAAGCCGCCGCCCCGCCGTTTACGTGGGTGCCAACGACGGCATGTTGCACGGCTTCTGGGGTGACACGGGCCAGCCTGGTTCCGGTTCGGAATTCGTGGCTTACATTCCCGATGCGCTGTTCAGCAACACCGCCGGTGAAGGCCTCCACGCACTCACCGAGCAGGGCTACGTGCATCGCTACTACGTCGACCAGACGCCGGCCGTCAGCGACGCGTTTGTCGCGACCGACTCTGCGGGTGTCGCCAGCTGGCGCACGATCCTGCTGGGCTCGCTGCGCGGTGGCGGCAAAGGTCTGTTTGCGCTGGACGTCAGCGATCCCACGGTCATGACCGAAGCGAATGCCGCAGGCTGGGTCATGTGGGAATTCACGGACGCCGATGACGCCAATCTGGGCTTTGGCTTTGCCGAACCCACAATTGCCCTCATGAACAACGGCCGCTGGGCGGCGGTTCTGGGCAACGGTTACAACAGCACGACGGGCGCCGCCGCGCTCATGATCATCTACCTCGAGGGCGGTCTTGACGGCACCTGGACCCTGGGCTCTGATTACCTCGTCATCGACGTTCCGAGCGCAGGCACCAACGGCATGAGCACGCCGCAACTGGCCGATCTCGACAGCGATGGCACGCCGGACCGCGCCTACGCGGGCGACCTTGAAGGCCGCATGTGGGCGTTTGATCTGTCTTCGAATAATGACGCGTCCTGGAGCGTGGACTACACGAGCAGCGGCACACCGGTGCCACTGTTCACGGCCGAAAACGATGCGGGCGACCTGCAGCCGATCACGAGCAAGCCGGTGCTGGCCCGCTGCCCCTACGACAACAGCGTGACGCCTGATGTGTTTGTGCTCTTTGGTACGGGTCAGTACGTAGCCGAAGCCGATAAATCCAATACCGAGGAACAGTCGTTCTATGGCATTTGGGATCGCGGCAACGATGAGCTCGACCGCGCCGATTTGCTCGAGCAGCTCGCCAACGACCCATCGGCGGACGTTGATACCTCCCTCGTCCGAGTCCCGACCGCGAATGCGTTCGACCCGGCCAACGACCTGGGCTGGTACATGGACCTGCCCGAAGCCGGCGAGCGCGTCGTATCGAACCCGCTGGTGCGCGGTGAGATCGTCTTCTTCAACACCATCGTCCCCGATGCCGGTGACCCCTGTGTCGTCGGTGGTGGCGGTTGGCTCATGTCGATCAACATCTGTGACGGCGGTCGTCCGCAGTTACCGGTGTTCGACCTGAACCGCGACAATGTTGTGGACAACGGCGACCTTGTGGCCGACCAGACGTTGACCGATTCCGACGGCAACCCGATCACCTACTCGCCCGGCGGTGAGCGCTTCAACCAGAACGAAGGTCTGCCGTGGCAGTCCTCGGTCCTGGGCGATCGCCAGTACACGCCGGGTAGTACGGGTGAGATCGAAGACCGCGATATCGATGTCGGCAGCTCTGTGGTCAGCGGCCGTCTCTCCTGGGAGCAGATCATCAATGAGTAAGCTGCGACAACAAGGCGTCACGCTCGTCGAGCTGCTGACCGTCGTGCTCATACTGGGCATCCTGGCGGCACTGGTGATCCCGAGCTACCAGGACAGCGTCCGCAAAGCCCGACGTGCTGACGGTCAGGCCGTCATGCTTGAGCTCGCACAGTGGATGGAGCGCTTCTACACCGAGAATGGTCGCTACGACCAGGACCGGGCGGGCAACGCGTTGGCTGATGTCGTTCCCGCCTCTCTGCTCTCTTCACCGAAAGAAGGCGGCGTGACCTACTACAACTTCACCATCGGAAACCTCGCGCAGCTGACCTACACCATCACAGCAACACCGGCGACGGCACAGGTCGGTGACAAGTGCGGCAACCTGTCGCTGACGCACGCAGGCGTTAAAGGCACCACGGGCACCGCTACGGTCGCCCAGTGCTGGTGAGGTGACCACCTCCGCGCTCGCTGCCGTAGCCGTGTTTTGCGGCTCGCGTAGCGGCCGCGACGGCGCCTACCTGACGGCGGCGCGACAGCTTGGCGAAGCCCTCGCCTCGCAACATGTGAATCTCGTATACGGCGGCAGCAACGCGGGCCTCATGGGCGCCGTTGCCGATGCTGCATTGAACGCAGGCGGCAGCGCCACTGGCGTCATTCCCCGCGCGCTTACGGACCGCGAACAGGTGCACCCGGGCCTCACGGAACTGCACTTCGTGGACTCCATGCACGAACGCAAACGCCGCATGGCCGAGGCGGCGGACGGCTTCATTGCCCTGCCGGGCGGGTTCGGCACACTCGACGAGACGTT
>CALBPI010000070.1 GCA_937899415.1 uncultured Gammaproteobacteria bacterium | reverse complement strand
TGAGCGGCGCCTGCCCGACGGTAGCGGTCTCGAGGTACTCGACGCGCAGCGCCTCGCGCAGCCCGATGCGCGTTGCCTGGTCATGACGGTGTTCGACACGCGCGACAATACGATTGCCGCCATCTCGCGGGGCGCACACGGCTACGTCCTCAAGACGGCACCCGACCTGCTGTCGCACCTGCGCGCCGTGCTCGAGGGCGACAACCCCATCGACGCGCGCGTCGCGGGGCACGTATTGGCCGAGGTTCGCGGCGGCTGCCAGCCGGCGGCCGACGCGACACAGGGCACGCTGACGCCGCGCGAGCTCGAAACGCTTTGTGGCCTTGCCGAAGGACTCAGCTACCGCAACATCGCCGAGCGCATGCACGTCTCGCCCAATACCGTCCCCGACTACATCAAAAGCCTGTACACGAAGCTCGCGGTCAACTCCCGGAGCGAGGCGGTGTACATCGGCCTGCGGCGTGGTCTCATCCACGTGTGATCGTGATCGGCACTTCGCGCTTTCGAGATTTACCTCTTAATTCATTGATTCTATTGATTTAGAGGAATTTCCCCGATCGTATTAACCCGTTTCGTCGGTTTGCTGCGTTTGTAAGAGCATCGGAACCACAACCCCCCTAGGAGAACCCCGATGCCCTGGATTCAACGCTTCTTTTTTATCGGTCTGGCAGTGCTAGCCGCAGTGCTTGCCGCCTGTTCACACGAACCCGCGACGCGTGAGCCTGTCCCGCCCCCTGAAGACACTGCTGTCACGGAGCCCGCCACGACCCAATCCGTTGCCGACGCGGAAGGCGACACGCCGGCGCTTTCTGCACCCGTGCCATCCATCGCCGCGGCCAAGCAGGAGGCGCGGCGCGACCGCAGTCAGGACCAGATTGTGGTCACGGGCGCCATGCTCTCGCGCAACGTGATCGCCGTGCCTCAGGCGCCTATCGCTAACCGCGAGAACTACGCGCACTTCGAGGACAATCCGCTACGTCTGGCCGCGGAGAACCCGGTCTCGACCTTTAGCATCGACGTCGACACGGGCGCCTACGCCAACGTGCGACGCCTGCTGCGCTCGGGTCAGTTGCCGCCACGCGACGCGGTGCGCGCGGAGGAGCTGATCAACTACTTTGATTACGAGTACAGCGCACCACGCAGCGCGAAGACACCGTTCAGCGTCACGCGTGAAGTCGCCCCCGCGCCCTGGGCCCAAGACAAATGGCTGATGCACATCGGCGTGAAGGGCTATGTGCCTGACGTGCTGCCCCAGGCCAATCTTGTCTTCCTGCTCGACGTCTCGGGCTCGATGAACTCGGCCGACAAGCTCGGGCTGCTCAAGTCGTCGCTCAAGCTCCTCGTGCGCCAGCTTGACGCTGACGACTCCGTGGCCATCGTGGTCTACGCCGGCGCATCAGGCGTCGTGCTCAAACCCACACCGGGTGACCGCAACGCCGAGATCATCGCAGCACTCGACCGCTTGCAGGCAGGCGGCTCCACGAACGGCGGCGCCGGTATCCGCCTGGCGTACGCCATGGCCGAGCAGGCCTTCATCGAGGGCGGCATCAATCGCGTCATACTGGCCACGGATGGCGACTTCAACGTGGGCACCACGAACATCGAGATGCTCAAGGACCTCATTGGCGAAAAACGTGAGGCCGGTATCGCGCTCACCACGCTCGGCTTCGGTACGGGCAACTACAACGATCATCTCATGGAGCAGATCGCCGACGTCGGCAACGGTAACTACGCCTACATCGACACGCTCAACGAGGCGCAGAAGGTCCTCGTCGATGAACTCACAGCAACAACGCTCACCATCGCCAAGGACGTGAAGATCCAGGTGGAGTTCAACCCGGCCGTCGTCGCCGAGTACCGCCTCGTCGGTTACGAAAACCGTGCGCTCAAGCGCGAGGACTTCAACAACGACAAGGTTGACGCAGGCGAGATCGGCGCCGGCCACACGGTCACCGCAATCTACGAACTGGCCTTCGTCGAGGGCAGCTCCCGCCGCATCGACCCGCTGCGCTACGGCAAAACCGAGAAGGCACCGGGCAACACCGACGAAATCGCCTTCCTGCGCATGCGTTACAAGTCGCCCGAAGGCGGCGCCAGCAAGTTGCTCGAGTGGCCCGTCATGCGCGACGACGCGCTCGCCAGTCTGTCGCGAGCTTCCGAGGCGTTCCGGTTCTCGGCAGCCGTCGCCGCGTTTGCACAGCAGCTGCGTGGCGGCAACCACCTCGGTGACTTCGGTTATGGCGACATCACCGAACTGGCCAACTCAGCGCGCGGCAAGGACGCGTTTGGCTACCGCGGTGAATTCGTCTCGCTCGTCAACCTGACGCGCGGCCTGTCGACGCCGGAGCCTGTCGCCCAGGGCGGCCGGGACTGACACGTCGCTTTGACCGCGACGCTGGCTGCGGCCAGACTCGGGCGCATGGACGCGCCCGAGCCTGATGAAGCGCTCATGACCCGCTACCGCAACGGGGACGCAGCGGCATTCGATGTGCTGTACCACCGCCACCGCGGTGGCCTTTACCGCTTCGTCTTGCGTCAGGTCACAAGCAAGGCGTTGGCCGATGAGCTCTACCAGGACGTCTGGATGAAGCTCATTGATGCGCGAGACCGCTACGAGCCGACCGCGCGCTTTACGACCTGGCTGTACCGCATGGCACGCAACCGGGTCATCGACCACTACCGACGGAGCGCCGTGCGCATCGCCGACGACGGACGCGGCGACACGGACCCGGACAGCGTTGCGGGCGGTGCGTCTTCCGAGCCGGAACGTCAGGCAGAGCTCGACGGCGCCATGGCCTCGCTTGCGGCAGGCGTCGCCAACTTGCCTGAGCCGCAACGCACGGCATTTCTGTTGCGCGAGGAAGGTGGCCTCGATCTCAATGACATCGCCGCGGTGACGGGTGTGACGCCCGAGACCGCCAAGAGCCGATTGCGCTATGCGCTGGCAAAGCTGCGCAAATCACTGGAAGCCCATCATGACTGAGCATGACGACCCTGAATTTGACGATGTGCGCGATGCCTACCGCCGCGACGGGGGCGAGTTACCGGATGCCGCACTCGATCAGCGGATCCTCGCCGCCGCGCAGCGCGCGACCGAACCCGCAGCCGAAGCCCCCCACTGGCGGCCGGGACTCGCGGTCGCCGCCGTAGTCGTCCTGAGCGCAACACTGGTGCTCACCATGCGCCCGCCGGAATCCAACGAAAGCGCTACCTCGGCGCCGGCCAGCGCGCAGACGCAGGCCACAGCAGAGGCATCGCCGGCCGAATCCGCGCGGACGGCGGACGACAACCTCGTTGCCGCTGATGTCGCAGAGGAATCTGAGGTTGTCGATACGATCGTGGTAACCGGCAGCCGCGTCAGCCAGGACGCCAGCATCGACGCAGAGCATCGCCCAGTCGCAGCCAAATCCGAGCCGGCGCGGCGTGAACGCGCCCTGGAACGTGCCCCACAATCGATGGTCGCCAGCCCGGCAGTAGCGCCTGACCTGCCGGAACGGCGTGAGCAAGTGGCCGCAACCGAGTTGGACGCTGAAGGCGCGGAGGAAGTCGCCCGGCAAGCAGCGGCACCGACCGAACCCGAATTGCTGGGTATTGCCGCCGCCGTCGACGCAGCTGCGCCAACCGACGTGCGCGTACAGCTCATTATCGACACCTGGGAGCGCGGTGATGCAGACGCCGCGCTAAAGGCACTCGACGATCTCGTCGCCAACGACGAGGCACTCACGGAGACCGAGCTCAAGGCGCAGCTGCCCGAAGCCCTCTTCCTGACCTGGCGCGAGCGGGAATAAAAAACGGCCGACGTGCACCAGGACACGCCGGCCGTTTGGTTCGCCGTGCAGCGTTGGTCTAGCTCGCAATAGCCTGGGGATCACCGTCGTTGACGGCAGGCCCTTTTCCGTTCTTGCGAACTTCTTCAACCGCAGCTCGAATCGCGTCCACGCGCTTCTGATACTCCGCATCTTCCGGCAGGCAGTGGTCTGCCTCCATCACGCGCAGCACTTGCCTGACATCGGGGCTCATACCCGTCGTGAACACCTTGCGATCCGCCTGACGCGCATCGCAGATGATCGTTTCCACAGCGCGCGCTGCGGACACATCGAGGAAGGGTACGCGGTGAAAATCAAGCACGATGGCGCTTGACGTGCTCTTGACCCGCTCCCGCACGTGCAGGCCGAGGTCCGTCGCAGCACCGAAGCTCAGCGGCCCACCGAAGTCGAACAGCATGACGCGACCATCAGCAGACTGCAGCAGCGCTTCTTCCTCGTCCGTAACGACCGCGTCTTCGCGACCATCGCGGGCTTCCTTGAGCTGCTGGTCAGCCAGCTGCTTGACGAACGCCAGCGCCGCCATGACGACTCCCGCCAGTACTGCGGTGATGAGGTCAACAAAGACCGTGAGACCCAAAACGCTGGCCATGAGCACGAGGTCCCAGCGCGGGCCACGGTGTGCGCGCTTGATGTAGCTCACGTCGATGATGTCCCAGCCCACCTTGATCAGGATACCGGCCAGCACGGCGTGCGGAATCTTCGACGCGAGTGGCGCACCGACGATGACAACAGCGAAAAGCACGACAGCATGCAGCATGCCCGCAATCTTGGTCTGGCCGCCCGTACGGATGTTGACGACCGTGCGCATCGTGGCACCGGCACCCGGGATCGCGCCGAACAGACCGGCAACCGTGGTACCGATGCCCTGACCGACGAGTTCCTTGTCCGAGTCGTGACGCGTGCGCGTCATGTTGTCCGCCACCAGCGAGGTCAGCAGACTATCGATAGCCCCCAGAACCGCGAGAATAAAGGCTGCTTCTGCAACGATCAGAAAGGTGCTGGCCGTGAAGCCGGGCACGATCAGCGACGGGAAGCCGGTCGGAATATCTCCGAGGATCGGCGCGCCCGACATGAACAGGCTCATGACGGTACCGATGATCAGCGCGGCGAGCGCGCCCGGGATAAAGCGTCCCAGAGATGCCGGCCAGAAGAAGATCACGCCCAGCGACACCGCGCCAATAGCAAGTGCCGACAGGTTGGGGTCCATGACCGCGCCAGGGATCGCCGTCAGCGCGGGAATGGTGCCGCCGCCCGTCGGCTCATGGCCAAACAAACGAGAGACCTGCAGCGCGATAATGATGACACCGATGCCGCTCATGAAGCCCGAGATTACGGGGTACGGCACCAGGCGGATGTACTGCCCGAGCTTCATGAAACCGAAGACGATCTGTAGCAGACCTGCGAGCACGACAGCGCCGAACACGAGCGCCGGGTCGCCCGACAGCGACGCGAAAACGCCGGCGAACACCACAACCATTGGTCCGGTGGGACCCGAGACCTGCGATCCCGTGCCACCGAACAGCGATGCAAAGAAACCAACAAAAATGGCGCCCCAAATACCGGCAATGGGTCCGGCACCCGACGCTTCACCGAAGGCCAGGGCCAGCGGTAGCGCGACGACACCCGCGGTAAGACCGCCGTAAATGTCTCCACGCATGTTGGAAGTATCAAAGAATTTCATGACGCGCTCCTTTCAAGCAGGTCGTTCTCTCGGTTGAAAAGACCCTGCTGGCATTCGACTCGTCTTCAGCGAATCGAAGCATCAGGACCTCCCTTGTTGTGAATTGCTTACCGTGGCGTGTCGCGCCCGGTCTTCAACTCGTCGACCAAAGCTGGCGTGCCGTCCGAATTTCCCGGTCGCTCACGCCGTTGGCCCGCTTTTCGATGAACTCCACACCGTCGACAATCCACTGTGCGATTTCGGGGTGTGTGAGGTGGTAGTAGTGGTGGCGACCGTCCCGTCGTTCTTCGACGAAGCGATACGCACGCAATTTCGACAGGTGCTGCGACACGCGCGTGCCAGGCAAACTCAATGCACTGGCCAGCGTGTTGACGTCCTGCTCTTCCTTCGCCAGCTCCTCGATAATCCGGATTCGGTCCGGGTGCGCGACGAGCTTGAAGATCTCAGCAAGCTCTTTGGCGATGACTTCACGACTTGGCATACCTGACGTTTCCTCGCATCTCGGACGACGCCGTCCCCACGACGTGTCCTTGGATCTCTCTGAATATTCAAATCTTCAAGAATTTGAAGATGCGAAGATATTAATGCTCGACGCGGGTACGTCAAGCATTTCAGTTTTTTCTGAAACCACGTGAATCCCGAGTGATCGTGGGCGCCTGTAAGGCTCTGTGGGTGCTAGGATTTTGCAACACAGCGCCGAAGCAGGACACCTGTGACACGCACACACACAAACCACGGGTTCGCCGACGCCGCGCAGTCGGATCAACGAAACACCGCCATTGACAGTCTCCGCGTGGCCATGATGAGCGTGGTCATGCTCGGCCACCCCCTGTTGCCCTACACCACCGTGCCGCGGCGTTTCAAAGACCCGGAAACGTTGCCAGCCGCGGATGTGTTGGCGGTGTTTCTGTACGGCTTTGCCATGCCCGCATTCTTCGTCACGGCGGGTTTCGCTGCCTCGGCGCTGTACGCCCGCCGGGGCAGCGCTGCGTTCTGGAAAAACCGCGGCCTGCGCATCGCGTTGCCGCTCGTTGTCGGCTACCTGTTGCTGACCCCCCTGACCCGCGCCGCCTACGAGTTTGCGCAGACGGCGGCGCTGTCGGGCAGTCTTGCCAGCGCGTGGCAGTTGGTTACGGAAGCCCGGTGGTTGCGTTGGGGCAAGGTGTATCACCTCTGGTTCCTGGCCTCGCTGATTCTGTTCTCAGGGGGCGCTGTCATTGTGCAATCTCTTGTCGATGCACAGGCGAACCGCCTGGCGGTGGTTGCCACGCGGGTGAAACGCAGCCTGTTTCGGGCGCCGGGTCTTATCGGCCTGACACTGTGCGTTGCCGCCTTCATGATCCCTTCCTATTCATCGGGCACGGGCCAGGGCACCGACGGCTGGATGCAGCTCGCGGTCTTTGGTTTCTTCCTGATCGGCTGGACGCTGTTTCACTGGCGCGATCTGCTGCCCAAGCTCACCGCACGATGGTGGCTGGGTCCGGCAGTCGCGCTCGCTGTGATGCCCCTCTGTGGCTGGGCCACGCGTGAGCGGCTACTGGCCGAAGCGGTGACAGACGTCAGGCTGGGCCTCATCGCCGGTGGTACCAACGCCATCTTGGCCGTTGCCATGACGCTCGGCCTGCTCGGCATCTTCCAGCGCTTCTTCGCAACGCGAGGCGCTTTGGGCCAATACGTCAGCGACGCGTCTTACTGGATTTACCTGATCCACTTTCCCGTGGTCATTGCCGCGGGCGGCATCATGGCGGTGTTCGACCTGCCGGCCGTGGTGAAGTACCTCGCGACGATTGCGCTGTCACTGCCCGTCATTCTAGGCAGCTATGAAGTGCTCGTGCGTCGCTCGCCGATGGGCAAAGTGCTCGGTGCCCCGCCCCGCAAAGCCGCGTCGTAACCGACGCCGACGCCCTGGCGCCTCCTACTAGGGCAGCGCGCGAATCAGCGCTTCCGCCCGCGCCTTGAGCGCCGCGGCCTGCTCCGATGGGCTGGTTGCCGTGTAGACGTAGAGTGCCTGAGCAAAGGCGCGGGTGTTGTGCAGGGCCGCGAGACCCGCCTCGGATCCGTAGGGCGACTGCCACAGCGGCTGCCCAGCGTCAGGCGTCAACGCGGAGAAGAACGTGTCGAGTGTCTCCGCCGAGACTCGCTCGTTCATTGCGAGGAAGAACACCGGTCGCGCGAGGCGACCCGGTTCATTGAACACGTAGTTGTGACCGGACGCAGGGGCAACCTGGGTCGCAATGGCCGCTAACAACTGTGCGCCCTGTTCAGCGCTGAGCTCTGGATTGAGCGCAAGCTGCATCGCAAGATCGGCGCCGTGCGCCACGCCATGACGCCAGCCCTCGCCGTCTTTGAAGCCGCGATAGTCGGTCACACCGCGCAAGTAGCGCCACGCCGCGTCGACCAGCAGTTTGCGCCGCTTGTCGTCGAGATAAGGACTGACACGATCGACGCGCGCAATCTCGGCCAGCACGAGCACCAGAAACGGTGCCTCGAAGCCGTCGCCACCGCGCTCCGGCACAGAAAGGCGGAACACAAAGTCGGCGAGTAGCGTCTCCAGCGTGTCCGGTGAGACCTCGCCCGAGCGCATGACCGCAACGAAACGCGCGTAGGCAAAATCGTCGCGCACAGCAGGATCGGGACTCGCGAGACACGCCCGCAGCGCGAGCAGGTGCATTGTCGTCACCCGCTGGGGCTCAGGCACGGCCGCAAGCGCCTCGGCGTCACAGGCCCAGACCGCCGGCGACGTCACGGCAACAAGTGCCGTGAGCAGTCGGGGAATGAACCAGCGCATGAGGTCTACCCCAGGCGCTTGGCGATGTCGTGGAGCGTGCCGGCCAGTGCGTCGAGACGCTGCGCAATAGCACCCTGCGCGTCGTCGCGCTTCAGGGCCTTGGCCAGTTGCTTGAGCTCACGCGACAGCGACCGATCGCGTTCCCCGGACGCCATGTGCTTTCCCGCACGATCCAGTGCCGCACCAATGTCACTCGCCAGCGCCGCGTCAATCGCGTCGTCGCGATTGAGCTGATCGATATAGGCAAGCGCGACCACGGGTTCCGCGGGCCAGGTCACGGGCAGCTGCTGCTGCGGGTTGAACACCTGGCCCTGGTCGGCAAGTCTCGCTGCGGCAATCTCGTTTTTGGTCAGGAACTCACTCGGCTGCAAGGCGAAGACGTCCAGGCCGCGCACGATCTCGGTGCCGTAGATGTGACCCTCGTACCAGTACGTCGACCAGTAACCGCCAACCACGAGGAACTCCTCGTCAATCGGTCCGCGATCGAAATACGCGATCTCGTAGGGATTGGCGGAGTCTGTGAAGTCCACCACCGAGAGACCGCCCTGGTACCAGGCCTGGACGAAGATGTCGCGACCGGGCACGGGCACGATGGAGCCGTTGTGCGCCACGCAGTTTTCGGTGTCGATTTGTGGCGCGGGCATCTTGTAGTGGCTGCGGTACTCAAGCTTGCCGTCGACGATGTCGTAGATGGCATCGGCACCCCAGTCGAGCGGGTCGTAAGCGCGGCACCGCGGACGACTGCCACCGCCCCACTCGTCTGTGAAGAGCACCTTGGTGCCGTCGTTGTTAAACGTCGCGGAATGCCAGTAGGCAAAACCCGCATCGACAACCGCGTCGATGCGCGTGGGCTTACGCGGGTTGGAGATATCGAAGATGATGCCGTTGCCGGAGCAGGCGCCCGCGGCAATATTGGCGCTCGGGAAGACAGTGATGTCGTGGCACTGGTCCGTACGTCGCGTGTCCTGCGTCTCGTCACCGTGATCGCCGCCGCGCCAGAGTCCGGCCAGCGCACCCGTGTCATCGTCCGCGAACACGGTCGGACTGTCGATGATGCGTGACTGAGACGGATCATCAACGGGAATCTCGATGACATCGATGCGGAACAGCGCCGTACGATCGTCACCTGGCGTCTCGTCGTAGCAGCCCGGCAGCTCGTCAGACTCGCGCACGCTCGACGTGCCCGAGTTGTAAACGATGATCTTGCCGTCGCGCCCGGGCCCCGAAACGACGGAGTGCGTGTGCGACCCGCGGCAGGTCTGAACCGCGCCCACCTGTACGGGACGCGTCAGGTCCTGGATATCGAAGATTCGCAATCCGCGGAAACGATCTTTACTCACATCGTCGGAAATGCCCTGCAAGCCGCAGTCAAGCCGGCCACGTGTTTCCTCCACCGACATGATGAGCAGGTCTCCGACGATGGAAACGTCCCCCTGGCCGCCCGGGCAAACGATCGATGACATGAGCGCCGGTGCGCCGTCTTCACCGAGCTGGTACACGTTGAAGCCGTGGTAGCTGCCCGCGACGAGCACGTCATCGCGAAATGCCATGTCTGTGTTGGAGAAACTCAGCTTCGGATAGCGCAGTTTGCGCGGATCCGGGCGACGCGGCAGATCGTCGCTCTCTTCTTCCTTGGCTTCCTCGTCTTCTTTAATGCTGGCCGGGTCTGAGGGCAGCTCGGCCGGATTTTCGGGGTCGAAGAATCCCGCGGGCTTCTTGAGCGTCGCCACGAGCTCAAGGTTGCTGATGGCCTCGCCGGCATCGAACAGCCCCACGGCAAGACCGGCCCGCGGATCGGCCGACAGGGTGACGAGCAGCCCATTCATGCGCTCGATCTCGGCCGTCTGGTCGTTGGTCACATCGTTGGTGAATTCGAATAGCACGGGGTCATAAGCCGCACCCTTTTGCTCTAGCAACGCCTCAACCATCGTCACGGCGCCTTCGTGGTGCGCAATCATGAGCTCCAGGAACAAACGATCGAATGCCGTGCTCTCGGCGGCTGCAAGCGCGGCCATCTGCTCGGGCGACGCCATCCCGGCCATCATGTGGCTCATGTGCATGGCATCGTGCGCCGAAGGGTCGGGCACCGTCTCACCGCGTTCGGCGAGCCAGGCCTTCATAAAGCCAATCTCATCGTCCTGCGACACATTGATCCGGCCCGCGATGTCGATCACGTCAGAATTGTTGGTGCGAGTCGCGACCAGACCCGCCATCTGCAGCGCCTGGTGATGATGCGGAATCATGTCCTGCATAAACCGCACGTCATCATTGGTGTAGCTCGTGTCCGCGATCGCGGTGGCTTCGTCGGCGCTCAGGGCACGCGGCGGCTCGCCCGGGGCGCCCGGCTGCACGATGGGAACCTCAGCGTGGGTCGCCGACGCCAGAAAGAATGAGGCAAAGACAGCACTGGCAAGCGCCAGACGGGCATGAAAGGTCAACGCGGAACTCCCAGGTGATTCGTGGGCGGCACAGCATAACAGGCCACTACGCAGCCGGTGCAAGATACCGGCGACCCGATTCGGCGCACCTTTTTTGCCAGTCACTTCAACGGTTAAGCCAACCTTCAGAACAACTTAAACATTTCCAAAGGTCCCCAATCGCCAAGCTGTGCACATTTGAGCGGTCGGTCACTCACGGCCGCATGTCACAGCAAGAACACCGAGGGAAATGATCATGACGCGATTCTGGATGGCGGCTGTAGCCGCATTGGCACTGTCCCAGGCACACGCTGAGGGCACGATGGGTGGCAAGGTCGGCACGCTCGGCCTGGGTCTCGAAGGCAGCTACGAGTTCACCGACAAGTGGGCCGTGCGCGGCGGGTTCAACCAGTACGACTACGACTTCGAGGACGACCTCGATGGTGTCGACTTCGACGGTGATCTGGAGCTCAGCTCCATCACCCTGTTCGCGGACTACCGGCCCACAGGCGGCGGCTTCAGGATCACGGGGGGCGCCGTGTTCAACGAGAACGCCATCGTCGCGGTCGCGGACCCGACAGCCACCTACGAAATCGACGACATGATCTACACCATCGAAGAGACCGGCGTGCTCTCTGCCGATACCGAATTCGACAGTGTGGCGCCCTACCTCGGCCTCGGCTACGACTGGGGCGTCGGTGAGCGCTTCCTGATCAACTTCGACCTCGGCGTCCTGTTCCAGGGCGAAGCGACGGTGCAGTTCTCAAGCGTTGGCGGCACGCTGTCCACGGACCCGGACTTTCTGGCCGACCTCGAAGCAGAAGAACGCATCGCCGAGGACGACCTCGAGGACTACGACCTCTACCCCGTGTTGTCGATCGGGCTCAGTTACTCTTTCTAGGTCGGCGCGTGTCTGTTTTCGCGGGCGGCGTGGCCCTCGGGTTGCGCTGCCCGCCGTCTGACCAGCGGCCAGAACAACTGTTCCGCGGCGCCGACCTCAGGCAGGTTCTCAACGCCAAACTGCTCGGGGTAACGCCGCGTGATCTTGGCAGTGCCAAACAGAACGTCCCAGAAGAAGAGCAGGTTGCCGTAGTTGCCTTTGTAATTCGTCAGGCCGTCGGCTGCGTGTTTGCCGTGATGCGCCGAATGCGTCGCGGGGGTGGAGATGACGCGCTCGACGAACCACATCACAGGCGCGAGCACGCGGCTGCGATAGAGCGGCGCGTCCCAGCGGACGTCCGAGTGCGCGCCGCAGATCACAAGCAACTTCACGACGATGTACACGGCGTAAACGGGACCGAGCCCCAGATAGATGAGTGCGCCCGAGAACCAGATGCCGGGCATCAACAGGTAGTAGAAGAAGTTGTTGCGGTAAACGATGCGGATACTCATGTAAGGCGCATCGTGGTGCGGTCGGTGCAAGGCATACAGCCAGGGCACGTTGTGCGACAGGCGGTGCCATCCGTACTGCGTCATGTCGTCGAACACGAGCAGCAGACCAATCTGCGCGAGAATTGGCAACGTAACGAGTGCGTCCCGATGCTCAGGCAGCATCACCGCCATGAGCAACCCGCTCGCGAGCAGCACGGCGGGTTGCGTCACAAAGGCCAGCAATCCCGAGCTGACGGCTTCGACGACGGCGTCCTTGCGACGCTGACCGGGCTTGCGAAACAGCTGGGTACGCAAGAGCTCCGCAAGCGCGAACCCCAGAAATATCAGCAGGATAAGCAGCATTTCGACACGCATAGTCAGCTCGGCAGGTGCTTCGATAGTGAGATCGTATCAACCCCGCATGGCGCAGAATGCTAAATTGTTTACATTGTGAGCACTGAAACGAAAACGCCGATAGTCGCAGCTTCCGAGGCCAGCCTGTTCGCAGCCCTGCCGAGCATCGTGCGCGAACGCCTGCTGTCGCATGGCAGCCGTCGCACGTTTGCCGACGGCGCCTGGCTGCACCGGCGCGGCGATACGGACCGGCAACTATCGATCGTGATCCGCGGTGCCGTGCAGCTCTCAAACCTGGGCCGCGACGGTCGCAGCGTCGTGATCGCAACGCTCACGCCGGGTGATTCGTTCGGCGAGTTTCCGCTGTTTGCGGGCTCCCCACGCTTCTTCGATTTTCGAGCTGTCGGTGAAACCGACCTTTGCGTGATCAGCGCAACCAGACTTGAACAGCTCATGTCCGACGACCGGAACATCGCCACGGCCATTATTACGCTGCTCGCGAACCGGCTGCAGCTCGCACTCGAGATCATCGACGACGAGCGCCGTCTGTCGCTGCCCGCGCGCACGGCGAAGACACTGCTCCGACAGCCACGTGATTCGGAAGCGAACGATCGCATTACCGTGACGCAGCACGCGCTGGCCGATGAGCTTGGCGTGTCGCGCGTGGCCCTGGGCAAGGCGCTCACGCGGCTTCGGCAACTGGGTCTCGTCGAGACGGGCTATGGCCGCATTCGTATTCCTGATGACACACAGGTCGTGAACTGGCTTGTGGAACAGTCACCGATCGTGGCGCCGGCTACCTGAACGCTACAACGCCGGGATATCGCACTCGAAACTGTCTTCGCCCACAGCACGGCACTGCGGCGGGTAGCCGTGCTCTCGCCAGTAGTCAGCGATGCCCATTTCCGTAACGATTCGCTGCCAATGCGGGCTCGCGTGAAAATGGCTGAACGTCGGGTGCCACCAGAACATGAAGAACACATTGGGCTCAATTTCTTCATACTGGCGGAACAATAGTGCCGGTAGCGGCAATCTCAGATCCACAGAGCCGAGACCGAGTCGAGCGAGGGCGGCGTTCAATGCCTCCAGTTCGAGTGCGTAGTTGTGATCGTCGGTCCGCAGCACTCGGTAGACAAGCTGAGGCTCGACCGCATCTTCGCCAACGCCTTCGAAAGCCCAGCCAGAACCTTCGAAAGCCCACGACAGCGCCAGGATGGCCGTATCGCGAGGCTCCTTGTGAATCATGGCTATGGCGGTATTCTCGGACTGCGATTGATTGCCCAGACCCGCAGTCTTCATGAACAGCTCACGCGCTGCCGTGTAGTCCCCGGCATAGAGTCGGGCATTCGCATCAAACGCGAAGCAGTTCAGATAGCTCTGATCCAACGTACGACACCGCGCGAAATCCTCGGACGCCAGATCGAACTGCCCGACGGCGATACGATCGATACCCCGCCACAGCAGCGTATTGACCTCGTTGGGGTCACGCTCCAACGCCTTCTCGTACATCTCGAAGGCCCTCGAGAAATCAAGAGGGATTGCTTCGCGGGTGGTGTAAGCCAGAACGGAATACGGCAAGGCAAGACTGTCATCGAGCTCGATAGCCTTGTTCGCAGCACGTTGCGATACCTCATAGTAGGGCTCGGTCTCGCCCGGGAAACCCCAGCTTGGCGCCACTGCTGTTACAGCCGCGTAGCCTGCCCAGGCGCGCGCAAAGTTGGGATCGAGCTCAATCGCACGCTCAAACAGCGCGATCGTGCCCGGAATGTTGTCCTGGCTGCGAATGCGAAAGCGGTCCCGCCCTCGCAGGAAGAGTTGGTAGGCGTCAAGGTTCTCGGTATCTGCACGAACGGCGAGCGCGCTCGTCGCAATACCACTCAGCTGCAGCGACTCTGACAACGCAACCACAATGGCCGAGGCTATTTCGTCCTGAATCTCGAAGACGTTCTGTGCCGTGAGTTGCTTATCGTAAGTCTGCGACCAGAGATGCTTGTCACTCTGGGCGTCAATGAGCTGCGCCGTGATGCGGATTGTGTCGCCCGCTGTACGCACGCTGCCCTCGAGTACATGCCGCACACCGAGTTCGGCGGCGATCTCGGGAATCCCCACGGAGCTTCGGCCCTTGAATGCAAACGCGGACGTGCGTGACGCAACCGCGAGACCCTCAACGTTTGCGAGCACGTTGAGAATTTCCTCAGCTATGCCGTCAGAAAAATAGTCCTGGTCGCCAAGCTGGGATAAATCGGCAAACGGCAGGACAGCAATCGAAGCCGCATCCACGTTCAGCGATGATGTGACGGGCAGCGCTTGCGCGGTTGCGTCGCCCGTCGGCGAAGTCGCTACAGCAGCAGGCGGCGCGCCAAACTGCTGCCAGGCAAACAGGCCCGCAACCCCGAGCGCCGCGGCAATGGTGAGCGTGTTCAGTCGCTGCGCACGCACGCGATCGGGCCGACTTTGACCATCGTCACGACGCACGCCTTCCGGTGTAGCCTCAAACACCCAGGACAGCACGACGGCAACCGGGAAGCCGATCAGCAACAGGGCGATGAGCGCTTTGCCCGTCCACTCCGGCGCACCGGCGAAGTCGAGCACGACATCTGCTATCTGAAGAATGAGCCAGCCGACAACGGCATATGCGGTTGCTACGCGGAACACATTGCGTCGCCGCAACTCGCTAACTATCGACACTGCGTACCCCTTGGTGTTGTTGTCGTACGCGATTCCCGGCCCTGACTATAGTCGGCTCAGGGCGTGTCGGGCAAAAGCCGCGCAGGCAACGGTGGCCGACGACCCCAGTCGTCTTCGCGGTAGTGCTTTGACAGGTAATCCAACACCTGCGTTTCTACAGCCGGTGGCAATTCCCAGAGGTTCTGCGTCTTCTGCATCCAGCGAATCAACCCCAGCCAGTACTCGCGATCACCGCGTTGCGTGGTTACGAGTTTCAACGAATGGCAGGCGCTGCAGTGCGCTTGCACCATTTGCCAGCCCGGCGCGACGACAAGGCCCGACGTTGGATCGACCTTTGGCGTCTCTGCCTTGAGAGGCACCCAGGGCAGCAACACAAACACAATCAATACAGCGCGCATCAGGTCACCTGCACCGCGATGCGATGGCAAGCATTGTTGAGATAACCCTTGGGGTTCCAGCCGGGCACAAGCATGGGTTGCATCACACCCTGCGCATCTGTCGCGCGCGCCCAGACCTCGTAATAGCCCCGCGTGTCGAGCGTCAACTCGGCGCGAAAATGCTGCCAGGCGAGGCGGTTGGCCGGACGGCTGAGGCGCGCGCGCTGCCAGGTGGCACCAAAGTCTGTCGAGATGTGCATTTTTTTGACGCGATCGTCGCCGGCCCAAGCGTGTCCTCGTACCTCGAAACGGTTGCCTGCCTGCACCGTGCTTCCCGATTCCGGAAACGTGATCAGCGATTTCACGGGCATCGACTCGATAATGCACATGGCGTCGTCCTTAGCCTTGGCGCCGGGCGCCATCGGCTCGCAAGGCATACGGTAAGCCTTGCCGCCCATCTTTGCGCCGTCGTGAACGCGGTCTCGGATCAACAGCTCGTTCACCCACTTGCCGCTAGTCGACGCGGGCCAGCCGCCAAACACCAGCCGCGCGGGCGCACCGTGCAGCAACGGAATGGGGGCACCATTCATTTCGAAGGCCAGCAGCGATTCGGGCTCAAGCGCCTTGGCCACAGGCACGCCGCGCGAGATGGGGTCCTTGTCAGACGCACCCGACAGGTGTCGGTCGGCACCGCGATAGGCAACGTACACGGCAGCATCGGTCATCCCCACGTCGTCGAGCAAGTCCGCCACGCGGATGCCACGCCACTGCGCGCAGCCAATTGCGCCCGTGGTCCAGGGATTGCCGCTGGCGCGCGGCCGAAACTCGGCGCGGCCGTTGCCGCCGCACTCCAATTGCAGCTGTAGTGTGACCTGTCTGAAGCGGCGTTTCAGCTCGCCGACGGTCACCGAGCGCGGCGCGGCACAGGCTTCACCGTGCACCTGGATCGACCAGGCGTTGGCATCGGTCGCAGCCGCGGGAACGTAGCCATTGTTGCGAACGAAGTGGCGCGCCGCCGGTGTTACTGCATCGTCGAGCAGATGTGCCGGCGTCTCGGCGTTTAGCGGACGATCGTTGAGCAGTCGCAACTCGGACTTGCCGTACCGCTCGAGTTCATCGGTCCCGGCTTGCGCCACCACAGGCAGAAGCCCGGCGGGAATCAAGCGCCAATGCGGAACGGCCAAGCCAAGCGAGCGCCATGCCGCGGCCGCACCTGCGGCGCGAAGCCAGCTACGCCGCCCGGGATTCTTGGGTCTGTCGCTCACCGTGCCGTCCGTTCGATCCAGACCCGAATGTTACCGCGAACGCCAGGTCGGAGAACGGCACGACCCCGAATCAGTACCCTGCGGTCGCCTCGGCTGACCCATCCAATGAGAGGTGTGCCGCCATTGCGGCATCAATAAACGACTGCGCGGCGCTTGCGTTGTAGTCGCCATCAGCCTCCAGCTTTCCGGCGTACTCAAAGAGCTTGCCGAACAGAATGCCGTCATCGGCCTGTGCCTTGAACACGAATGCATCGTGCTCGTCGTGGACGCGTTGCCAGGACGCTCGCACATCCGCCCAGAATGCAGCGGTCGTCTCCCAGTATTCGTCGCCAGCGGTGAAATCATGATCAGTGATGCGCTCGTAGCGATTGAGACCGGCCTCGCGCGCGATGATGCGCGGCACGTCGCCCATCACGAGCTTGTCGTTTTGCTCTTCGTGCACCCAACCTGTCGGCGTGATGATGTGACGATTTACGGCGCGCAGTACGTCGTAATCGTCGCGCACGCTGTACTCACGTCGCGGCAGCGGTCGCAGCGTGGCCTCGCCTTCCCAGAAGGACATGGCCGCATCGTGCTGCCAGCGTCCGATCGTGGCGTAGCGCGGCGAATCGTCCACCTGCCACACGGTCTGGCTCCAGCTGCCACGCGCGGTTTCTGCATCCATCTCGGTTCTGGCCCAGCTGTCTCCGCCCTGGTACTCATGAAAGGTCTCAGGTTCGAACTGCCAGTCCTGACGCCAGTGCTTGATGACGAACGGCCCCATCGTCTCGCCGTTCTCACCCACCATGAACATCACGAGAATATGCTGGAGGCTGACGAAGTCGGGCGTATCGGCAACGACGTACACTTTTTCGGTGCCCCAGGACCGGTAGGGGCGAGACGGTTCGTAGTCCGACGTAAAGCCCGCTGTTTCGATGAAGTCGAAACTTGCGCGATAGCCGCCCGCCATGGCGACGATAGCGCGGCGGTCGCGCTCCTGCGCAGTTAATTCTGGCGCCTGCAACGCCGCCCAGGCGACACCTGGCGCCGTGTCCAGTGACACGGGCGTGCCCGTTGTCATGCCGCCGCGCGGCGCCATGGCATCGCCATCGACGAACGACCAACTGAAGGTGAACTGTCGTTCGGTCGTCGGCCTGGTCGCCTCCGGCTCAGCGTCAGCGACCGCTGGCGCCTCCGGGGCTTCCGTCGTTGCGCAGGCGCTCAGGGCCAGCGTCAGAACACTCAAAAACAGAATTCGAAATAGGGTCATGTGTGCGCTCCCTGCGTGCAGCTGTCGACGTCATGCCGAATGCAACGCGAATAAGAACCATTCTCATTAAGATGATACGTGCTGAAACGCAGGTGTGCACGTGACACAGCACTCGAATCCGAAGGTCAGCGTGTTAGCCTGTTCGTCATGGCATGAACGCGCCATTTCCGGGAGCTATACCTCATGAGTCTCAATCGTCGCCGCCTCATCAAATGCGTCGGCGGAGCTGCAGGGGTTGTGACCGCAACGGCGGCCGGCGGCGCAGCGTGGCTATTCGCGAAAACGCGCGAGACCGACCACGGCTACGCCTATCCGGAGTCCGCAGGACTGCTTGCGCCCACGCCCGCCTGCAAAGACAGCGCAGCGACGCGTGCGCAAACCCAGGGGCCCTACTACACGCCAAACACGCCAAAGCGGGCAAACCTGCGCGAGTCCGGCACAGCGGGCCAGGCGCTTTTAATTGCAGGAAGGATTCTGACCACGGACTGCCGGCCCGTCGCGGGTGCTGTGATCGATGTGTGGAGCTGCGATGCCGACGGCATCTATGACAACAAGGGCTTCACGTTGCGCGGCCACCAGTTCACCGACGCGCAAGGCCGGTTCCGCGTAGAGACCATCAAGCCGGCTCCCTACACGGATTTCGGCATCAGCCGCACACCTCACATTCACGTGAAGCTGCAAGGTCCGGGCACGGCGCAACTCACCACGCAGCTCTATTTCCCGGGCGAAGCTGGCAACGCCGACGACAGCATCTACGATGAGCGGCTACTCATGAAAATGACGGCGCTCGAGGACGGCGGTTTGATTGCTGAGTTCGACTTTGTGTTGGCAGCGGCGACGGCACGCGCCTAGTTCATCGCTGCGCGGCCAGCGTTCGGTACTCTGTCAACAGCTGTTCGTTGTCCTCGGCCCAGGCGTCGCCAGCGAGCGTCTTGGCTTCCGACATAAAGGTCACGGCCTGCGCCGCGTCCCCGGTCAGGTGCGCGTACCGCGCTTGTAGGGTCAGGTTATAGACGCTGGGTTCCTGCTCCACGAGGAACCCAAGCATTGAAGCCGCCTCATCCAGCTCGCCCACATCGAGGTAGATCGACGCTAGACGCTGGGCGAGCGGATAGCGCATGCTCTCGAAACCCGTCTGCTCGACATGCGCCAAGCCGCGTTCGAAATAGTCGCGCGCCGTTGCCGTATCATCCTCTTTCCACGCCAAATCGCCCGCGTAGCGCATCGCTTCAATAGCCGGCTCCGGCAGATCGGCCGCCAGCGCCGTGTCGAGCACGTCGGCAACGCGTATCCCTGCGCTGTCGGTATCACCGCGTTCGATGTCGATGCGTGCAAGCCGCAACCGCACCTGCAGCGCGCGGGATACATCTTCAATCTGCATGAAGATATCGCCCGCCTCGGCGTAGGTGGCGATTGAGGTCTCATAGCGCTGCAGCGCGCGCTCTGCAGCGCCGCGCTGCGCCAGGCCCGTCGCCAGGAACAACTGATCGTCAGCTTCACGCGCAATCGTAACGGCCTCATCGGCCGCGGTAAGCGCGTCCTCGTGCCGCCCTTCGCGTTGGTAGAGGATCGACAGGAAGTTGAGGATCCGGCCCTGCCCCACGCGGTCGCCAATCTCACGGCGGATCTCGAGTGACTGCAAGTGCAGCGGCTCCGCCTCGCTGAAGCGACCCTGCAGACGACGCAGGAAGCCATAGTTGTTGAGCATCTTGGCTTCGTTGGCGCGATCGCCCAACGCACGGAAGCTCGCCAGTGCGTCGTCGAGATGCTGCTCGGCGGCATCCAGCGCGCCATCATTCATCGCGATGTTGGCGAGCGTTGAGGCGATTTGGCCCGGCAACACCTGCCATTCGAGCTGCCGAAACTCAAGCGTCGCATGCGACAGCAGATCGCGCGCGGTATCGAACTGACGCCGGTCCTTGGCCAGTACAGCAGCCGAGATCAGCGCACGACCCAGCGCTTCCTTGTCCCCGGCGGCTTCGGCGGTTGCACGACTTTCGTTATAGGCCGACTCGGCTTCGTCGTGGCGACCACCGCGGTGGTGCAGCTTGCCCAGGCGCTGCAACACCTCAGCGCGCAGCCCGGCGTCGGCCGCGACACTGTCGCGCTGCAACAGTTCCTCGAACGCGGCCTGTGCCACGGCCGACTCCCCAAGCTCAAACCTGCAGCCCGCACCCAGCATGCGCGCGCGATCCAGTGCCTCATTGCGTGCCAGCACGACATCAAATAGCGGTGCGGCCTCAGCACATCGTCCCTCAAGCGCCGTAGCCACGGCGCGGGCGTAGGCCTCGTTGATGAACGGGTCTTGGTCGATGGCTTCCGTCACGCCATCGGGCGCGTAGCGGCGCCCCCCGAGCAAGTTGCTGACGCCCGTGACCATGCCACGCACGAGTGGCGTACTTTGCGACGACACCATGGTCGTCTCGGCGCGTGGGCCAGAGGCGCCCACAAGCGTATAGCTCAATCGCAAGCCGCCCACGTGCGCCTCGAGCGACGCAAACAGGACATGGCTCGCGCCAAACGCGCGGCGCAATCGGGCCGCCTGATCCAGCGCGTCAGGGCTGTCGATAGCACCCGACCATCCCGAGTTGTCGACAAAACGCACCACATCCGAGGTCGCCACCGTGTCAACGACATCGATATCGGTGAAGTAGTCATGGGCGAGGCCCATCAGGCCCAGCCGTGCCCAATCGTACTCGGCATCACCGGTGTCATTCGCGATAGGCAGAACGGCCACGCGAACGGCAGCCGCATCGCCGGGCGCACTGGGCCAGAGCGCGACAGCGACAATGGCCACGATCGTCAGGGCCGCCAGCGCCAGTCCCGCCCGGCGTGGGCCTGCTGCCGCGGCAACGGGCTCTACCGCTTCTGGCGGCGCCTCGATTTCAGGCGGCGCCCCCGCGTCCGCGAGTGGCGCTACGAATTGGTAGCCGTGGCCATGCACCGTGCGGATGGCCCTCTGGGTGTCAGCGTCGTCGCCCACGACCCGACGCGCTTTCATGATCGCGCGCGTGAGCGCCGTCTCGGAGACGATCATGGGGGCCCAGACGGCGTCCTGAATCTCGTCCTTGTCTACGGCGCGATGGCGCTGCTCGATGAGGAACACGAGCAAGTCGAACACGCGCGGCTGCAGGGGCACAGGCTCGCCACCCCTTCTCAATTCCCGTGTACCGACATCGAGTTCGCAGTCCCCGAACCGGTAGCGCGCTGACCCCGTTTCTGTCACCCCACGCCTCGATCAGCCATCGGTCATCACACCGTCAGCAAAGGGTCAGAGGCTGGTCATGACTGGTGACCGGGCCTGACCCACACTGTCCCCACGCTTCAAAAGCGCTTTGTTATCAACAGTTAACGCAAACAACCGACAAAGAGGACAACGACATGAAACGCATTGCATTCCTGGCCTACGGCCTGTTCAGCTACGCCGTCTTTTTCGCGTCTTTCCTGTACGCGATTGGCTTCATCGGCAATTTCATCGTACCAAAATCGATTGATTCGGTGCCTGAAGCCCCCCTGGGTACGGCCCTGTTCATTAACGCCCTGTTGCTGGGCATCTTCGCGGTACAGCACAGCGTCATGGCGCGGCCGGCCTTCAAGCGCTGGTGGACACGCGTCGTGCCTGCCGCCGCCGAGCGCAGCACGTACGTTCTCTTCTCGAGCCTCGCGATGTTCCTCTTGTTCGCGCTCTGGGAGCCCATGGGCGGCGTCATTTGGTCGATATCGAATCCGACGGGTCAGGCCATCGCCTGGGGTCTGTGCGGCCTCGGCTGGACGATCCTGCTCTACGCCACCTTCGCCATTAATCACTTCGACCTGTTCGGCCTGCGCCAGAGCTGGGCGGCATTCCGCGGCCGTGAGCCCGAGCCGCTCAAGTTCGTACAGCCCGCGATCTATCGCGTTGTGCGTCATCCGATCTACGTCGGCTGGCTGATCATCTTCTGGGCCACGCCCGTCATGACGGTCGCACACCTCGTTTTCGCCCTGCTCACCACCGGTTACATCCTCGTGGCAATTCAGTTCGAGGAACGCGATCTCACCAACGCACACCCGGAATACAGGGACTACAAGAAGCGTGTCCCCGCGCTCATACCCTCAATCAGGCGCCTGTTCCGTCGCGCCAGTGAGAGCACGCTGGCCGAGGCGCGGCAATGACGGCCGCGACGATGGCCGATGGGCGGCCCTTGCCCGCCTGGCTGAAACGCTTCGGCGCCATCGGCTTTTGGTTCTTTTTCATCAAGGGCCTGCTCTGGATGGCCGCCCCTGTGGTCTTTTACCACTTGCTCTGAGCCCCACGCACCGCCGCGGCGAGACCCCCACTCGCCGCGGCGGTGTACTGTCAACGCCCCAGTCAGGGGTGCGGTAAGCTGGCGCCCGCCATGGACTTCGAGTGGGTAGCCGTCAATCTCGGGGACGTCTCCGTCCTCGCACTTGCGTTTGCGCTCGGGTTCGCAGCGCAATGGCTGCGCCTGCCACCCCTGGTCGGCTACCTGGCCGCCGGCTTCATGCTCGCCACACAAGGCGTGGCCACAGGTCCACTCATTGAGGAGCTCTCCGACCTCGGTATCACGCTGCTGCTATTCACGGTCGGGCTCAAGATCCACTTGAGTACGCTATCCCGGCCGCAGGTCTGGCTTGTGGGCAGCGTCCACATGATCACGACCGTTGCCGTGGCGGCTGTCGGCATTCTGTTGCTCGCGATGACAGGGCTCGGTGTCTTTGACGGACTGCATACGCCCGGCGTTGCGCTACTGGCCTTCGCGCTGTCCTTTTCGAGCACCGTCTTTGCCGTCAAGGCACTCGAAGCACGCGGCGAAATGAATGCCCTGCACGGTCAGGTGGCCATCGGCATCCTGATCATCCAGGACATTGCGGCCGTTGTTTTTCTGGCCGTATCGTCGGGCAAGCTGCCCTCCGCACTGGCGCTGCTGCTTCTGATCCTGATCCCGCTGCGGCGTGTGCTGACGGCACTGCTCGACCGCGTGGGCTACGGCGAACTCATGGTGCTGTACGGTTTTTTGCTTGCGTTGGGCGGCGCCGAGGTCTTCGAGCTTGTGCAACTCAAGGGCGACCTGGGCGCACTCGTGCTGGGCGTGCTCATTGCCAATCATCCCAAGGCCGATGAGCTCGCCAAACGCATGCTGGGATTCAAGGACCTCTTCCTGGTCGCGTTCTTTGTCTCGATCGGTCTCGGGGGCGGGCTCAATGCCGAGACGGCGCTCATCGGCGCAGCGCTCACGCCATTTGTGCTACTCAAGGCAACCGGGTTCTTCATGCTGCTCACGCGCTTTCGTCTGCGTGCGCGCACCGCGCTGCTGGCGGCCACCAATCTCGCGAACTACAGTGAGTTCGGGCTCATCGTGGCTGCTATCGGCGCCTCGCTGGGTCTCATCGGCGCGCAATGGCTCGCTGTGATCGCCGTTTCGCTGTCGCTGTCCTTCGTGCTCGCCGCCCTGCTCAATACACGCACGCACGCACTCTACGTTCGGTTCGGGCACGCACTGCGGCGCTACCAACACGTCGAACGTCTGCCCGATGATCGGCTGCTGGACATCGGCGACGCGCGCATTGTTATCGTCGGCATGGGCGGTGTCGGTACCGCGGCCTATGACGAGGTGCGCCGCACGGCTGGAGACGCCGTCGTGGGGATCGATATCGATCCTGTGACGGCACGCAATCATGTTGAAGCCGGCCGGCGCGTCATGCTCGGCGACCCCAGCGACGCCGATTTCTGGGACCGTGTCCAGGCGACCCACCGCCTGGAGCAGGTCCTGCTGGCGCTGCCGAAGCTACGCACGACGCTGTCCGTGTTGCGCCGGCTTGAGGAGGCTGAATTCCGGGGACTTAAGGCGGCTCTGGCAAAGCTGCCCGACGAGGCCGAGGCGTTGCGGGCGCATGGCGCCAGTACGGTCTACAACATGTACACCGAAGCCGGGACGGCATTCGCCGCACACGTGGAGGCCTTCGCCGACGTCTCGCCCACGCCGCAGAAAGATAACGCCGGCGCCTGACGCTTCGTGGCAAACGAATGATTATTCGGTAAAGGCGAACTTAGAGGCCTCCTAAATAAGACATACGTTGAGCGACAATAACGGTGAGCACACTGTCCTGAGGACAACACCATGAAGCGATTCGCCAACATCGCGTTGATCGTCGAACCCGATGCGGACAATAAGGCCGCCCTGAATCGCGCTGCCTCTCTGGCCGCACGCAATCGCGCCAAGCTCACCGTCGTGGCCGTGGCGCCAGAGCTCGGCCCCATCGCCAACGACGCGTTGCGCGAGGCCCTCGCCAATGTCACGCGCGAAGAGCTGCGCCACCTCGTGTCACAAGCACCCAACTACCTGCCGGACATTCACACGCAACTGATCGCGGGTGCGACGCCGATCGATGTGATTCGCGCGGTGGTCGTGCACGGTTACGACCTCGTCATCAAAGCCACGGAGCCGACTGCATCGGCGGCTGAGACACTGGGTCCTTTCGACAAGAAACTGCTGCGCAAGTGTCCCTGCCCCGTCTGGCTGGTTCGCGATGCCGGACCCGCGCGGTACGAACGCATCCTGGTCGCAATCGATTACCGCCCGGAGAACACCGGCAACGACGCCCTCAACCGCCAGCTGCTGGAAATGGCCGCGTCGCTCGCGAGTATGGAAGGCGCGCGTCTGCACGTCACACACGCGTGGCGCTTGCAGGGCGAGGACACGCTGCGCTCGTCGCGGACCGGTCTGCCTGCCGTCAAAGTCGATGAGCTCGTTCGTGCCGAACGCGCCGTGCACCAGACCTGGCTCGCCGCCGTGGTCGCGAAAGACTGCCCCTCGCTTGACGGGGCGCATGAGCCCGAGCGCCACCTGATCGAAGGCGCCGCACGGGCCGTGGTACCCCAGCTCGCGACCACCATCGACGCACAGCTAGTCGTCATGGGCACCGTTGGCCGCACGGGGATTCCGGGCTACTTCATCGGCAACACAGCCGAAGCCATCCTGGGGCGGATCGACTGCGCCATCATGGCCGTCAAGCCACCGGGCTTCCTGAGTCCCGTCGTCAGCTAGCGGGCTTCTGGCCGCGGTATTGCGCGTACATCGCGCACACCCAGCGCGCTGTGGAGCGCTCCGCCCAGCGCGCGACGTCGGCGTCATGCAGCGGCGGCGACACGATCACGCCGTGCAAGGGATGATCGGGCGGCCGCACTGCGGGCGCCAGCAGACTCGCCGCTGTAAGGTCTGCGCGTGAGAACTGGTCGCCGGCCAGGTACGGCCGTCCGTCTGACAGCAAACCGTCGAGCCAATCGAACTCACGTTCCAGAATGTCTCGGCTGTCCTTGCGTTGCGCGGGTCCCAGGTCCATGCCGCGCGCCATCAGTGTGCAAATCGTGCCCCAGGCAGCAAACAGCTTGAGCCGCTGCAGCAGTGGCTGCTCCCGCAAGAAGATCGAACGCACCGCCTTGGGCTGAGCCAGGATCGCTTCGGAGTAAAAGTGGCGACGTGAGTGCACGCCCGCAACCTCGTCGAGCCGGCGTTCGATGTCTGCAATGGTGTCGCGGGTCGCGTCTGTCGAGAGCACAGGGCCATCAGCTGGCGCCGCCTGCTCGGCCCAGGTCACGACTTCGGCCGAACCCTGCACGGGACCCGCATCCGTCAGCAAGAACGGCAAGCCACCGCGCCGCAGTCCATGCTCTCGTGCCAGCTTGAGGTGCCCACCCGGTGCCAGCACCTGCACACGGTAAGGCACGCCGAGATAGTCAAACGCCCACCGCGCTTTCTCGCAGTAGTGGGAGATGGTGAAGACGTTGAGAATGGCTTGCGACATAGTGCGTATGGTCGCACAAATGAAAAAGGCGGCCCCGCTGGTGCGGGGCCACCTCGTCTGACCGCTTTGATCAAGAGCGTGGAGATCAGTAGCGGCGATCAGACCGAACACGCTCAATGACGATCTTGGCGACCGGATCAGCCCAGTTGTGGACGCGCGAGACGAGATCGTTGTCGCCCACGACACCCTGGTGCGGAATCACGATGCCGTTCTCACCCAGCGCCGGGTTGCTTTCACCCGTGCCTGCGTCGTCCGACGACACGCCAATGAGGCCCTGGCACGGCGGCACGATGTCCGCGAAATCCTCGGTGTTCTGCTCGGTGCGCGTCTCGTAGCCGCGCGCGAGGATCGTGGTGCTGTTTCGCGGCAGGCGAATCGTGTTGATGCCCGTAAAGCCATCGTTTGTGCAGATCAGCATGCTGACAAACGAGATGTGGGTGCGACGCGTCTGTGTTGTGAATTCGAACGTGGCCTGGCTGTCGAACGGCGTACCACCCGGGTTGGCCGCCGGCACGATGGGCGCCGTGCCTTCAATCACTTCGCTGACGTCGGGGCTAGCCGACAACGCAGCGACGAGCGGCGCGTTGTTGCCGTTCTCGGCGATCTGACGCACGCCTTCGCTGGCCGGCGTGCCCAGCGCGAACACGTTGGCGCGCGGGTTGTGCACAGCGATAACGGGCGGCGTGAACGGCTGACCCGTGGTCAGGTTGGTGATCGTGATCCGGTAGGTCTCGCCGCCAAAGAAGGTGCGGTCGGCCGAGGCCGACGGCAGGGTGATGATCGCGACGGCAATGACGGCCGCCACATTGGCCAGTCGACGGCCCTTGAATTGAAACAGTTTCATGATTGCGCTCCCTTGCGTGTGGGGGTTGTGAACAGTGCCGGGACACAGTGGGGCCCAATGTTCACGAAAGGATCACGCGCAGGTGACCGACTCATCACAACGGCGCCGCGGCACGTGGAGTGTGCGCAGAGGCCGCGTTAAGCTCTTGAATCAGAGGGGAGGCGCAGGGGCTTCGAGGTGCAAAACGACGTAATTGGGGTGCTGACCGGCTTTGTGCCTCTACTCGCCACCGTGGCCGCCGTCCTGGCGCTGCTGGGTCTGACGAATTGGGTCCTGCGACGCCATTGGCGTGATGACCCCAGCGCGCAGTTCCGCTTTCAATTCATCATGCTGGCACTCACGTTTGCCGGCGGGCTCACGATCATCGTGGCCTTACCGATCACAGACGCCCTGCGTGGTCAGCTGCTGAGCCTCATAGGCATTTTGCTCAGTGCCGCCATCGCCCTGTCCTCAACAACGTTTATCGGCAACATCATGGCGGGGGTCATGCTGCGCGTGATGCGCAATGCACGTCCCGGCGACTTCATCACGGTCGCTGACCTCACGGGTCGCATCACCGAAATGGACTTGCTGCACACCGAAATTCAGACCGAGTTTCGCGATCTCGTCACGGTGCCCAACCTTTACATGGTGACGCAGCCCATGCAGGTGGTTCGCGCCTCGGGGACGATCATTACCGCAGAGGTGTCACTCGGCTATGACGTCGGTCACCGCCGCGTCGTCAAGCTGCTGCGTGAGGCCACGCATGTGGCTGGGCTCAAGGATGGCTTTGTACAAGTGCGTGAACTCGGCGACTTTTCCATCGTTTATCGTGTCGCTGGTCTGCTTGAAGACGTGAAGAGCCTCATCTCGGCACGCTCGCGGCTGCGCGAGGCAATGCTGGACGCCCTGCACGATGGGGGCATTGAAATCGTCTCGCCCAATTTCATGACGACGCGCGCACTCGACCCGCAGCGAAGTGTGATTCCCGTAACAAAACGGCGGCAGCCCGCTCCCGCGCGCACCCAGGGCGAGGATGTTGCCTTCGACAAGGCCGAGGATGCCGCCTCCGTCGAATCGTTACGCAAGGACCTGCAGAAGCTTGAGGCGGCGTTGCTGGCCGCAAACGGCAAGGCAGCCGTCGACACCGATGACGACGCGAGAGCTGCCCTTCAGACGCGGCGTGACGCCTTGCGGGCGCGACTTGCCGAGGCCGAAGCGCTGATCAGGGCCAAGGCCGACGACGACTAGTCGGGGCCCTTGCGGATCAACAGGACGCAACCCGTTTCGGTGCGCACCTCGCCGTGCGAACTTCCTTGGGGCGCTACGTGGTAATCGCCCGCCTTGAGGTGGATGTCACCAAAATAGGTTTCCCCTTCCACGACGTAGGTTTCCTCTTCGACGGGATGGTAGTGCGCGGGGAATGTCGTGCCAGGCTCGAGTCGAACGAGAATCGACATGCTTTCATCATCGCTTCGAAGCACCTTAACCTGGTTGCCGGGGCTGGTCTCAATCCAGTCGTCTGACGTACCGGACACAGTGACGAGATCAGCGGCAGCGTCGTCACCACGCACGCGTTCCAACAAGCGCCGCTTTATACGCGCGGCCGCGTGCGCGTCAGGCACGACAGGCGCAATGGCATCGGTGATGGCACCGGCTACCGCAGCGGGCAAAGGCTTGTCGTCAGGTTCGCTCACGTCTCGTTCAACTCATAGCCAGGTCAGGTGATGCCGCGCGCGCCAGCGTAGACAGGGCACGCCGCATCCTTGATTTCACGGTCCCCAGCGGTAACGCCGTCAGCTCGGCAATCTGCTGTTGACTGTAGCCGCGAAAATAAGCCAGCGCGATCAGCTGGCGGTCGTCGCCGGGCAGGGCCTCGAAGAGACGGCGAATCTCGTGGCCGTCCTCAAGAACCGAAAGCAGTTGCTCTGGTGCCGCCGCATCATCCGGTATTTCCAATGTAGCCGCGGTCTCATGCCGTCTCGCGGCAGAGGCTTCGCGCCGCAGTGCGTCGAGCGCACGATTGCGACAAATCGAGGCTAACCAGGTCATGACACGACCCAGCGCGGCATCGTAGTTGCCAGCGTTCGTCCACGCCGCGTGGTAAGCATCAGTAACCACCTCCTCGGCCAGCGCGCGGTCGCTCACGATGCTCAGGGCGACACCAAACAGCTTTGACAGCGTGGCGTCGTAGAGCGACTCCAAAGCCTGCTCGTCGCCCGCCGCCATCGCGGTGACCCAGGCCACGCACCGCGTGTCGAGCTCGCTGCCGGCCTCGTTGTACCCGTCTTGCACCGTGGGCTGGTCCATGCCGCGACTATAGCAAATGCATGCGTACGGACTGCCGCGCTTTGTGTAGATACGCAGCCTGGATTGGTTTGGATCGAAATTGTCGTGCCCGCGAAAAAATTTTGATCCGGAACGATATTTTTTCGATCCAGTCTAGCGGCGGCTGCGTACCGCTCTTTGCAATTCCATTAACAATCCGCAAGGAGCACAACCCCATGAAACGCACACTGACCTGCCTCGGCACGGTCATTGCGATCGCAGCAACCTGCACCGCGATGGCGTCGAGTCACCGAGAGGCACCGTTTGTCACCAAGTACCCCCAGGCAGACGGCACCGACTTCTACCTGTTCAAGAGTTACGAGCCGGGCCGCGAAGACTTCGTGACCCTGATCGCGAACTACCTGCCCGTGCAAGCCGCCTACGGCGGTCCCCACTACTTCCCGCTGGACAGCCAGGCGCTCTACGAAATCCACGTGGACAATGATGGCGACAGCCGTGAAGACCTGACCTTCCAGTTTCGCTTCAAAGACGCCTTCCCCGCCGGCGGACCGATTCGACTCAATGTTGATGGCACAGAAATTTCCAGTGTCCTGCGCAACATCGCACCGATCGACGCCAACGGTGCACCGGGCCTGAACCATGTTGAGACCTACACGGTCACACTGATTGAAGGTGATCGTCGTCGTGGCCGTCGCAGGACGGCGACCAACGTGGCAACCGGTGACAAGGCTTTCGGCAAGCCCTTCGACTACTCGGGCACGAAGACCTTTGGCGGCCCTGGCGGCTACACCGCCTACGCCGACAGCTTCGTACACGACATCAGCGTTCCGGGTTGCTCGATTCCCGGCCGCGTCTTTGTCGGCCAACGCAACGAAGCGTTCAAGCTGAGCCTGGGCGAAGTCTTCGACCTCGTGAACTTCGTTCCGATCGAAGGTGACAGCAGCGCCGGCGCTGGAGACGGCGATGGCTTCCCCGGCGGCGTCACGCAAGACCCGGAGCGCAACATCCTGGCCCGCAACAACGTCACCTCGATTGCGCTGGAGCTGCATGAGGACTGCCTGACACAGGGTGATGAATCCGTGATCGGCGCGTGGACAACCTCCAGCCTGCGCCAGCTCAATATTCTGAACCCGCGGCCGACGTTCCTGAAACCGGAAATCAGCGGTGGCGCCTGGACCCAGGTGTCGCGCCTGTCCGCACCGCTCGTCAATGAGCTTGTGGTCGGCTTCGAAAGCAAGGACCGCTTCAACTCCAGTGAGCCCAAGGACGACGATCAATTCCTGCCCTTCGTGACGAACCCCGGCCTGCCGCTGATCCTCGACGCGCTGTTCCGCGACGCCGTCAACGAGATCCTGGGTGAAGCCATTCCCGAGTTCGTCCCCTTCGACAACCTCGCGCCTTCGAATTTCCCGCGCAATGACCTGGTCACCGCCTTCCTGACAGGCTTCCCGGGTCTGAACCAGCCCGCCAACGTCGCGCCTGGAGAAATGCTCCGACTGAACACGGCCATCGCGCCGACCGTTCGTGAAGCACAGCATCCGCTCGGTGTTGCCGCTGGCGACCTGGCTGGGTTCCCCAACGGCCGCCGCCCGGGTGACGACAGCGTCGACATCGCACTGCGCGTGGTCATGGGTGCGCTCTGCCACGACCTGCCTCTCGGTGAGAACGGCACAGGCGTCAACCTCGGCCTTTGCGATCCTGCGGACGCGCCGGTCGGTACCGTCTCGTTCACCGATGGCGCCCCGCTGCAGGCTACGGACCTCGATGCGAGCTTCCCGTACCTGCTGACGCCCTACCCGGGCTCCCCCGTCGGCGCGCCGCTGCCGCAGCCCAAGAACTGACCGGTAAGAGAAGGCTTCACCATGAAAATGAAATTCCTCTTAGTGGCCTCGCTGGTGTCGCTGACCGCTGCGTGCGGCGGCGGCTCCGGAGACGCCACGGCCGTCAACGCTGCGCCAATGATCAGCGACATCGCGGATCAGAGCATCGATGCCAACGGCGCGAGCACGCCCATCAGCTTCTCTGTCGCAGACGAGCGGCCGAGCAGCGTGACGGTCGTGGCGAGCGCCGACCGACCGGAAATCGTCCCCGAAAACGGACTCCTGGTTCGCAATGAGCGGGGTTCTGGTTCTCTCGTAGTGACGCCACAGCTTGATGTCACCGGCGAGACCACGGTTTCGGTGGTTGCCACCGACGATCTCGGTCAGGTGGCCCGTGTCGACTTTCTGCTGAGCGTGGTTGCCGAACAGCGCTCGCTGCAGCAGTTCGCGCGTGACACCTTCACATCAACGGACGTGGAAACACCCACGTTGATCAACGCCGTCGAGTTTGCTCAGGACGCAGACGAAGACGACTTCGCGGACTTGCTCGCGGAGTAAACCTGTCGCCCCGGGGGCGCGCTTGTCGCTCCCCCAGAGCCCCCGGGGCGGCCCCTACCTGAGAGACCGTTATGAACACACTGAATTACCGCGGGGCTGTCGCGCTGTGCGCGGGACTGCTCCTGGCCGCAGCGACACTGCCTGCCAGCGCCCACGATCTCAAACACGCTAACACCCACGATGGCGCGCATCACGACGCGCATCCGGAGCCCGATCACACGCGCATCCAGTCACGCCTCACCGCCTTTCGCGTCACAGGCGACGACGCGCATCTTGAGGCCGCCTGGGCAGAGCTTGAGCCCCACCTTGGCGACCCGACGCTGCTTGAGTTGATCGACGCCGCGGTTGTGTCACAGGCACGCCACGATTTTACGCTGGCGGAGACACTGCTCCGCGACGTGATCTCCCGCGATTACGACAATGATGAGGCGTGGCTGCAGCTCGCGTCCCTGTACCTGGTCCAGGGTGCGGACGAGGATGCGGCCACAGCGTGCCAGGAACTGCGTCACGTAAGCCTGCTGGTCGCGACGACCTGTCACGCCCGCGTTGATATCGCGCGAGGCGACACGCTTAGGGCGCAGCGCCAGATCGAAGCGGTCTTGCTGGGCACGAAACGTGAACGGGCGGACGCCGAAGTGCTCGCCTGGACGCTGAGCGTTGCCGGCGACGCCACCGCAACATCGGATCCCGAAGCCGCTGTGGCGCATTACACGGAGTCGTTGGCGCTCGCCGACCGCACGCAAGTGCGCGCAGCACTCGTCGATGTACTGCTTGCCCAGGACCGGATTGACGATGCGACACGCGTTCTCGCCGAGGGGCCCGAGGCGCTGGCGTTGTCGGTGCGCAAGATGATTGTCGGCATCCCGACCGGTCACGAGCCTGATCTTGAGACTGCCATTGCACACGCAGACCAGCAGTTTCGCGCCTGGATCGCTGAAGAGGACTGGGCTCACTCGCGCGAGATGACGCGCTTCTACCTGGATGTGTTGCCCGACCCGAAGCTGGCACGCCGCCTCGCGCGTATTAACCTGGGTATCCAGAGCGAGCCCGAGGACCGACTGCTTTCTGCGAGAGCGGCGATGCCGCAACACTGACGCGGCACCGGGCCCTGTCCGGGGCGTGTGTTTATCGCGTCGTACCCAGCTTGGCGGCGCATCCTGAGGTGGCGTATGGTCTGCCCTGCCTGCCCGCCACGGACCCCAGTCATGCCACGAATCGCCCTGCTGCTCGCGACGCTACTTACCAGCGCATGCACCACGCTGCCAGACGCCGGCGGCGATGCGGACGCCCGACTCATAGCACTTTATGAAGACGAGTACGCCTGGCGTCAGGAACAACAAGGCCGCGAGCGTGACGATTCTGGTCGATGGGTGGCCGGCGCACGCTACCCGGACGTCTCGCCCGAAGCCTACGCCGAGCGGCTTGCCTACTGGAACGAGGCGCTGGCCGCGTTGGCACAAATCCCGCGCGACGCGCTGAGCCCCGAGGAGCAGATCAACGCGGCCGTGTTCGAGCAGATCGTCACGTCGGCTGCCGAAGACGCGCGCTTTCGAACCTACGAAGCGCCGCTGAACTCAGACTCGTTCTTCTGGAGCTATCTCGCACCCCGTCGCGGCTTCGGAGATCTCGAAAGCTACGAACGCTATGTGAACCGGCTTAACGACCTGCCGCGCTACTTTGATCAGCACATTGCCAACATGCGCGCCGGGCTCGCCAGAGGCTACACGCCGCCTGCCGTAACCTTGCAAGGGCGCGACGGTTCCATCGTCGCCTTCCTGCGGGAAGGCGTGCAAAACCCATTCGCCGCAGCGGTCGCGCGATTCCCGAACAACATGACTGCCGAGGAGCAGGCGCGCACCCGCGATGCGGTCATGAAGGCCATCGAGACGGCCGTGATACCGGCGTTTGCCGAGTTGCTTTCGTTCATGCAGGACGAATACCTGCCCAACGCGCGCACCACTCTGGCGGCTCGAGACCTGCCTGATGGCGCCACGTTCTACCGCGCACAGATCCGCCAGTACACAACGCTGGATTTGACACCCGAAGCCATTCACCAACGGGGGCTCTCCGAAGTCGCACGCATACGGGCGGAGATGCTCACGATCATTGAAGACCTGGAGTTCGACGGCGGGATACCAGAGTTCTTTGAGTTCCTGCGTACCGACCCGCAGTTCTACGCCAGGACACCCGATGAGCTCATGGGTGTGTCCGCCTACGTCGACAAGCGGATGGCCGGTCGCATCCATGACGTCCTCGGATTCCTGCCGCGCCAGCGTCACACGATTGAGCCCGTGCCCGACGAGATCGCGCCAACCTACACGGCGGGCCGCGGTGGCTACGGTCGTTGCCTCATGAACACCTACGACCTGCTGCAACGCCCGCTCTACACGATTCCGGCGCTGACGCTGCACGAGTGCTCACCAGGTCATTCACTGCAGTTTGCGATCGCAAGCGAAGCCCCCGGAGACGTGCCCGAGTTTCGCGCCAATAATTACTTTTCCGGCTACGGCGAAGGCTGGGGACTCTACGTCGAATGGCTGGGCGGCGAGATCGGTATTTACCGGACACCCTATGAAAAGTTCGGGCAGCTGACCTATGAGATGTGGCGCGCCTGCCGACTCGTGATCGACACGGGCGTGCACCATTACGGCTGGTCACGCGAGCAGGCACTCGCCTACCTGCGCGACAACGCGGCGCTATCGGAGCGTGAAGTGACGACCGAGATCGACCGCTATATTTCCTGGCCGGCCCAGGCCTTGTCCTACAAGCTCGGTGAGATCCTGATCCGCGACAAACGCGCCCGCGCCGAGGCAGAACTCGGGACGGCCTTTGATCAGCGTTACTTCCACGACACCATCCTCGCGTTGCGTTCCGTGCCTTTGTCGGTGCTGTCCGACGAGCTTGACGCCTGGATCGACGCGGGCGGCCCGAATCCCTACGCGGACGTCGACTTCGATTGAGCCCGCATTGACGATCTGGGTCGACGCCGACGCCTGCCCGCTCGTGGTCAGGCAGATTCTGTTCCGAGCCGCGACGCGCACGGGTGTTCAGCTCACGCTCGTGGCCAACCAATCGCTGAGCGTACCGCGCGCGCCTAATATCACGATGCTGCAGGTACCCGCCGGCTTCGACGTTGCCGACAACGAGATCGTGCGGCGTGTAGAACACGGCGACCTCGTCATCACGGCTGACATCCCGCTGGCCGCCGAGGTCATCGAGCGCGGCGCAGAAGCGCTGACCCCGCGTGGCGAGGTGCATACGGCCGAGGACATTCGTGCCAAGCTCAACATGCGCGACTTCATGGACACGATGCGCGCGAGCGGCATCGACACGCGCGGTGGCCCGCCGGCATTCGGCCAACGTGAGAAACAGGCCTTCGCCAACGGCCTCGACCGCTACCTGGCACGACACCGCCCACCTCGACCCGGGTCGTAGAGGCAGCCGTAAATAATTGAATTAGATTGAGTACCTAGACGCCAATTCTGTTAGAGTCCGCCCCGCTTGGCGTACTTTGGTCTGCGCCAACCCCCCGCTACGCAGTCTTGCTAACGGGGCATACCCGAGAGAATTCCAGTCTGGGCCGAACCGTGCGTACCCACAGTGCGCTGCGGGTCAGACGATTCGGAGAGAACACCCATGTTGTTCCAGGAACTCGGCCTCACGGCCGAATTGCTTCGTGCTGTCCAAAACGAGGGCTACAGCGAAGCCACACCCATCCAGCGTAAAGCCATCCCGCCAGTCCTGGCAGGACGCGACGTCCTCGCCAGCGCCCAGACGGGCACGGGAAAGACCGCTGGATTCACGCTGCCGCTACTGCAGCGCCTGTCAGAAACGCCAGGTCGCGAGCGCCGCGTCCGCGCGCTCATCATCGTGCCCACGCGCGAGCTGGCCGCGCAAGTCACGCAGAGTGTCAGAGATTATGGCTGCCACCTGCCGCTACGCTCGATTCAGATCTTCGGCGGTGTGAGTTTCCGACCGCAGGCCGCGAAACTGCGCAAGGGCGTGGACATCGTCGTGGCCACACCGGGGCGCCTGCTCGACCACGCTGAGCAAAAAACGATTGACCTGTCGGCCGTCGAAATGCTGGTGCTCGACGAGGCAGACCGCATGCTCGACATGGGCTTCATTCGCGACATCCGCAAAGTGCTTGCGCTGATCCCCGAACGCCGGCAGAACCTGTTGTTCTCGGCGACTTTTTCGAAGGACATTCGCCGCCTCGCGGGCAGCTTCATGCGCGATCCCGTGGAAGTGGAAGTCGCGCCGCGCAACACGACCGCAGAGCGCGTGAGCCAGGTCGTGCACCCCGTCGATCGCAGCCGCAAACGCGAACTGCTGTCCTGGTGCATTGGCGACGGGAACTGGCGCCAGGTGCTCGTGTTTGTGCGCACCAAGCACCGTGCCAACCGACTTGCGCAGGCCCTGACCACGGACGGGCTCCAAGCCACCGCCATCCACGGCAATAAGTCACAGGGCGCGCGCACGCGCGCACTGGCGGACTTCAAGGCCGGCAAGGTCCGGGTCTTGGTCGCCACGGACATCGCGGCGCGCGGGCTCGACATTGACACACTGCCTCACGTGGTGAACTTCGAGCTTCCGGAAGTGCCTGAAGACTACGTGCACCGGATCGGGCGCACGGCGCGGGCCGGCAAGGACGGACACGCCGTGTCGCTCGTCTGCGTCGATGAACATAAGCTCCTGCGCGATATCGAAAAGCTGCTCGGTACTAAGGTCGAGACCCAAGTCGTAGCCGGTTTCGAGCCGGACCCGCGTGCCGCGCCGCAACCGAAAGCCGGCAAGGTCGGCCAGCGCGGCAAGCCACGCCGAAGCAGTGGTCGGAAAAAGAAGACCCCTGCCAAGGTAAAAGCGCCGGCCGCGAAGAAACGCCGGCGCCGGCCCGCCCGGCGCAAGAGCGCCTGATACCGATTCGACGGGCGCTGGCGGGATCGTCCCCGGCGCGCTACCGTCGGCAACCCATCCAGAGACCAGACAGGCCACAGCCCGCCGTTCGCATGACTCCAGTAACAAAGACGCGAGCATTCAGGCGCGGGGCAGCGTTGGCGGGCGCACTTGCCATGGCCGCCATGGGGCCGATGGCGAACCCTGCGCATGCGCAGGACGACCTCGATGAGATCGTTGTGACCGCGACACGGCGTCCCGCGACCACGAGCAGTGTTGCACCATCACTCACCGTCATCGATGGCGGTATCGCCGCGTCGGACAAACTGGTCACCGATGCACTTGTAACCGCGCCCGGTGTCTACCTGCAGCAGACGACGCCGGGACAAGGCGCGGCCATCATTCGCGGCCTGCGTGGCTCGGCGCTGTTGCACCTGGTTGACGGCATACGGCTCAACAACGCGTTGTTCCGAAGCGCGCCCACGCAATACCTTGCGCTTGTGCCGGTGACGGCGGTTGATCGGATCGAAGTGCTTCGCGGCACACCGGCCGCCTTGTACGGTACCGATGCAGTCGGCGGCGCCATCCAGGTGGTCACGCGCCAACCTGAGTTTTCTGACATCGGCACGCGGGTCACGGGCGACGTCGGCTTGTCCTTCGACAGTGCCGAACTCATGCGCTCGATTCGCAGCACCGTCAATATCGGCGCACCGACGCTCGCCGCCATCGCCAGTGCCGACTACCTCACCGCCGGAAATCGTCGCGTCGGTGGCGGCGACCGCATTGGGCCCAGTGACTACAGTGCACTCGGGGCACGACTGGCGCTGGCCGGCCAACCGAGCGATGTCTGGCGTTGGGCCATCGACCTGCAATACGCCGAGCAACCTGAAACTCCGCGCGTGGATGAGCTGGTGCCCGGGTTCGGACATACGGAACCAGCATCATCCGAGTTTCGCTTCGAGCCTGACCGACGCACGTTTCTGCACGGCCGGCTCGAGCGCGATACCGGCTGGCTGAATCTTGACTGGCGTGCAGACGCCGCCTGGCAGCGTATCGACGACGACCGCGCCACCCGAGATTTCGGCAGCCCGTTGCGGCGCCGTGAGCGCAATGCCAGCGATCTCTTCGGACTCACGCTGAGCGCTGGCCGGGACACAGAACGAGGTTCGTGGCTTGTGGGCGCCGAACACTACGATGACCGTGTCGACAGCAGCCGCTTTGAGACGGACATCAATGACGGTACCGCACAGGTCCTTGCGCCCCGTTTTCCCGACGGTGCGCGTGTGCGGCAATCGAGTCTCTACACCCATATCGCCCACGACTTCACAGCGCGCCACACGATCAACGCGGGCGTTCGGCTCAGTCGCGCGCGCGTCACGCTTCCCGAGGCGCAAGCCACCGCGGCCGCCTCGCTGAGTGTCACGGATATCGGTGCCGACATCGGCTGGATTTTTGCGATCACCGACGCCTGGCAATTCGTCGCAAACGCGGGTCGCGGCTTTCGAGCGCCCAACGTCTTCGATCTGGGCACGCTGGGCGAGCGCCCCGGCAACCGCTTTAACGTGCCAAACACCACACTCGATTCAGAACGCGTGCAGCACGCCGATATTGGCTTTCGCTATCGCCGCGCCCGCGACCAGTTCGAGGTCGTCGCCTACACCTTGCGCTACGACGAACGCATTACGTCGGTGCTGACAGGCGACGTGACACTGTCCGGCCGCGACGTGGTGCGCAGTGAGAACGGCGAGCGCGCCGACATCTACGGCGTCGAGGCCGGCGGCCGCTGGGCGCTGACCGGCGCTTTGTCGGGACACGCGGTACTCAACTACACGCGGGGTGAACAACGCGAATTCGACGACCCCGCCGAGCCGGGCGACCGTATCCCGCCCCTCTCGGGCCGCCTGGGCATCGACTATGCCGGCAATGCCTTCACGGCCGAAGGCTGGGTCAACTTTTCGCGGGAACAGAACCGCCTCAGCGCACGCGATATCCGAGACCCGCGCATCGATCCCGCGGGCACGGCGGGCTGGGTCTCGGTCGATGCGCGCGTGAGCTGGCAGGATGTGGCCGGCTGGCAGATTGCGGCTGGCGTCGACAACCTGCTCGACGCGCGCTACCGCGTACATGGCTCGGGCATCGATGCCACAGGCCGAAACCTCTACCTGACGCTGCGCTACGCCTACTGATCCTGCCGACAACAGGTGCCTGGCACCGCCGCGCTGGCTATACTCGGCGCACACTTTTTTGGGGGATCCTCATGCGCTACTGGCTTGCGACCGTGCTCGGCCTGTTCCTGTCCGTTTCCGTCTCCGCCCAGGACGACGACTCCGGCCCCGGCTTCAACGAAGCCACCTTCAAGGGTCTCGAGTGGCGCTCCATCGGCCCGTCGCTCAAGTCGGGCCGCATCGCCGACATTGCCATCCACCCCGAGAACGCCAGCACCTGGTACGTCGCCGTGGGCTCGGGCGGGGTCTGGAAGACTGAAAACCGGGGCACCACCTGGACGCCGATCTTCGACAATGAGGACAGCTACTCAGTAGGCGCTGTCGCCATCGATCCCAACAACCCCGACGTGATCTGGGTCGGCACGGGCGAAAACGTCTCGGGACGCCACGTCGGTTACGGCTCTGGTGTTTTCGTGAGCCGAGACGGGGGCAAAAACTGGGAGAACACGGGCCTCGAGGACTCCGAGCGCATCGGCATGATCCGCATCGACCCCCGCGACTCCAACACCGTGTTCGTTGCGGCTCAGGGTCCGCTCTGGTCGGGCGGCGGTGACCGTGGTCTCTACAAGACCACAGACGGCGGCGAGAACTGGACCAAGGTACTGGGTGAGGGTCTCGGCAACGACGACACCGATGATGACTACACGGGTGTCTCCGAGGTTCATCTCGACCCGCGTAATCCCGATGTCATGTACGCCGTTTCCTGGCAGCGGCTGCGCAGCGTTGCCGCCCTGCTCGACGGTGGCCCGGGCACGGGCATCCACAAGTCGTTCGACGGCGGTGAGACCTGGCGCGAGCTGACCCAGGGTCTGCCCAAGGAGACCATGGGCAAGACCGGCGTCGCTGTGTCACCCGTCGATCCCGACATCGTCTACGCGACGATCGAGCTTGCCAACCGCACGGGTGGCTTCTGGCGCTCGCTGGATGGCGGCGAAACCTGGGAAAAGCGCAACGACTACCTCTCGAGCGGTACCGGACCGCACTACTACCAGGAGATTTTCGCCAGCCCGTTCGACAAGGACCGCGTTTACCAGATGGACGTGCGCATGCACATCACAGAAGACGGTGGAAAAACCTTCTCACAGGTCCCCGGGCGGACGCGCCACTCCGACCACCACGCGCTGGCCTTCGACCTCGACGACCCGCACTACCTGCTCGCAGGCACGGACGGTGGCATTTACGAGAGTTATGACGGCGGCGAAAAATGGCGCTACGTCTCGAACCTGCCGATCACGCAGTACTACAAGGTCGCCGTCGATTACGACACGCCCTTCTACAACGTCTACGGCGGCACGCAGGACAACAACTCAATGGGTGGCCCGAGCCGCACCGTGAATGCGCACGGCATCACCAACGGCGACTGGTTCGTCACGCTGTTCGGTGACGGCCACCAGTCTGCGGTTGACCCCAACAACGCCGACATCGTTTACGCCGAGTGGCAGCAGGGCAACCTCGTCCGTTACGACCGGCGCACGGGTGAACAGGTCTACATCAAACCGCAGGCCGCGGAAGGCGAGGCACCCGATCGTTACAACTGGGACGCGCCCATCCTCATCAGCCCGCACGACTCGAAGACAATCTTCTTCGCCTCGCAGCGCGTTTGGCGCAGCGACAACTACGGCGACAGCTGGCGCGCTATTTCGGGTGACCTGACGCGCAACGAGCGTCGTGTCGACGCACCGCTCATGGGCCGCACCTGGAGCTACGACGCGCCCTGGGACTTCTACGCGATGTCCGAGTTCAACACGATCGTCAATATCTCGCAGTCGCCTGCCGACGCCGATGTCATTTACGCGGGCACCGACGACGGCCTGATTCAGGTCACAGAAGACGGTGGCGCCACGTGGCGGCGCGTCGAGCGTCTGCCCGGCGTTGGCGCACGCTACTTCGTCAATGACATCAAAGCCGATCTGTTCGACGCAGACACAGTGTACGTCGTCGTCGACGACCACAAGAACGGCGACTTCGCGCCCTACATCTACAAGAGCGAGAACCGCGGCCGTCGTTGGACACGCATCTCGAACAACCTGCCCGACCGGCATGTGCTCTGGCGCGTGGTCCAGGACCACGTCAAGCCTGAGCTGATGTTCGTCGGTTCAGAGTTCGGTGTGTTCTTCACCGTTAACGGCGGCGGCACCTGGACCAAGCTCAAAGGCGGCGCGCCCAACATCGCCTTCCGCGACCTGGCCATTCAGACGCGGGAGAACGACCTCGTGGGTGCCACATTCGGCCGCAGCTTCTACGTGCTCGACGACTACTCGGCACTGCGTGACGTCACGGCCGACGCTCTCGAGAACGGCAGCGTGCTATTCCCTGTGCGCCCGGCACCCTGGTACGTGCCGAAGCGTGGTCTTGGCTGCGGCAGCAACGGTTGCCAGTCTTCCAATGGCGATAATTTCTGGGTGGGCAAGAACCCCGAGTTCGGCGCCTTGCTGACCTACTACCTCGCCGAAGACGTTCAGACGGCTAAAGAAGCCCGCCGCGAGGAAGAGAAGGAACTCGAAAAAGAAAACGAGGACGTCAGCTTCCCGAGCTTCGAGAGCCTTCTCGACGAGCAACGCGAAGACAAGCCCGCCATCATCTTCACGGTGCGCGACAGTGACGGTGCCGTCGTGCGACGCATCGAAGGCCCGGCCAAGGCCGGCTTCCATCGCGTCGCCTGGAACCTGCGTTACCCGTCGCTGCAGGCCTGGACACCGCGCGAGCTCGAGAAAGAGTTTGAGCCCGGCGCAGGCGTCATGGTCGCACCCGGCAACTACACCGTCAGCATGGCACGCCGCGTCGACGGCGTGAGCACCGACCTGGGCCAGGAGCAGGCGATCGAGGTCGTATCGATCCGGCCCGACCCGGTGCTGCCGGGCTCGAGTCAGCAAGACCGCGTGATCTTTGAGCAGCAGCTCGAAGAACTCATGAGCGCCGCCGATGGCAGCGAGCAGTCGATCACCCGCCTGCACGAGGAACTCGGTGCTGCGAAGATGACGCTCAAGCGCGCCACAACCGATGGCAGCCTCTACGCGACTGCCGTGGCACTCCAGGACCGGCTCCAGGATCAGAAAGAGCGCCTGATGTCGCACCCGACGCGTGACATCTACCACGCCTGGGAGGAGATGAGCGTGTACATGCGCCTCTGGCACGCGCGCTTCGCACCGACGTCAACGGTTTACGGCCCGACGCCGGCGCAACGCGAGAGCTACCGCATCGCGCGCGCGCAGTACGATGATATCGTCGCCGAACTCGGGCGCATCGACCGAGACTACGCGGCGCTCAAGTCCGCCATGAACGCGGCCAAGGTGCCCTGGACGCCGGGACGCTGAGGATAGGCTGATTGATCGGGGACCCGCGGGCTAGTCTCGCGGGTCCTCGAGCAGCCAGTGCAGGATGTTGTCCGTGAAGGTCGGGCTGTCGGTCAGGTGCGTGTGCGTCTCGGGTAGGAACAGCGCAGTGTCGTAGTCGAGCGGCGAACGTAGCGTCGGCCGCCAGTCGTCTGCTCGGCGCTGGTCGTGCAACACGCTGGACCTGAGCACGGTGCCATCGCCGTCGCCCGTGGCAACGATTGACACCTTGCCGCCACCTCGCGGCGCACCAATGACAGCCGCCGTGCTGCGATCGTCACCCACGACGAGCATGAGCGACAGGTCCTCGGGTAAAGGCGCCTCGCGATCAATGGCGCGGTGAAACTGTTTCGCCCGGCGCAACAACCGCGCCTGCATCTCACGGCCGATGGCCGCACGCTGCCCCGAGTCCGTGACGCCGGGTAACAACAGTCGAAGCTCGGCGTCGGCCTGGGCTGATGACAGCCCCCAGCCCTGCGCCTGCCAGAGCGACGGCGCGTAAAGATCGCCCACAGGCTCACCCGTGTCGCGCCACACGACGGGCGTGGCAGCGTTGCGTGGCATGAGTTGATACACCGATGGGTAGGTGCCGAGCAGGCCTGCCGTGTAGGTGGGCTGCAGGAACCCTAACGACCAGCCGTTAACGAGATTGCGAAACGACAAGGCCGAGCCCGCGTTGGGGGTGCCAACCAAAATGACGCGGTCCACGAAGCGTGCACCTGCCCAGGTCAGCTCGGGCAGGCTGCCATCCGCAGGCAGATCCGCATCGCCGTACATGAGGAAGTAGCGCGCGACGAGTCCGCCCATCGAGTGTGCGACGATGTCGAAGCGCACATCCGCGTCCTCGATGCCAAACCGCGTCGCGTATTCCCCTTTTACGTAGGCGCGCTTGTCTGCAATGTAGTCGTGCAGCCGTTGCGCGGACTCGACGATATCGCGGCGCCAGTCGTAAGGGTACTGGAAGCAGGTGAAGTGATCGGGGCCATAGTCAATCGCGCCTGCGGTTCCCAGGGACTCGTCGCGATAACCGCCTGCGCCCAGCGCCTGCAGGATGCCCGCGTACACGTTGAGGTTGAAGGGCAGGCCCAGCACTTTGACGCGCGCCCGTGCGAGCACCCAGGTGGGCTCCACGCCATCGTCGTCGGAGACCCGCCCGTCCAATGATGGCGATGCGGGCAAGGCCAGGGCGCGTAGTCCCTCGGGCTGATTCGGATTGACGGATACGTCCTCAAACCCGCCCCAGACAAACTCATTAGTGCGCGTGTCTCGCAGCGTCGACCCCAGCAGCCCCGGGATCACGAGCACAGGGTTGCGGTCGGGCCCCTCAAGTTGGGCCGTACGCTGATAGTTGATCGCGAGGAAATCGGTGTTCGGCCCGCGGCTCGCACATCCGGCCAACGCGGCCATTGCAATCACGATCGTCCCGGTCTTTCTCATCCGCTCGCCCCCGCTGCTTGTCGGACCCTGTTGCGACATTAAAACAGGCGAAACCGCTGCTTGCACAGAGACATAGATCGGCAAAGCTCGTAACGGCTGCAACATTTAACCGGCCCCTTATGTGACTCGAGTCACACTCAAATCCGGCGATTAACGACATCGTCTAGGCCGTAGACATGCGCCAACTGCTGTAATGCGTCGCAAATCACAGACAGTTAGCGCCGGCAGGACGCCAGCGTCGCACCATTCATCAGGGACCCTGCGCCATGCCACAACGACAACGCCGCATCGTCATCGCTCTCGCCGCCGCTACGGCAGCCGTGCTGGGCACGACACATCTCAACCACGATGCCGCACCTCCCGAGACCACACGCTACATCGTCTCTGCGGATTCCGTGGCCACTGCCGCGCAGCTGGTTGCCGACGTCGACGGCCTCATGATTGGTGAACTTGCCATCATCAACGCGATCGATGCGGACCTGACCGCTGAGCAAGTTGCTGCACTGCAGGCGGCGCCATCCGTCTCCGTGTTCGCCGACACACCAGTCGAGACCAGCGGCAAAAAGAAAGACAAAAAGAAGAAAAAGAAAAAAAAGAAAAAGAAAGACAAAGACAACGACACGTCCGAGCACAGTAACGAACCCGGAACGGAAACCCAGCAGGTCGCTGCCGCGAGCGACGTGCTGGCCGGGTCCGCTACGTCTTCGGCCACGACGTCGAGCGGCTGGCAGGATATATCGGCGCTCACCTACGCCTTCCTGACCGACTTGTCCAACACCAAAGATGCGGGCCAGCAGGGCCTGTTCGGTGACAACGAGAACGTCTCGGCCGATGCAGGCGCTTACACCGCCTACGCCGACCAGGTCGGCGCGCGCGAGCTGCATGCCATGGGCATTACAGGCCTTGGCGTCACGATCGCTGTCGTCGACTCGGGCATCTGGGACTCGTGGATGTTCAACGGTATCGACATGCGCCTGCGCGCCGAGGTCGACACCACGGGCGCCACAGCCATCGTGAAAACGGGCGTCGGCGACGACTCGGGTCACGGCTCGCATGTCACCAGTGTTGCGGCGAGCAACCGCTGGGCATTCGACAATTCGGGCTACGAAGGCATCGCACCCGGTGCCGGCATCGTCGCACTCCGCGCGTTCGACGCAGACGGTAAAGGCACCTACGCCAGCGTGATTCGCGCCATCGATTGGGCGGTCACGAACCGCGAGCAACACAAGATTCGCGTGCTCAACCTCTCACTGAGTGCAGCACCGAGCTCGTACTACTGGCAGGACCCGCTGGCGCAAGCCGTCATGGCGGCCTGGGACGCGGGCATTGTCGTGGTGGCATCGGCCAGCAACGACGGTAGCAACTACTTTTCTATCGGTGTGCCCGGCAACGTGCCGCAGATTATCACCGTGGGCGCGACCAGCGATAACTACACGCCCAAGGACCCGACTGACGACTTTGTCACAACGTTCTCAGGCGCAGGGCCGACGCCGGCCGGCTTCGTAAAGCCTGAAGTGATCGCACCGGGAGGCCACATCATTGGTCGCATGCCGTCGCAGTCTTCGATTGCACTCGGCAATCCGGACTCGCAGCACTGGAATCAGAGCCACTTTGCGATGTCGGGCACCTCGCAATCGGCAGCCGTTGTGAGCGGCGTCGCTGCACTGTTGCTTGAGATGAATCCGGGGCTGTCGCCCGACGATGTGAAATGCCGCCTTATTGATTCGGCACAGCCCGTCAGCAATCAGAACGGCACCGACATTGAGAGTGTACTGCGCCAGGGTGCTGGCGTCGTACGTGCGGATCTCGCCGCCATGAGCAAGGCTGAGGGTTGCGCCAACCAGGGCAATGATGTTCTTGTGGACGAAGACGGTGTGCAGCACCCCGTGGGGCCTGTGCGCGTTGCCGAGGACGGCTCCTTCTACTGGGTCGACGCCAAGGGCACGCATTACACGGAATCGGACGGTTACGTCTGGGGACAGGGCTACATCTGGGGGCAGGGCTACATCTGGGGCCAGGGCTACATCTGGGGCCAAAGCTATGTCTGGGCTCAAAGTTACGTTTGGGGCCAGGGATACATCTGGGGACAAGGCTACATCAGGGGGCAGCGTGTGGATCCCACAGCAGCGCCGCAGGACGCGACCCGCAGGACACCACACGAGTAGGTTTCGGCGCGCGGGAATGAACCCGCGCCCTGGGAATGGGATGGCATGAACCGCTCACGACACAGCGCCGTAAGGCAACGCGCGACAGGGTCCGTCTACGCCCTGGTGACGCTCACCCTGTGTCTTGCCGCCGCGTCAGCGGCTTACTCGCAGACTGCGAGCCAGCGCATGGTTTTCGACCACCTCTCCATCGAGGACGGTCTCTCGCAAGGTACCGTCACGCGCGTCACACAGGACCCCGCCGGCTTTATCTGGGTTGCCACCGAGAGCGGACTGAACCGTTACGACGGCAGTACCGTGGAGCGCTTTGTCTACGACCGCGGGGCGCCAGGCGGTCTCAACAATGACTACATCTGGGATATCGAGATCGACACCCAGGGCGACCTGTGGCTGGCCACCGATGGCGGCGGCGTAGCCCGTTTCGATCAGCAAACCGCCCAATTCACGCACTACCGATTCGACGCCGATGACGCGAACAGCCTGTCGAGCGATGCGGTGCGCAGTCTCGATATCGATAGCCGCGGTGCCGTCTGGGTTGGCACCAGGGACGCGGGGCTCAACCGCATCGATGTCGCCTCGGGCGAGGTCGAACGCTTCGACCATCCGAACCCGGCCATTGCGATTCCCACAACGGCGACCGTCTTCGACATCATCGAGGCTGCCGGCGGTACGCAGTGGTTCGCCACGAGTGCAGGCCTTTACGCACGCGAGACAGGCAGCCGTGCCATGCGCCGCTGGGTCAACGATGCAGACGACCCCACGAGTCTTTCCGACAACACCGTAATTGCCGTGCACGAGACGTCGGACGGCGTGATCTGGGCGGGCACTTATGAAGGCGGCCTCAATGCCATCGACCGCGAATCGGGCACGTTGCGCCGCTATCGCGCCGATGCTGACAACCCGGGCGCACTGGCCAACGACTACGTCCGCGACATCCTCGAAGACTCGGATGGACGACTTTGGGTGGCGACGGCAGGCGGTCTGAGTCTGCTCGACCGAAACGCGAACCGCTTTACGACCTACGCCAACCGGCGTGACGACGCCCGCAGCCTGGGCAGCAGCTACGTCATGACGCTGTTCCAGGATCGGGGCGGCGTGCTCTGGGTGGGTACGCGCGGTGCAGGCGTCGCCGCATGGAACCCGCGCAGCTGGACCCTCGGCCTGCACAGCATGTCCGATCTTGCCGACAGCGTCATTGTGGCTTTCGCCGCCGACGGTCGCGGTCACGTCTGGATCGGCACCATGGGTAAAGGGCTGCAGCGACTCACGCTTGAGACCGGTGAGCTCACACCGGCTGAAACGCTGTTCGGCGACACGTTTGCGGGTTTGCGAACCATGTCGCTGTTGCTCGACAGCCGCGGCCGGCTTTGGGTCGGCACGATGGCCAATGGCGTGCTCGAGGTAGCACTCGATTCGGGCCAGATCACGCGCTTCCCGCACGATCCCGCGGACCCGGCCACACTCTCGGCCGCCGGCGTCATGTCGCTGTTCGAGACGATTGATGGTGCGATCTGGGTCGGTACTTTCGGTGGCGGTGCGAACCGGATTGATGCTGCGACAGGCGCCGTCGACCGACTCGACAGCGGTCTCGGAGATGGCAGTACGCTGGCGCAGTCACGCGTTACAGCGATCGTGGGCGATGGCGGTACAGGGCTCTGGTTTGCGACCGATGGCGACGGTCTGTTCTTCCACGACACGGTCGAAGCGAAAACCACGCAGTTTCTTTCCAGTGAAAACGATGAGAGGACGCTAAGCGCCAACCGGCTCTACGCGGTTTACCACGATGCGGACACGCAACGACTCTGGATCGGCACCGCGGGACGCGGCCTCGACGTACTGCCGCTCGACGGTTCGCACCTGACCAGTCCGCGCTTCAGCAATATCTCCATGCGTGACGGGCTGTCGGACAACGTGATCTATGGCATCGAGCCCGACGCACGTGGCCACCTCTGGCTGAGTTCGAACAGTGGCCTCATGCATTTCGACCCGAAGACTCTCTCGGTTCGCAAGTTCCACACGCGGCACGGACTGCAGGGCGAAGAATTCAATTTCGGCGCGCATCATCGCGGCCCTGACGGGCGACTGTACTTTGGCGGCGCGGGCGGCTTTAACGCGTTCATCCCGGTGCGCGTCTCCGAAGATGTCGCGGCACCGTCGGTGCGACTCGCGGCCATCGAAATCGACAACCAGGCTTACGCCGGCGCGACGACGCTGCAAGGCCTGGAGCAGCTCGATCTCAAACACGACCAGGACATCATTACCTTTGAGCTGGCCGTTCCGGACTACGTGGATCCCGCGAAGAACCGCATCGCCTACCGACTCGAAGGCTTCGATGCGGGCTGGGTGTCACCTGTGACTGCGCGGCGCTTCACCTACACCAATCTGACCCAGGGTGAGTACCGACTGCACGCGCGCGCCATTAGTGCGGCCGGCGTCCCGGGACCCGACACCGTGTTGCTCACGTTGCGCGTTCATCCGGCGCCTTGGGCGACCTGGTGGGCCTACACGGGCTACGCACTGCTGCTGGCACTCACAACCTGGCTGTCGCTGCGTTGGTACCGGAGCAAGGTCGAGCGCGACGCCGAAATGGAACGTCTGGCGCACAGCGACCCGGTGACGGGACTGTCCAACCGCAAGCGCTTCCTTGAGCAGGTGCGCACGGCGATCGAAATGCACAGCAATTCGGAGGGCACCGTTGCCATACTGGCGGTCGACTTCAACCACGTACAGCGCATCAGCGACAGCCTGGGCCACAGTGCCGGCGATCGTGTCTTGAAGGCGCTCGCCAACCGACTCATGCATACCGTGGCGAGTACCTGCCACGATCTTACGTTGTTTGAGACGGCGCGCCTTAACGGCGACGAGTTTGCGGTCGTCATCGCCGGCGCGAATGCGGGCAAGCGGGCTGAGCGACTGGGCGGTCATATCGTGCAGCGGTTCTCCGAGACCCTAGTCGATGAGGGCGAACGCATCGCACTCATGACCAACGTCGGGGTGGCCTGGTACGCAGCCCACGGCAACCGTGCCGATGCACTCGTCAAGAATGCACAGGCCGCCGCGCACGCCGCCCGCACCGACGGCAATGGCCGCTGCCTGGTGTACTCCGACGACATCGCTGAGCGCATCAAGGAAAGGCTCACGCTTGAACGCGATCTGCGCCAGGCGATCCTCTCAGACCAGTTCGAGCTGCACCTGCAGCCCAAGTTCGACATCAAGCGTCAGATGCTGACAGGTGCCGAAGCGCTCATTCGCTGGCAGCACCCGACGCGCGGACTCGTGATGCCTGACAGGTTCATCGCGCTCGCGGAAGAAACAGGGATGATCGAGTCGATCGGTCGGTGGGTTATCGACGCAGTCGCACGCCAGATCGACATCTGGCACCAGTTCTCCCAGCCCGTGATTCCTGTGGCGGTCAATGTGTCGAGCGTGGAGTTTCGAACCGGCAACCCCGCGCGCACCATTCAGTCTGCTGCCGCAGAGGTGGACATCGACCCGAGCCTCATTCATGTGGAGCTCACCGAGTCCGTGATCATGCAGGACGCACCTCAGACGCGCGCCGCGCTCAAAGCGCTTCGTGACATGGGCTGCCACCTGTCCGTCGATGACTTCGGCACGGGCTACTCGTCGCTCGCCTATCTGCGTCGCTTCCAGCTCGACACCGTCAAGATCGACCGCGCATTTATCAGCGACATCACGACCAGCGATGAAGACCAGTCCATTTGTGCAGCGATCATTGCCATGGCCCACGGCCTGAACTTGTCCGTCGTTGCAGAAGGCGTCGAGACCGAGGCGCAACTCAAGTGCCTCGCGCGACTGGGTTGCGATGAGGTTCAGGGTTTCCTGCTCGGCAAACCCGTCCCCGCCGATCAATTCGCTGCCTTGTTCGGCGCCCGCGCCGACATTCGCGACGGGGCCAACCCAACGCCGTTTTTCCAGGCCAGCTAAGTCTCTGTCGCAGCTACCGCAGCTCGTGTCGCACGGGCCGCTGTGTTGCGGGCCCATGACAACACGTTATGATGTGCGCGAACGTGCTTAAGCACCGTGGCCACATCCGGGGGGATACCGGCCGCGTACGGGGGAAAATTATGTTAACAAGAGCGAGGCTGCTTGCCGCAGCCGCTTGCCTCGTCGCCGTATCGGCGACTGCAAGCCACCAACCCGGCGTCCCGCAAGACGATCGTGTCTTTCCAATCGGCGAATCCGGATCCTTTGACCCGATCCCGGGTCTCACCGAAACCATTGTCGAAGACATCGACAGCCACGGAGCAATCTACCGCTACGAGGTGCCCGTCAACTGGAACGGCGATCTCGTCATGTACGCGCATGGCTTCCGCGGCTGTATCGCCGACGAAGCCACGGGCGCACTCGTTCCGCTGACCGTCGACAATCCGCCATTGCGCGACTACTTCCTGCTGCGCGGCTATGCGTGGGCGGCTTCGAGCTACTCGAAAAATTGCTATGACGTTAAAGACGGCGTGGAAAGCACCAACCGCCTGGCACGAATTTTTGCGCGCGAAGTCGGTCAGCCGAACCGCACCCTGATCACCGGCTTCTCCATGGGTGGCCACGTCACGGGCGCAGCTATCGAGATGTTCCCGAACTACCGTTGCCCGGAAGGTCGTCGCGGCCGTCTGTGCCGCCGCTTTGTCCGTGTGCTGGGCGCACTTTCAGGGGGTGTCAAATACGACGGTGCGGCACCGCTGTGCGGCGTCATGGGTGACGTCGAGCTGTTCGAGTACTTTGCGGACTACCAGTTTGGTGCCGAAGCACTGGCTGCCGAGGTGAATCCACTCGTGCAGTCGCAGTTCCCGCCGCCCGACAATTACGCGGTGACGACACTACCGCTGACGATCGGCACGCTGTTCGCAAACAACGGCGCGGGCTTCCCGGCACAGCTCTCACCGCAGGGTGAAAATCTGAAGAACCTGCTACGCGTGATCTCTGGTGGCGAACGGCCGATCTTCGAACAGGGCTTCCCGGTGTTCCAGCCGCTGCTGGTGAGCTTCTGGGGCGCGGACGGCACCGTTGACGGCGTCGTGTCGGGCAACATCTACGAGAACCGCCGCCGGCAGTTCCAGCTCGATGGTGACCCAGGTCAGAGCTCGGCTGAGGCCATCCTCAACGAACTCGTGCTGCGCGTCGGTCGCGACCGCAACGTCAACCGTCGGCGATTCCTGCAGCTGCAGCGCATCCCTGAACTCACGGGCTTCATTTCGATCCCCGTACTCAGCGTGCACACGCTCGGCGATCTGTTTGTGCCCTTCAAGATGCAGCAGATCTACGCGCAGGAGGCTGCATTCTGGGGCCGCGATGACCTGCTCGTGCAGCGTGCGACGCGCGCCATTGGTCACTGCGAATTCTCGGCAGAGGAACTCGTACAGACGTTCGACGATCTCGTGCTCTGGGTTAACGAGGGCATCCGCCCTGAGGGTGACGATGTACTTGATCCCGCAACCGTAGCGAACCCGGCCTATGGCTGCCGTTACACCGTGGGTTCCACAGGCCAGACGCCCGACATCCTGCGCACAGGATTGTGCCCGCCTGAATAGCCCGGCGGCGCTAAGCCCTGATAGCCCGCACGCCGCCCTGGCGTGCGGGCTTTTTCTCAAGGGTTTGCTGCGGCCCTCGCCTCTGCAAGCGCATCTTGAGCGGCCTGCTCGACCAACTCGGCTTCCTCAAAAACCGCAAACGCGCGTTGATAGCGCATGAAGGCCGGCTGGAACTGTTCAAGGCCCTCATCGGCGTAGTCGGCCGGGTCTTCGCCGCGCGCGCGAATCTCGGCGACAAAGGCCTCGAGCCGTTCCACGTCGGCCTCGGATTCATCCAGGACCTGCTCAGCTTGCTCACGCCGCTCTGTGGCGAGCTGCAACGCTTGCTCCAGCTCGGCAATGCTGTAGGTCGCAACGCCCGCAGTGGCCGCCTCGGTGGATGCGGGTATTGCCGCCGATTCGGACGCCCCGGTTTCGGGTTCCGTCTCTGTTGATGGAGGCCGCTCCGGCGGCGGTGCCTCCGACGGGGCTCTCGACGCCCAGATCGCAACCACACCGGCGGCCAGCACCAGCCCCAGAACCCATGACAAAACGTTTCGATTCATCGTCGCAGTGTACCGTGGCATGCTGCGCGATATGGCAGCGTTGAAACAGACCGTGGTTCTCGCGGGCGCCACAGGCTACATCGGCCAACACGTGGCAGCGGCGCTCGTGGCCGAGGGCTATCACGTGATTGCGCTGGTCCGAGCGCATCCCGGCCACGTTGGTGCCGACGTACTTGAGCACTGCGAAGTCCGGGTCACGGAAGTGACCGACGCGGCGACGCTGCAACACGCGTTAGCTGATATCCATGCGCACGCCATTGTGTCGTGCCTGGCCTCGCGCAACGGTGCGCCTGATGACGCGCAGCGTGTCGACTACGGCGCCAATCGCAATCTGCTGGACCTGGCGCCGGCGCTCGGCGTGTCGCGATTCGTCCTGTTGTCCGCCCTCTGTGTCCAGAAGCCACGCCTGGCCTTCCAGCATGCGAAGCTCGCCTTCGAGCGAGAGCTCATGGCATCAGGAGTGGGCTACACGATTATCCGCCCAACCGCATTTTTCAAATCTATCTCGGGACAGGTGGCGCGCATTCGCGACGGGAAAGCGTTTCTTGTGTTCGGCACGGGTACCGAGACCGCGTGCAAGCCGATCAGTGAGCGCGACCTCGCGCGCTACCTGGTTGACAGTATCGACGACGCCGGACGCCGAAATGCCGTCTTGCCCATCGGCGGGCCAGGCGCGGCGGTGACACCGCTCGATCAGGGCAATCTGCTGTTCGAACTGGCTGGCAAGCCCGCGACCTTCAGGCGCGTGCCCGTTACGCTGTTTCGCGTGGCCATTGCTCTGCTGGCGCCGCTGTCGCGCGTGATTCCCGCCCTCGCGGCCAAAGCCGAGTTCGCCCGCATCGGCCATTACTACGCAACGGAGTCAATGCTTGTCTGGGACGCCGACGCCAAACGCTACGATGCCGATGCCACGCCGAGTACGGGTGCCGACACGCTGCGCGCGCACTACACGCATGCACTGTCGAGCACGGACGGCGACGACGCGCTGGGCGCGCACAAGCTGTTCTAGAGACGTTTCAGTTCACCTCTCGTTAAAGCATTACGGTAAACCGCCGCTAGCCCGGGGGACGATGTAACGAGGTAGCGGCGAATGGCCGGTGTCCCTGATAACCCGCGCTACCAGCTTGGACTGCGCGACTCACTGCGTATCCTGTGGCCGTACGTGAAGCGCAACTTCATGAACCAGGTGGAAGGCATCTGGTTTATTGTCGTTTACCTGATCGTATTCCAGCTGCTGATCCTGCAGCTGCCCATCGCCTACGCGGGAATGATCGCTTTCGGCATCTTTGTGGTCGCCGTTGGGCTCATGTTCTTCATGGAAGGTCTGCGTCTTGGGCTCATGCCACTGGGCGAGGAGATCGGCAGTGTGCTGCCCAAGAACAGCCGCATGCCCGTGATCCTGGTATTCGCCTTTCTGCTCGGCGCAGGCGCCACGTTCGCGGAACCTGCGATCGCTGTGCTGAAGGCGGCTGGTGCCGGAGTGAAGCCCGCCGAGGCGCCCCTGCTCTACAGCCTGCTCAATGATTTCTCAGGCCAGCTCGTGAGCGCCGTCGGTGTGGGTGTGGGTGTCGCCGTCATGCTCGGCGTCCTGCGCTTTTTCTTTATGTGGCCACTCAAGTACCTGGCCATCCCCGCGGTCGCCGGTTTGCTGAGCCTGTCATTCTATTTCAGCCAGGTGCCCCTGCTCTCCGACGTACTCGGACTCGCGTGGGACTGCGGCGCAGTCACGACAGGACCGGTCACCGTGCCGCTCGTGCTGGCGCTGGGTATCGGCGTGTGCCGTGTGGTCAGCGGCGACTCGGGTGGCGGCAACTCGGGTTTTGGCATCGTCACCCTGGCCTCGCTGTTCCCGATTCTGGCCGTGTTGATGCTGGCCATGTACCACCACACGGCTGGCGACTACTGGGGCGGCCCCAACTACCGCGGCGACACCACGGTCGCCGCTGCCGTAGATGTCACAGCCGAGCCCGTCATCGAGATCGAGAAATCGCTCGAGCCGATTACGGATGCGGAGTTTCAGGCCTACCTCGATTCCGGCGAGCTACCTGACGGCTACGAACTCGCTATGCACGGCGGCAACGCACGCCTAGTCAACGGCAAGATCGAAGTGCTTGAGCCCGAGATGGTCATCACCAAGCCCTACCGTCGTGACTTCACGTTTACGAGTAGCGAAAGCTGGGACACGACGATCGCGCTCGATGCCACCGCGAAGACGGCGTTTACCGATGCCCTGCGCGCCATTATTCCGCTCTGCGTGTTCCTCTACTTCGTCCTGCGCATTGTGTTGCGCCAGCGACTGCAGCCGCGAAATGACGTCGGCGTAGGTGTGACCTTCGCATTCGTCGGCATGATTCTGTTTGGCGCGGGTATTGCGCTGGGCCTGACACCGCTCGGCGGGCAGCTCGGTAGCAACGTACCCGTTGCTTTCGCGGAGATCTTCCCCTGGGGCCTCAACCACATCGAGGGCCCGTTGTTCGGCGCCGATGCGGGCAAGGTCGTGGCCATTTGCTTCGCCTTCTTCCTCGGTTACGGCGCTACGCTCGCGGAACCTGCACTCAACGCGCTGGGCGACACCGTCGAGCGCATCACGGTGGGCGCGTTCCGCAAGAAACTCCTGATGCAAAGCGTTGCTTTTGGCGTGGGCTGCGGTATCGCCGCCGGCATTTTCAAGATGGCCTACGGCATACCCCTGTTCTGGATGCTGGCCCCGCCCTACCTGCTCGTGCTGGTGCTCACCTGGATCTCACCCGACGAGTTCGTGAACTTCAGCTGGGACAGCGCGGGCGTGACCACGGGCCCCATCACGGTGCCGCTCGTTCTCGCCATGGGTCTCGGCGTCGGCGCCAACATTCCCGGCGTCTCCGACGGCTTCGGCATCCTGGCGCTGGCTTCGGTCGGCCCGATCCTCACGGTCCTGGGTGTCGGCTTGTACACGCAGCGCGTGCAGCGACGCGCACAACGCAAGGTCGATGAGACCGTGGAAACCCTCGCACCAGCGGATGCCAACTGATGTTTAGCAAAGACCACGCCGTTTCGATGGTGACCGCGGTGCTGCCCTCTGCGGGTGTTGACCGCATCACCGATGCCGTTCTGCAAGCGCCTGACAGCAGCGCCATCATCTGGCAGGCCCGCGGCACGCTGCTTCGCGAGCACTGGTGGCAGCGCTTCGTGCCGCCGATCAGCCCGGCCAAGACCATGGTGCACCTGCTCGCACCCAACGACGAAGTACCACACCTCGAGCGCACGCTCGTCGAGCGCGCACGACTGCCCCAGCAGGCGACGGGCGCGCTGTACTCGCCCCCCTGCGCCCACGCCTACTTCGGCTCAGAATTCAATGTCTGGCCGTCCCGCGATGACACACCGGCGGCCCAGTCGGGGCACAAGCTCACCGAGAATCTCAACATCATTTACTGCACGGTCGGGCACAAGCTCTCTGACCGTGTCAGCAAGGCGGCCATCAGTGCAGGCGCGCACGGCCCCATCGTCTACTACGGCGAAGGCCGGGGCCTGCGCGACCGCCTGGGCTGGCTGCGCATCACCAAGGAACACGAGCAGGAAGTGCTCATGGTGATCGCCGACGAAAGCGACGCGGACCAGGTCTTCGATGCCATGGCCAAGGCCGGCGAGCTGCACCTGCCGGGTCGCGGTTTCATGTACCGCATGGTCATTGACCGCGGCATGTTCCACCTGGCGTCGCGCGTGTCGCACCACCACTACCAGGCCAACATGCAGCAGATCATCAACGCGATCGACCACCTGAGCGGCCACTCGCACTGGCGCGACCAGGCCGTGTTCGATGTCGGCAGCGGCGGTCGCGGGGTCGGTATTGACGATCTCGCCGCTGAACGGCCGCTGTTGCGTGACCAGGTGAGGCTGTCGGCCATCGCGCCGCGCGAGCAGTGCCCCGAGCTCATGGAGTTCCTGCTTGACTCGGGCGCCCCGGGTTTCACCGTCACCTACGGCCGCTTTGCGGCCAACGAGCAAAGCGAAGGCATCGCAGGTGCACGCGTCAACGCCGAGTACGGGATGCTGCGCTGTGTGACGAACCAGCCCAAAGCCGCGCAAGTCTGCAGCGCGGTTGAGTCAGGCGCCGAAAGTGCCGGCTTCGCGGATGTGGCCATGGTGACGAACCCCGTCCCAACGGTGGCCTGCTACGTGCCGGGTGGCGTTGATCACCGCAAGCCTGCACCACCCGTAGCCGCCTGACCGCCGCCCGGATAGAACCGCAGGGCCGCGCCGACGTTTGTGTCAGCGCGGTCCTTGACGTTTGGCATGCGCCTCAAGACCCTGCAGAATGACGCGGGACACGGCGCAGACCGTGCGACTGCATCTCGCGATCCCAGGGAGTTCGAACCGACATGAGCCAGTACCCGCAGCTAAACGACATGGGCATTCTCAATCCCAGCGAAATCCGCACTTACATGGTTAACAGTCTGGCGGGTGTCGACACCTTGCGCATTGTCTACAAGCGCAAGGAGGGCTCATTGTTGCCCGTCAGTCGCAGCTACGAGTTTCCGCAGGTGCAAAAAACCGCTACGGATGGCAAGGGTCGGAAAACGGATGTGCTTGAGACTGCACCCAGCCTCAAGTCTGCTCTCAGCGAACTCAAGTCGCTCATGAAGGCGCGTGAGGATGAGACGGAACACCGCGAACTGCTGCTCTCAGAACTGGACGCGCTCGAGAACGAACTGGCGTGCCGAATCGCCCACATCCGCAGCTTGCTCTGATCTCACGCGAGAACCGTCTCCATACAGCGACAAACGCACAAACTGAGACACAGGTCCCAAAGACATTTGCTAGCCTCGCGGTACAACGTGCGAGTAACTGTCGAGGGGACACGACATGTTCAGCGAATGTTCCGAACCTGCCACACTGGGAACCTACAAGCGTTTTGCATGGATCTACTGCCTGTTCATCGCGGCCTGCGGCGGTGGCGGCGGTGGTGATCCTGCGCCCACACCGGTTTCCGTCAATCCGACGCTCGCGATCAGCGACGCCTCGATCACCGAAGGCGATTCAGGCGTCACCACGCTCAACTTCACCGTTTCCGCCTCGGCGTCGGTACCCGCGGGCGGCAGTGTGGCTGATGCGAGCGTCGACTACGCCACCACCGCTGGCTCGGCAAGCGAAGGCTCCGACTTCACCGCCGTCAGCGGCACACTGCAGATTCCGGGCGGCACGACACAAGCCACCATCGCCATCGATATTGTCGGCGACGCGCAAACCGAAGGCGACGAGACATTTACGGTCACACTGAGCGCGCCCACTAACGCCACGATCAGCCAGGCCACGGCGACAGGTACGATCATCGACGACGATATCGTAGCGGGCCTGTTCGGTCTCGACACGCGACCCAACAATGTAACCTGCGTCGCGCCGGCGCGACCGACAGACGATGCCAGCGTGTCCATCACGGATCCCTACCCGTCGCTGTCGAGTTTTTCCCAGCCGACCAAGCTGCTTCTTGAACCCGGTGGCAATCGTTGGTTCCTGTTGCAGAAACCCGGTCAGATCATGACCTTCCCGAGCAACAATCCGACTGCGGCGACGGAGTACTACGACCTGACCGATACGCGCGCGATCCGCACTAACTCCGAAGGCGGCCTCCTGGGTATGGCCTTCCACCCCGACTACCCCAACACGCCCGAGGTTTTTCTCTCTTACACGATCCAGAACAGCAACCCGAACATGCGCACGGTGATCTCGCGCCTCATCGTTGATGACATCAATGCGCCGGGTGCCGGCACGTCGGAACAGATCCTGCTCCAGGTGAACCAGGACTTCGACAACCACAACGGCGGTGACATCGCGTTTGGCCCCGACGGCTTCTTCTACATCGGTTTGGGTGATGGCGGCAGCGGCAATGACCCGCTCGCACGCTCGCAGGACAACACGCGGCTGCTCGGCGCGATGCTGCGGATCGATGTGAACGGCACAGGCGCCGACTACAACATCCCAGCTGATAACCCCTTTGCGGCCAACCCGAAGTGCGGGGTCGCAGGCAACGCCGCCAACTGCCCCGAGATCTTTGCCTGGGGCTTTCGCAACCCCTGGCGCTGGACCTTCGACCCCGATAACGGCGACCTCTGGCTCGCAGATGTTGGGCAGAACGCCGTTGAGGAAGTCGACCTCGTGGAGCTCGGGGGCAACTATGGCTGGCGCTGCAAGGAAGGCACGTCCAACACAGGCAACGCGGGCGACTGCGCAGGGCTGAATCTCACGGACCCTGTCACGGAGTACGGCCACAGCCTCGGCAACTCAATTACCGGTGGCCAGGTGTACCGCGGCAGCGCCATACCGAGTCTTGTCGGTCGCTATATCTTCTCCGACTACGGTTCAGGTCGCTTCTGGGCCGCGCAACCCGACGGCCAGGGCGGCTACACGAACGATCAGCTCATCAACTCGAGCATCAATCCGACGGCGATGGCCTACGGACCCGACAACGAGATCTATGTCGTCAACATCAACGGCAGCACGGGCCAGGGCCGCGTTCGGCGACTCGATCCGGCGGGCGCGCCCGTTCTGGACACGATCCCTGACCAGCTCTCGGCGACGGGTTGCGTGGACTCGAGCGATGTGACCCAACCTTACTCTGGCTTGCTGCCCTACGACCTCAATGCCCCATTCTGGTCGGACGGCGCGGTCAAGGACCGCTACATCGGCCTGCCCAACGGCGCGACGATCGACATCAACGCAGGCGGTGACTTCGAATTCCCCGAGGGCACCGTTATCGTGAAGAACTTCCGCCTGGGCGGCGCGCTTGTCGAGACACGACATCTCATGCGCCATCCCGATGGCGTCTGGGCGGGCTACACCTACGAGTGGAATACGGCGCAAACCGAAGCCACGCGCGTGCGCGGCGGCAAGGTGGTCAACATCAATGGCCAGGACTGGATCTACCCGTCCGAGTCAGGCTGCATGGCCTGTCACACGGCTGCCGCAGGGCGCGCGTTGGGACCGGAAATCGCGCAGCTCAACAAGCCCTTCACCTATCCAGAAACGGGCCGCACGTCCAACCAGCTCGAGACCATTGAACACGTCATGATGTTTAGCAGCGCCTTGCCCGGCCCTGTGGCGGGCCTTGATGCACTCGCAGACCCGGCCGACTCGGGTGCCAGCCTCGATGACCGCGCCCGCGCCTATTTGCACAGCAACTGTGCAGGCTGCCACCGACCCAACGGTCCGACACCGTCGACGATGGACTTGCGTTACAACACGGCGCTTGCCAACACCAACGCGTGCGCGGCAACGCCGCTACAAGGTGATTTGGGGATCGCGGGTGCAGAGCTCATCAACCCAGGCAGTGCGGCGACGTCACTGGTCGTCGAACGTATGCAGCGTCGCGACATTCACGCGATGCCACCGCTTGGGTCAAATGTCGTCGACGCGGACGGCGTCACCCTGGTCTCCGACTGGATCACTGCGCTCAGCGGCTGCAACTAGCGCCGCTGGGTCAGGCGTCCTCGCTAAGCGTGCCGACGCGCGCGGTGTGTTCTGCGAGATCGCGTTGCGATCGGACCGTTCGGTGCAGGTAAAACGCGGCCATCCCCGCAAGCGCCAGCAGGATGCTCACATCGACGCCGGAAAGTGGTGCAGCCTGCGCGCCGCGCACATAGAGGTAGAACCCAATGGCCACGGCAAACATCGCCACCCCTGCGGCGTTGTGATTGCGTCGTGCGCGGTACATGGCCTGCAGCGAATCCAACCGCGCCGATACGCTCGTCGACAGGGCGCTCAGGTTGCCGGAACGAGTCCACCACCCCAGTACGCCGCCAAACAGTGAGTAGGCGATCGCTGCGATGCCGATGGCGATCGAGCCGTTGGCAATGAGCACCGCGCCGACAATGCTGCCAATCGTCGAGACGGCGAGCTCGGTCATCAGGTAGAGCTGCTGGCGGCGTCGGCGCCGATCGACGTCGGCCACAGGTCGCGCCTGACGTTGTTCATCAGGCAGCGCTTGCCAGAGCTCATTAAATTCGTGCAACGTGTCTTCAGGTTTCATCGGGTTCACCGTTATTATCGGGTGTATCCGCCATGCGCTCCCGCAGGACTTTCTTGGCGCGCGAGAGGCGCATCGAGATCGTGTTGGCACTGGTACCCATCACGTAGGCGATTTCCTGGGGCTTTAAGCCCTCAAGCGTCAGCGTCACGGGCAAGCGCCAGTTCAAAGGCAGGTCCTGGACGGCAGCCAGCAGTTTTTGTTGCTGCTCGAATCGTTCGATGGCGTCGTCGACGCCCGCGTCTCCTGGCCGCGATTCAGCGTCGGCGTCAGCGACCACATCCGGCTGGCGGACCTCACGGCGCACATGCGATACGGCCTGGTTCATGGCAACGCGCGCGACAAACGCGCGCGGACTGTCTGCCTCAGCGATACGCTCGCGCGCCTGCCACAGTGCGAAACAGATCTCCTGGTAGAGCTCCTCGGCAATGGCCGCGTTGCGCTCGTGCGAGAGCGCGATACGCCAGGCCATATCGCCGTATTGCCGAATCAGTGCTTCGAAAGCCAAGTCTAGGGTACCGAGGTGATCAACCCGTTTCGGCTTCAGTCGCCCCGGGCGGGAGATTCTGTCGCTACGTCGGCGGTTTTTCTTAGCGCGCGAGGTTTTGGTCGAGGAATTGACGAAACAGCCGGGCCCAGCGGGCAACCGCGACCTCGACGCTGTCCCAGTCCGTCTCCATACCGGCTTCGGTGGCTAGCACGGGCGCCGCCGCACTGTCCGCACCGCGGGCGAGCGTGCGTCCCGTCTCCGAATCATGCATCTCCATGAGGAAGACGATCTTTCCCGGCGTGGCGAGTTCGTTGATGCCACGCCGAAGCTGGGGAATGACCCCGGCGCCGCTGCGCATGTCGATCAGCGAGCCCTGGACGTTCATGACACCTGGGCCAGGCTCACCTACAAGCTCAAAGCCTTCGAGCTCGGCCAGGAACGCCGCGCGGAAGATCTGCCGGATACGCCGGTTGTCGGCGTCGGGCAACGTCACATTCTTGGGGAAGTAGATCCCCAGCGGCTCGGGTTGCAGTTTGCTGTAGCGACTGAAGTCCGCATCGGTCGCGACTTGCGCGTACTCGATGTTTCTCTCCGGTGGCGTGCGGTAGGTCGTCGACTCAACGCTGGTCGCACAACCTGAAAGCCAGATAACCGCCAGCGTCGCCGCGCTGACCGCAATGACACGGCGCGCCGTATTGCAGATCCCTGGGTGCTGGTTCACCATGCTTGCTATCCTCAGCATCCGCCGCGAAATTGGTTCTGAGTGTATCGAATCGCATTGGCGGCACAAGCGGCGCGACGATATCAGGCGCGTCTCGACCGACGGGAGCCAACATGCGCATCATGACTATCGCCCTGCTGATCGTCGAAATCCTGGCGCCTGCGATTACGCAAGCCGACGAGCGTGCAGAGTCTGCGATTCGTTCGTTTGCGGAATCCCGCAAAGTGCTCCAATCGACGCAGGAGGAAATCCTGCGCGAGGAAATGCGGTTCACCGACGAAGAGAACACCGCGTTCTGGCCTGTTTACCGCGACTATGCAGCTGACATGCATATCGTTCGCGACCAACAGACGGAGATTATCGCGACCTATCTCGAGGCCTACTGGGCGGGCACCGTGACAGAACCCATGGCGGAAGGTTTTGTTGAGGACTACCTGGCCGTCAAGGCGCAGCTCGTCAAGGTGCAGCGCAAACACCTCAAGGCATTCCGAAGAGTCCTGCCGCCCCTCAAGGTCGCTCGGCTCTACCAACTCGAGACCAAACTCGAGTCCGACGTCAATGCACAGCTTGCGTTGTATGTGCCGCTGATCGAAGCGGAGTAAACCACCGAGCGTTAGGCAGTCGCGCACCCTGCTCGGATTGTCCTCGTGTTACCGCAATCGCTCAAAGAGCTCGAGCCGAGCGCCTTCGGGCGACTGCAGTGCCACGGCGCTTACGTGACCAACGCCAGCCAGGGACAGTGAAACGGGCGGCCCATCGAACACCGCGCCACGTGCTTCGAGCGCGCCCATCGTTGCGTCGAGATCGTCGACGGGGAACCGCAATACCGAGAGCCCGATATTGTGCGGCGAGGCCTGGTCATCAACGGCAATCCCCGTAGCGCCTTCGAATGACAGGATTTCGATCGAGCCGTCATTGACACCTTGCGGGTGCAGGATGCGTATCTCGCGCACGACGCGCGCCGCGGCATCGTGCGGCAGGCCTAACACGTTAGGGCCCGCGTCATTGCTTGGGCCACGATGCTCGAGATAGGTCTGCATCCCCAGGACCTTCTCGTAGAAATCGCGCGCCGTGGCCATGTCTGCCACGGTCTGCGTCGCGTTAAAGGTGCGGCTCAGAACCCGGAGGTTGGGCCAGCCCTCGAGCTCCGGCTTGAGCCGCTCGATAACCGCAAGACGCACCCCGTCCGGACCCTGCGCAATCCACTCGATGACTTCAAATGGTCCGAACGTAAACTGAATGGGTTCACTGTCACCTTGCCAGCCCGCCGCGAGCATTGCCTTACGCAGCTCGTGCAAACCGCGGACACGCAGATTGAGATCGAAGTGGCCGCCCGTGTCCCAAGGCCGCGTGTCGGCGCGAATCCAGTCCTGCGAGACACGCTCCAGCGCCACAAGGCGAATGAAGCCGTGGTCAGCGCCCGTGTTGCCCAGCAGGACCTCCTCACCGCTCGCGTCTTCCGGTAAGCGCCAGAGCTCGCGCAGGCCCGCGTCGACGGGTCCCCGCGCGCGAACCTCCCAGCCCGCGTGCTCTGTCAGAAAGCCGACCCATTCGTCCACGCTGACGGTCGTAATCACCGCCTCGCTCCAGCCGGACAGGCCCGTCTCCGAAGCGCTATCCGCGCGCCCCACCGCATAAAGCGCGAGTAGCGTGATGAGGACCGCAAGACGTCTCATGGCACCACCTCGTAAAGCTCGACCAGAAAGCCGTTGGGCGCGAGCACCGTCATGGCGCGCACGGCACCGTGCAGCGGATCGTCGATGCGAACCGTTTTGTGCACGATGCGGGCGCCGAACGCCGCCGCGCGGCGCGCCACCGCGGCGAGATCGGTCACCGGAAAGCTCCACATACCGATGCCGCGGTTGGGCACGCGCGGCGGTGCGTTGTTCTCGATGCCCTCACCGTTCGTGTAGTCGACAAACAGCAAGTGACCGCCTGGGCCGTAGCCCTTTGCGAAGACAATCGAAAAACGAAACGCTGTGCCATTGGGCAGGGCCATGGCGCCGTCCTCGCCGGCGCTCTGCCAAACGGCGTCTCGCCGCAGTTCGAGACCGAGCACCTCCGTGTAGAACGCGAGCACGTTATCGCTGTCGGCCACGACCTGAGCTGAATAGCCGGGGCCACCGAGCCCGGTCTCGGAGTCAACGGCGCCAAGCGGCAGCATGCCCACGCGGTCGATGCCCACGGCGTGTACGAAATCGGGCGCGTTGAAGATCGTCTCGTGGATCGTGTAGGGAGAGCCGTCGGTCCTGGGTACGTCGTAGATCTCCAGTGCATTGAGTGCACCAAAGCCGAGCTTGCGAATACGCGCGTCGAGCGCGGGCTGTTGGCGGTTCGGGAAGCCCATCGAAAAGCCGCCCAGGCTGCGCGCATTCCAGGAGGCGTGAATCGTGGGCGTGGGTGTGTCGAGCACGAGTACACGCACCGACATCGCGGGCCGATCGCTGATCGTCGCGCCGTGGCGTGTCAGGTGATATTCCTGCCAGCCAATGGTGTCGGGGATCTCCCAGAGGGCGCGTTGCTGCTTTTTGACGTCACGCGGCACGACAACCGGGCCCGTTAACGTCATACCCATGCCCTCAACGTAGAACAGGCGGACCTGTTCCAGCGAAACGGTCGACAGTGTGACCGTCTGCAGTGGTAATGCGAGCGCATCGGCTCGCGAGGTCTTTGGGCTCAGAGAATCAAGCGGATCGAATCGGGGCGTTTCGGCCCGTGCCAATGACGTGATACCGGTGATGATCCACGCCATGATCCAGCCGGCTCGGCGCAGGCTGCCTGTTCGAGTCTGTCGGTGCACCGCACTCCCCTCCCGCAATGGCCACGGCTCGATCGTCGCGCCGAATGACCGGCAAGGCAAGGTCCAAGGCTTGCTGGCCCGGCGCTAGTCGCCCTCTGGTCGTCCGTTTTGAGTCAGGTGGATACCCACGAGTCTCGCGACGAGCACCGTCAGGTAGACCTGTCCCAGCGTCGCCTGGACCACGGCCAGGCCGCGCGCGACCGCCGACACGGGCGTAATGTCGCCGTAGCCGAGCGTCGTCAGCGTGACCATGCTGAAGTACACAAAGCGGCCGATGAGCCCGGTTCCCTCGATGTTGTCGCTGAATGCGCCGGGCTGTAGCGCATTGACAAGGCTATAGAGGTAGCCCCACAACATGCCCAGCAAGATGTAGGCGCAGATCGCGCCCATGATGGTCTGGGCCGTGACGGTCCGCGACAAGAAGACATCACGCAGAACCAGGCTCGCGACATAGGCGAAGAACAGGCACGCGACAATAAGTATCGACACGCCGAAGGTCTGTCCGAGATCGAACCAGTCCATGAGCGTGCTGCCCAAGAAGACAATGAGCGCCAACGCCGATGCGATCATCGTAGCGCGCGCTTCGTGACTGACGGTCCAGACGGAGAACACCAGCAAAAAGGCAAACACCAGACTCGTGGCAAAACGTAGCGAGCCCTCCGGCTCGGCGATGGGCGCAAGCAGCATCATCAAGACGAGACTTGCGAGCAAACCGGGATAGCCAACCGTGATGCGCGGTGTGCGATCGGCAAGGCTCATGACATCACCTTGAATACTCTGGCGACCGTCTCAGCCGCCTCGTCCGGTGTTTGACCCAACAGGCGCAAGATGGCATGCGCCGTCTCTCGCGTAATACGGCTCACCTGCCCGCCCGACAACACGCGCTGGATGGCCAGGCCGAGCAGCGCGCCAATCTGTTCGTCCAGAAGACGAGTCGGCGCCACCCGGACCACCCCAGCAGCGTGTGCTGCACGCAAATCGGCACGCAGCTTAGGTCGAATACGATCGGTGACTTGTGGGAATCGGCCCACCGCAGCGACCAGCAGATGGCCAAACTCGCGAATCGAGACCGCTTCCATGATGGTTTTCGCCGCAGCGATGACCAGCCGGTCCACCCCGGGCGGGAAACGCTGTGCCGCGGCCTGAACACCCACGTTGATCTCGTCCAGGACCGCGATCGCCGCAGACACAAGCAGGTCTTCACGATCATCGAAATGGTTGTAGAAGGTGCCGTGTGCAACGCCCGTTGCGCGCGTCACCGCTTGAATCGTCGTCGACTCAAGACCGTGTCGTGCAACCACCGAAATGGCACCGTCGAGCAAAGCCGCACGTGTTCGCGCACGCTTAGCGTGACCCTCAGCGCGCTCCGTGAAGTAGTGTTGTTGACGTGTCGTCACGACATCTCGTCCGTTGGACCGCTGACGCGGTCGTGTCTCAGTGTTGCCGAAGCAGTCAAGAACTGACAGTGTATACAATTTTGGGCCTGCTTCGCGTACGCTGTGCCCAGCTCGTCGGTGCAAACCGCTACAATTCGAGCCAGAACTGTTGGGCGTTGAATTCGATACGCCTGCCAACAACTTGACCGGGAGAGCAAGCATGGTTGGGTATCTGCGGCTGGCAGCCGTCATCACTGCGGCGGCCGCACTGGCGTCATGTGGCGAGACATCAGCACCGGAAACGGCTGAAGTCATTCGACCGGCGAAGCTTATTACCGTCGGCAATGCGTCACAAAATCGAAACCTGAGCTTTCCGGCCGTGGTTCGTGCCGCGCAATCGGCCGAGCTGACCTTCCCAGTTGCGGGGCAAATTGTTGAACTCAACGTCCTCGAAGGCGAGGAAATCGAGCGCGGCGCCATCATCGCGAAGCTCGACCAACGCGATGCTGAGAACAACCTGGCTCAAGCCCAGGCCGAATATCAAAACGCGGAGTCTGAATATCGACGCGCTCAGCGCCTTCGCGACCAGGACGCTATATCCCAAAGCGTGCTCGAACAGCGGCAAACGCAGCTTGAGGTGCGCCAGGCGGCCGTCGATACCGCACGCAAAGCCCTCGAAGACACCATCATCAGTGCACCGTTCTCCGGGGGGGTATCGCGCGTCCTCATCGAGCAATTTCAGAATGTCCAAGCCAAGGAAGCCGTCGTCGTACTCCAAAGCGGTGAGACCGAGGCCATCATCGATATTCCGGGGACCATTATTGCGCGCATACCGCAACTCGAGCCGGTTAACACCCGTGTGATTCTCGACGCCGCACCGGAGCTGGAAATCCCTGCGGTGGTTCGCGAATTGTCGGGGCAGGCTGATCCAAGCACACAGACCTACCAGATCAGTTTTACGTTCGCGCCCCCTGAAGGCTTGCTGATCCTACCCGGTATGACCGCGACCGTGCGTTCGACCTTCAATTTCAAGGGCACCAGCGGCGACATCGTAGCGGCAGGCATCGCTGTACCGATCGATGCCATCCTGGCCGAAGGCGCTGAGCGGTTCGTCTGGGTGGTGGGTGATGACATGCGACTTCAAAAGCGCGCCGTCACACTGGGCCAGGACGTTACGGACAACGTGACTGTGACAAGCGGGCTTGAGGGCAACGAGACTATCGTCGCGGCGGGTGTCTCCTTCCTGGCCGACGGTATGCAGGTTCGCGAATGGCAGCCCGAGTAGGCGTGCGGGTACAACTATGAATCTCGCAGTCCTCTCGATTCGCAACCCGCTCATTTGCGGGATCGTCGCCACGCTGTGCCTTTGGGGCGGCTGGCTTGCCTATAAGAACATGCCGCGTTTCGAGGACCCGGAGTTCACGATTCGCATCGCCAAGGTGTTTACGCCCTACCCGGGTGCCAGCCCGATCGAGGTGATGAACGAAGTCACAGAGCCGCTCGAAGCCAAACTGCAGCAGCTGCCCGAAGTGAAGTCAGTGCGCTCGACGTCAACGGCGGGCATGTCGGAATTGACGGTCGAGGTTCGCTTCGAGTATTCCAAGAGCCGCTCTGAGCTAGCCGTTGTCTGGACGAAGATCCGCAACTACGTCAATGATGCCCAACGCGACCTGCCGCCGGGGGCGGGCTCGAGCATCGTCAATGACGATTTTGGTGATGTGTATGGCATCTACTACTTGCTAACGGGTGAAGGCTATTCATCGGCCGAGTTGGCGAGTATCGCCGAGTCGCTGCGCAAGGAGCTGCTGCTTGTCAGTGGTGTAGCCAAGGTCGCCACACTCGGCGAGCAGGACGAAGTCATCTACGTCGAGATTCCCCGCCAACGCGCAGCGGCACTCGGCGTATCGCTCAATACGCTTTACGACACCCTCTCGCAGCAGAATACCGTGACCTCCGCCGGCAACATGCGGCTGGGCGACTCACGTATCGAAATCAGCCCGACGGGGGCGATCGACTCTGTCGCGGCGATCGAGGGCCTGCTTGTTGCCGACGATCAGAACGGCACAATCACCCGTCTCGGAGACATTGCGAACGTTACGCGCGGTTATGAGGACCCGGTCGAGCAGTTCGTGCGCTGGAACGGGGAGCCTGCCATTGGTCTGGGCGTCTCGGCGCTTTCCGGCGATAACGTGGTCAAGCTGGGCGCGGCCATTGACGCGAAGCTCGCCACGCTTGGCAATTTGTTACCTCTAGGCGTCGAACTCCACGAGCACTACCATCAGGGCAAGGTGGTCAACGAATCCATCCAGAGCTTTGCGTCCAACGTTGTCGCTGCTTTGGTCATCGTCTTCGTGACCCTGCTCGTGTTCATGGGGTATCGCTCCGGATTCATCATGGGCCTCACCGTACTGCTGACCATGGCGGCGACGCTGCTGCTCATGTGGCTCGGTGGTGTCCCGATGCACCGGATTTCACTGGGTGCGCTGATCATCTCGCTGGGCATGCTGGTCGACAACGGTGTCGTGATCACCGACGGCATCCTTGTTGGCGTCAACAAGGGGCGCGACAAGCTGGAGGTGGCCAGAGAGGTCGCGCGCAAGAATATGCGTCCTCTTGTCGGCGGCACGCTCGTAGGCGTCATCGCCTTTGCACCCATTGGATTTGCACCTGGCGACACGGCCGAATTCACCAACTCGCTGTTCTGGGTGGTGATGATCGCTTTGAGCCTGAGCTGGTTGTTCGCGTTCACGATCACACCACTGCTCTGCTATCACCTGTTTCCATCACCAACGAAGCCTGTCGTGGATGGCGAGAGCAGCGAGGGGCGATTCATGCGCGCCTACAAGCAACTCATCCGCGGCGTGCTCGCGAACAAGACGATCTCCCTGGTCGTCACGGTCGCCATTTTCGCGTCCGCGATCGTCGTCTTTGGGAAGGTTAAGGTCGGCTTCTTCCCGGCGTCCACCACCCCCCAGATTATCGTCGACTATTACTTGCCACAGGGCACTGATATCGAGCGCACCAACAGGGACATGCAGCGGATGGAAGCGTTCGTAAGCAATCTTGAGGGCGTCGAGTCGGTGCACACGCTCGTGGGCAAGGGCGCGCTGCGCTACATGCTGGTCTACGACGCCGCCTCTTCGAGCGCGAACTATGGTCAGCTGCTCGTGAAAACGAGCGCCTACGAACTCAACACTGGCTTGATTGAGCAAATCCAAGCTTACGGCGACGCCGAATTTCCCGATGGGCAGACTAAGGTCTGGCGATTCCGCATGGGTCCCGGTGGCGGCTCGAAAATCGAGGCCGAGTTTTCCGGGCCCGATCCCGCGGTTCTGCGCCAGCTCGCCAATGAGGCCAAAGCCATCATCCACGCCGATGGCCGCGCGATCCTGGTCAAGGACGACTGGCGCCGGCAAGTCCCCGTACTCACACCGCAGTACTCGCAGAATGCCGGTGAACGTATCGGTATCACACGCAAAGACCTCGCCGAAGCCATGGGCGAGAATTTCGACGGCATCACTCGCGGTTTCTACCGCGAAGGTGATGAGTTAATTCCAATCGTGTCACGCGCACCCAGCAACGAGCGTGTCGAACCCTGGGACGTGCCGGCCATCCCAATTCTGAGCAAGACCACGGGGCAGTCTGTGCCTCTTGCGCAGGTCATCGATCGGCCGGGACTGACGTGGCGAGATGCGCGCATCCTTCGAGACAATCGCGTCATGACGATCACCGTCCAATGCGACCCTGCGCAAGGCGTCGTTACCGCTGACCTCTTGAGTACGATTCAGCCACTTATCGAAGCCGTGCCGCTGCCCGCCGGTTACTCTCTGGATTGGGGTGGTGAGGCTGGCGACTCTTCCGAGGCACAGGGCGACCTCGCCACGACGATACCGATCGGTCTGCTCGCGATGGTGCTCGTGGTTGTGTTCTTGTTCAACGCGCTGCGCCAGCCCATCGTGATCTGGGCCATCGTGCCGCTTGCGATTGTCGGCGTGTCCTACGGCCTGTACTTGACGAATGTACCATTCGAGTTCATGGGGATCCTGGGCCTGCTGTCACTGTCGGGGCTGCTCATCCAGAACTCGCTGGTGCTCGTCGATTCCACGGACGACCTGATCGCGAGCGGCATGCCCCGTTTTGACGCGCTCGTCGAGTCGGCAGCCAGCCGCCTGCGACCGGTCATGATGGGCGCGTTCACCACCGTGCTCGGCGTCTTGCCACTGTTCTTCGACGCCTTCTTCCAGTCGATGACTGTGGTGATCGCGGGCGGTCTCTCTTTCGCAACGCTCATTACCCTGCTCGTCACGCCGGTGCTCTACGCACTGCTCTTCGGCATCAAGTCGACCGAGATTGCCGGCACGGCGGAGGCCACGACATGAAACGACTCGCGCTCCTTGCCAGCACGGTGGCTCTGACGGCATGCGCGCCGTTTGCCCAGAAGCCGAACTTGCCTGAGCTCACCCGCCCGGCCCTGCCCGAGTTACCGCCGGCCTGGCAGGTCGCCCAGGAGTCTGTGGGTGATGTGCAGGTTGGCTGGATCGCAGCGTTCGACGACCCGGTGCTGACAGCACTCGTCGTAGAGGCACAGGCCAATAACCGAAACTTACAGGCCGCGCTTGCGGGGCTGGAACAGTCTCGGGCGCTGGCGCGCCAGGCGCGCGCCGCCTTGTTCCCGGCGCTGAATTATTCGGCCTCCGCCGCCGAAGCTGGCCCCGTGGCTGGAAGCAGCGCTGACAGCTATGCCTCAGGACTGTCGCTGAGCTGGGAGCTCGATGTCTGGGGTCGTGTGCGCGCGTCACGCGATTCGGCGGCTTACGCGGCCGCGTCGGCGGAAGCAGACTATGTGTTCTCGCAGTACTCGCTGGCCGCCACCGTGGCGCAAACCTATTTCCTGCTCATCGAATCGGAGCTGCAGGAAGCGGTGGCGCAAAAGTCGCTCGACGCGCTGGCGCAGACAGCGCGCATCGTCTCGGCACAACGCGAACTGGGCGCAGCTGATGCTTACGATGCGTCCCTGGCCAATGCCAACCTTGCAACCGCCAGGGCGACGCTGGCACAGACTCAGGGCAGCAAGCGGCTCGCGCGCCGCGCACTCGAGGTGCTGGTCGGACGTTATCCAGCCGACGCTCTTGAGAGCCGCACAGATCTGCCGCCAGTGCCTGCCCTGCCAAGCGCGGGCGTGCCAAGCACGTTGCTCGAGCGCCGTCCGGACCTGGTCGCGGCGGAGCTGGATGTTGGGGCCGCTTTTAGTGACGTCGGCGCAACGAAGGCGACGCGATTACCAACCTTCAGCCTGTCGGGCGCGCTGGATATCGCCGCGCTCGATTTCAGTGATGCGATCGACCCCGACAATGGCACGTGGTCGCTCGCCACGGCTCTGCTTGGCCCACTGTTCGACGCAGGGCTGCGTCGCGCACAGATCGATGCGGCCAGCGCTGTGCAGCGTCAGGCCATTGCCGCCTATGCGCAAGCCGTCCTCAACGCGCTGCAGGAAGTTGAGAACAGCCTCGACCAGAACCGGGTCGTTGCCGTGCGCGTAAAAGCACTGCAAGAAGCCGCAGACGCACAGAACCGAGCCTTCGAGCTCGCGCAGCTACGCTATGAAGAAGGCGAAACAGACCTGCTCGACGTCTTCGTCGTGCAATCCAACACACTGTCGGCCGACGCCGCCGTGGTCACGGCCCGCCGCGAGCAACTTGATGAGTGGATTAATCTGAATCTCGCGCTGGGTGGTAGCTGGGAATAAGACGCCTGCTAGAGTGATAGCGATGAAAACCGCGCTCCCGGAGTCGTAACGTCAATTTGGCGAATATCGTTCAGCGGCACTGACGTCGAATCTCCCTTGGTGCCAAGCAGCAGATGCTCAGTCTTGTCGCCGAGCGTACGCGTGGTCAACGCCTTGCCCGTCACCGAGGTGCCATCCCGCAGTTGAATCGCAAGCTCGTAGCGAAAGAGGCAGGCGACCTCGATGTGGTCATGTAGGTCGCACGCGATAGGGGTTGGCGTTGTCATCGAACGCCTCCGATCTTTGATTGAGAAGCATTCATCGTACCGCCCTTGTGATCTCAGGGTGGAGGCCCCCGAGTGCAGACATGCGCCGCACGATCGCGCATTGCAAATAGCGCCGCTCAGCGCCGGTGAACTAGAAGACGTCTACCAGGAGCAAAATACGGGATAGTCCGCTATAACTCTGCTTCGTCGCCGCAATTCACCTGCAAGCCATGCAAAACTCTCGATATCTGTTGGTCACCTTCGCCGCACTCGTGTCGACTGTGGTTCATGCCGACGTCGTAACGATGCGCAACGGCGATCGACTCTCGGGCGAACTCAAGTCACTGGAGCGCGGCAAGCTCAGATTTGATTCAGCAGCTACGGGCACCATTCCCATTGAATGGGATGAGGTGGCCACGCTCGTCAGCGGCCAGGACATTCAGGTGGAGATCGAGGATGGCACCCGCTTCCTTGGTCCATTGAGTACCGCCGTGGCTTCCAGCGACGTCGTCGTGGAAACCGCTCAGGGCCCCGTGACGCTCGCGATGGCCGAGGTCATTCTCATGACACCGATCGAGAAACGCGCTCGCGACCGTATCGATGCTGGCGTGACCTTCGGTTACAGCTTCGCCAAGTCGACGGAAGTCGAGCAACTGAATGCCGGGTTTGATCTGGTGGCACGCACGGAGAAGCGTCTGTACTCGCTGAATGCCGATGTGATCGTTTCCGATAGCGACGGCGTGGAGTCGAACCAACGAAAGAGTCTCGACTTCGAATATACGCGGCTGTGGCCCAAACGCTGGGGCACGGGCGCCGTCGTTCGCATCGACCGCAATGACGAATTGGGACTCGACCTGCGGACCTCGGTGGGCGCCGGCGGCGGGCGCTACCTGATCCAGTCCAACGCGATGTCGCTGCTGGTCTCAGGGGGTGTGCAGGTGAGTCGCGAAAACGTCAGCGCCGGCTTGAGCGACAAGGACTCGCTTGAGGGTTTCGCAGGCATCAACTGGGACTGGTTCCGCTACGACTCGCCGGAACTTGATCTCAGCAGCAACCTGCTGGTCTTCCCAAACCTTACCGACACCGGGCGCGTGCGTGCGGAGTTTGATATGCGCTTCCGCTGGGAGCTCATTGCCGACTTGTTCTGGCAAGTCAGCTTCTACAACAGTTACGATAGCGACCCAATCGTTCCCGATGCGGAAAAGAATGACTACGGCGTCATTACGTCGCTGGGCTACTCATTCTGAAGACCTGCGGAACTCAAGATGTTTGATTGTTGCCGCGACACGAACGCGATTCTTCGAGCGACGCGTTTTCGCAAGACTCTGACTGCCGCAGTTTCCGCGGTGATCGTAGCGGCGTGCACGTCGGCACCGCCGACGATCGACCAAAGCGGCGAAGTTACGTTCGACGGCCTCTACCCCGTCGCCAATTCGAAGTCCGATGAGGCCTGGGCGCGACCCGGCATCGATATTTCGCAGTACAACAAAATCCTGCTGCAAGGCGCCGGCATCGAATTTCGGCCGGGCGGCGAGTCAGGTAAAACCTGGTCTGCACGATCGCGCGGCGGCCCTTATGAAGTGACCGAACGCCAAAAAGAAGCGCTCAGTAGCATCATTGCGGAGGCCTTCGTGAAGGCGCTCGCAGAAAGTGAGCACTTCGAACTCACCAACACGCCGGGCCCTGATGTGCTGCTTGTCCGCGGCAAGCTACTCGACGTCGTCTCCTACGTGCCACCCGAGACTACCGGCGTCCGCGACGCCGTGTTCATCAGCAAGGTGGGCGAAGCGACCCTTGTACTTGAGCTTCGTGATTCCATTACCGAGACCATCCTTGCGCGCGCTGTTGATCGACGCGCGGCCGAGGCCAGCACGGGTATCGGCCTGCAAGAATCCAACCGCGTTCGTAATGCAAGCGAGGTAAGGCGCCTCGCGCAGGTCTGGGCACGCCGGCTGCGTGAACAGCTGGATACCTACGGCGCACCGAATCCCTGAGTCCACCTGGTGTAGTCTCTCCCCGTAAAGCGGCTCGAAAAGCCACTGAGGGGAACCACGATGAAATACGCCATTGCCTTAGCCGCCTGCCTGATGTGGGCTGCGCCTGCCTGGGCCGACGCTGAGACAGACACAGACAACGCCTGCCTTGAGGGCGACAGGGCCCAGTTCGGTCGGTACGTGGGCGACTGGAAGATCGTCGACGAGTCGTTCGCACGCGACGGTAGTGGGTGGATTGAAGGCAAGGGCGCACGCTGGATCTTCAAGTGCATCGGTGACGGCACAGCCATCCAGGATTTCTGGATGCCCAACGGCGGTGGCTGGGGCACAAACCTGCGCACCTACAACCCCGACACCAAGACCTGGGAAATCGTCTGGGCCGCTGCAGGTCAGAAGGGCCTGCAACACATCACGGCCAGGCAGGCAGACGACGGCCGGATCATCATGGACATCGTGAAACCCGTGCCTGACCCGCCACGACGTATCGTGTTTTACCCGCCCGATGAGGAAGGCTGGACCTGGGCGCAGCAGTGGACTTTTGATGACGGCGAATCATGGTTCGACGTGTATCACATCATCGCCACACCCTACGCGCCTCAAACAAGCGAGCTTGAACAGTGAGCGGCACCTACTATTTTCGAATCGCGCTCTACGCGGGCGCGTTGACACCCATGTTGCATGTCCTGGTACTCATCTTGAGCGGTCAGGACCCGATCCGCACACCGATTAGCCAGCTCAGCCAAGGCACGTACGGTGACCTGCACGGGCTCGGACTCGCACTCTTCGGCGCCGCACACTTCGCCATGGCGCTGGGTTTCCGCCGCATCGACCGCGGCAGGATGTGGCCCTGGGCGCGCATCGTGCTCGTATTCAGCGGCCTCGCTGTCTGGTACATCGCCGGGTTCTACAAAGAGGCCGACCCGGAGCGACTGATGGGCCCTGAAGCCAATGATCCACTCTGGATCGCCGCCTGCCTGACGGGCGTCGCCATGGGCATGTTGCAACCCGGCCTCTCGCGCCGCTCCAAGTCCATCGGCCTGTTCTCAGCCGTCTGCCTTGGACTCTGGTTCCTGCTAGTGCCCCTGATCCTGCTCGTCAACGAAAGCTGGATCGGCGCCTACGAGCGCATCGTCGGCTTCGTCTACGTCACCTGGGTGGTCGGTATCTCCTACGCGATACTCCATCAGAACATTGAGCCGTATCCGAAGCCGCCACTGACGGATACGTTCTAGCGCGACCGGGCCGTGGCGTACGGTGGTCAGGCCTGCGCCAGAAATGCCTCAGCTGCGGCGAAGAACGTATCGGACACCTCGAAATGCGGCAACGCACCGCTTTCGAACGCCTGCACACGCCAGTTGTCGGCGGCGCGCGCCCAGTCGGCCTCGCGAAAGTCCTTGAAGTCGCCGCGCGTGCCATGCGGCAGCCAGACGGGCATCTGCAGTGTTTCGTAGACGTTGCGGATGTCGCGACTGAACAGCTTGCCGGATAGAAACGCATAGGGCGCATTCTCGGCACCCGGCTGGTGCGTGGTCAGATCGTCGTAGGCTGCGAGCGCTTCGTCAAACGTATCCGCGCCCCAGGTCCGCTTCAGGAAATAGCGTATGACACCCGGGCGCACAAGCTGCCCGTAAAGGCCTTTACGCCACAGCGGCACCGTCAACACCTTGTAGAGCCAGCGCATCTCGCGGGTCATCCCTTCCGGAGCGCGCAGTTGATCCGCGCCGCGCGAAAAACCGGTCGGCGTCACCAGGGTCAGGCTGCGAAATCGCTCAGGTCGCTCGCTGGCGGCACGCGCAAGAAACTCTGAAGACAGCGAGAGCGCCAGAGCATCAACGGGCGCGTCGCCTGCCACCTGATCGACCAGGTCGTGCACGGCATCTGTGTAAAGCCGCACGCTGTAGTCGCGATCACCGCGATCCGAAAAGCCAAACCCCGGTAAATCCGACGCATACACGCACCGTGTCTCGCGGAAGTACTCGAAAATCGGCTTGACCTCAAACACCGAGCCCGCCGCATTGATGCTGTGAAACAGCAGCAACGGCGCGCCCTCCCCATCGCGGTAGTAGCTTTGCCGCCCGGCCCGACCCTCAAACTCGACGCGCTCGGCATCGACGGCGGGTGGCAAGTCTGGTGTGTCGTAGTCGCTCACAGTCATTCGCAGCTTGATTCGGAAACCCAGAGCCTACCGTACCGGCATTCCGATGCCAGTCTCTGCCGCGTCTACAAAGCGTTCAGGTTCTATTCAGCGACCCGGGCGTAGCGTCATTCGCACGCATCACACACAGCTCACACAAAGGGAGCGGCGATATGTACGCAACGCACGCGCGAATCTCCTGGCACCGCGCACTGGCCTTCGTCGCCCTGCTCGTTCCGGGCCTGGCCAGCGCCAACACCAACCCCACCATCCGCCTATTCCCGACCACCGTGGTCGAAGACCTACGCCAGACGAGTGCCGTCGCGCAGGAAATGGAAACCGGTCTGCAGGAAGTCATTGGCCGGCTCGACCAGCAGCAGCAGCTCTACCTCGACAGCAAATGCGAAGGTGCCGAAGGCGACCCGGGCTGTCAGCGGCTGTCGAAACAGATCGGCGCCGCCTACCTCGAGATGCTCGAGATCATGGAAGCGCGCCTTCCCGATATGGAACACACGGTCAACAACACACGCCTGAGTCTCGAGAAACGCCTGCGTTCTGAAATCGGCACCAAGATGACCTCCTGGACCCTGCAGGAAACGCTCATCGGTAAACAAAAAACGAATGCCGCAGCGCCCTCGCCAAGCCTGCGCGGTCGTTCCGGCATGCGCTTGTCCGAGCGATTCCGCCAGTACTACCAGCTCGTCGCCTCCTCGAATACCAGTGCCGATCAATCACTGGCCGTACTTGCGTCTGACATCTACCTCGATATGGACGAGACCAGCGTACTCATCGCGCGGACTCGCGAGGAGATCGCGCGCGCCACGCTGATTGAGCAACTCAACCAGTCATTCGGCGCCATCACGCCCGAGATGATGGAGGTCGTTGGCGGCGTAAAGTCGATCCTGTTTGGCGACGCGCCGGAGGACATCGTCATTGCAGGCCCGCCGCCGGGCAGTGTCGAGAAGCCCTACCGCAGCCCCCTCGAGCAGTAAGGAACGATCATGAATCTCAAAACGACACTCATCGTCGCCGCGGTCGCACTCCTGGGCGGCTGCGCAGCCACACCGCCGCCCTGCGACGGTCCGACAACACGCAACCTCGACGCCGCCGTCATGCACGTCAAGGACAAACTCGCGACCGGATGCACCGCTCAATTCAACGGCTATTTCGACACGCTGCTGACCACCGCCGAAGGCAATCCGCGGCCCGAGAACAAACGGGTGTTCAGCGAGTTCCTGGTCTGGACCGCGGACGAAGGACTGCTCAGCCAGCGCCAGGCCAAGGACTACTACAACCGCTTCTTCAACGTGAAGTTCATGACACTTGCGAGCGACTACAACACCTGCTCGCACACCTGCCCGCGCCGTGACCGGGTGCTGCTCGATATGGAGCGTGAACTCAGCGACAAGGAACGCGGTCTGCTTCGCGTCAGCCGCGATGATGCCGGTTACTACCGCGCCGACCGACTTTTCAAGGAAGTCGAGCTCGTACTCGAGGCGACCTGTACGGCCTGTGCCGCAGGCCGCTAAGGCGCACGGGCGATGACCGCAATGCATCGCCAGCAGTTTCTGCGCGGCTTCGCGGGCGGCGCCGTCGGCACACTCATCGGCGGCGGCGCCCTCGTGTTCGCGCTGTCGCACTACGGTGTAGTCACTTTCGAAAACGACCGTGTGCCGAGCCTGTCGGGCTGGTTCGACTGGGCCACCATGAATCTGGGCTCATCGATTCCTGTGTTTGCGCTGCTGCTGCTCGTGTTCTTCGCGAGCCTAGGGCGCCTGCGCCGACTGCTCGATGAAGTGGGCCCCATCGACCGCATCGTTCAGATCGACCACCTGACCGACATCTGGACGACACTGTTCTTTGGCACCGGCGTCATCTGGACAGCCATCGGCATGCGCAGCGCGCTGATCTTCGCGCTCGGTGAGCCCGACGTGTCCGTGCAGGAAGGCGCCTTCAAGATGCTCGAACGCATGGTCGACGGCGGCATCCTGCTCGCGCTGTCGACGACGATTTTCGGCGGCATCGGCGGCTACCTCATGCGCGTGTACAAAGCCATCGTGCTCGGCTCGGCCCTGCAGGCGCGTTACGACCAGGAGGCGCGCGAGGATGTTGCCGGCGTGCGCACCTCGCTGGAGCGCATTGAGCGCTTTCTCCGCCGCGAGGAACAGGAGCCCGAGTGGTGATGCGCGTGCCACACCGCTACGGCATGGGCCGAAGCGTCGACGCCGATGCCGGTGGCGCCGCCGACCTGCAAACCGACGTGATGCGTTTTATGGCGATCCTGGCGCTGTGCCTGGTCGTGATCTTCGCGCTTGTGCAGAGCATTCCGCGCCCAGTGCCAACCGCGCCCGAGCCTGTGGCCGAAACAGTGCCTCCCGAGTCGGTGCGTGAACCGGAACCCGTGTCAGCGCCCGTTGCGCCTGCGCCCGAACCAACCCCCGAACCCGAACCTGAGGTTGTTGTACTCACGCGGTCACCCGCACCCGTCGTCACCTCTCCGCAGCCTGTTGTCACACCGGAGCCGATGCCGGCGGCGGCCCAACCGCCAACGCCATCGCCACCGCCACCGCCACCGCAAGAAGGCTTCACGCTGCAGTTCGAATCCGACACCGCACTGACACGACTCGTGGGTCGCAATGCCATCGGCCTGTTTGCCCTCGATGACACCTCGACGCTGCGCATGAGCTTCAACCGCGGGCGCGTGAGCTTCTGGCCCGCGTCACTACCCAATGCCTATCACGAGATGGACCCGGGCACGGTCCCGGATGACGTGCTGCGCGCGCTGCGTCTGACACGCGGAGGCGACTCCCGCGTCACCTGGGGCGTGGCCTTGCCTGCCAACATGCAACGCGAGCTCGACGCGATTGTCCGTGAACACCGTGGCGGCGCACTCTACATCGCCGGCGACGGCCAGATCCGGCTGGAGCCCTGACGTGCTGCGCGTGGTCACCCTGCTGTGCGCGCTCTTTGTCGCAGGCGCTGCCGATGCGGCGCTGCGCTGGCAGGACGCTGAGAGCTGGGTCGCTCAGGAAGTTGCGCCGGAGCTCACGCGCCAGTTCCGCGACCACCCGCGGTTTCGCGGCCAGAACGTTCGCGTAGTGGCGTTCGAAAACGGCGCTCCGGCGGCGCGCACAAATGCACTGGCGCTTGCCCTGCGGGACCAGCTGTCGGCAGCCCTGCTTCAGGTACCAGGTATTCAGCTCGCAGCACCCACGGGCATGAATCCGACGCTCGACTGCCGCCGCTCGGACATCGACTACTACGTGGGACTCGAAATCACTGAGCAGGGCCAGTCAGGCATTCAACTCGTTCTTCGGACCCTCGACGCGCGCACCAGCACCTGGGTCACCGGCCACGACAATCGCTGGCAAGGCAGCCTCACGGGTACGCAACGCCGTGCGCTTCGGACCCGGGCCACCGATCCCCAGTTTCGCGGTCAGCGCACGACGCCCTTCGGCGACGGCGAGTTCGATGTGCTCGCCCGGGCACTCGCCAGAGAACTGGCCTGCGCATCGGTGAAGCAATTGGGTGGCGTCTATGTCGTGCGGATCGCAGCGGGCGACGGCTCGTCAAAAACTGACGTCGGCCAACTTGTCGGCA
>CALBPI010000069.1 GCA_937899415.1 uncultured Gammaproteobacteria bacterium | reverse complement strand
GTTCGCGCGACGCTGAGCGTACGTCCGCCCGTCGCTTACATTGCGACCGCTCAAAGTGGCAGTAGCAGGTCTGATCCAGTTGAGCTGAGCTTTGCACGATCAATGCATGACGAGTTTGCTAAGCAGGGGGTCGCTGCGTCAGCGAGCCCGTTGGTGCTCGCAGATGGCATGCTCGATTACCTGGATGTATTTCCGCATGCCTGTGCGGAGCAGATCGTTAGTAAGGTGTTTCCTCAGATCGGCTTCTTGGGTACGCAGGACTACGAAGTCGATGAGGCAGCGGTGCGCGATCTGTTCCGGAGTACGATCAGCAAACTCCGAAGCCGCCAGGGTCCAGACGGTGGATTTCGCTTCTGGGCAACCTCGTCTCAACCGGCGGACTTCCCAAGTGCGTATATCGTTCACTTCTTCTCCGACGCAGCGGAACTCGGGCTTCCCGTACCGCGAGACATGCTGGACTCCGGCCTTAGCTTCATGCGCCAGATCGCTGCCGAGCAAGTGCGATCGCTGCCGGATGCTCGACTTCGTGCTTACGCCGTCTACATCCTGACTCGCAATGGCGTGGTCACCACGAACTATTTGACGAATCTTCACGAGTACTTGAATCGCGAGTTCGACGACGCGTGGCGGAGCGATCTGGCCGCGTCGTATATGGCCGCGAGCTATGCACTGATGCAGCAGCCACAGGTGGCCGACCGTCTTATTGATGGCTATGAATTTGGTCGCGGCGACGGCGTGAGCAGTGACTTCGATACCCGCCTGGGGCGCGATGCACAGCACTTGTACCTTCTTGCACGACACTTCCCCGACCGATTGGACGATGTCGACTCCGATGAGTTTCAGCGCCTCATCGATCCGGTGATGAAAAACCAGTTCAATACCCTGTCATCGGCTTACACCATTCTCGCTCTAGGCGCCTACACTCGCGCCGTGATCCAGCAAGCAGATCTTCAAGTCGGGATTTCGCAAGTCACGCTGAACGAAACGAGCCTGATAGCAGAGCCAGGCTACTTCGCGCGAGCCAACGTCACGAACGACAATCGTGACGTGCGCATCAATGGCGCGGCGGGCCGGGACATCTACTATGTACTGTCGCAAACCGGTTTCGATGCGGAAGTGCAGCAAAGTGCATTGGCCGAAGGCCTGGAGATTCAAAGGGCGTATCTGAACGCCGACGGCGACGCTGTAACGAGCGCGACGATCGGGGACGAGTTAACGGTGCGGCTTCGGATCCGGTCGACCGGGCGGCCTAGGAGCAATGTGGCTGTCGTCGATCTCTTGCCCGGCGGATTCGAGGTATCCGCGGACAGCGTTCATCGGGGGCAGGGTGGTTGGACGTCGGACTACACCGACGTTCGCGAAGATCGCGTGGTCGTCTACGGAACATTCCAGGACCGCGTCACAGAGATTCGATATCGCGTCAAATTGACGAGTGCAGGCAGCTTCGCAGTGCCGTCGGCATTTGCGAGTTCAATGTACGACCGAAGCGTACAAGCACGCTCAGCACCCGACCGATTTGAGGTTTTGCCCGTTCAATGAGCAAGCGTCGAGTCATCCTGGTGAGTTTCTCGAGTGTGATTGTCGCAGGATTGCTCGTGCTCGCCTTTTGTCCGAAGCCTACGCTGTACGGCGACACGACATTCTCCGCCGTGGTGTTGGATCGGGATGGTCAACTGCTTCGGCTCGCGCTTGCAGATGATGATCGCTATCGACTGCACAATACACTTTCCGAAATTAGTCCGGCCGCAATTCAAGCGACGCTGCTCTACGAAGATCGGCATTTCTACCGGCACCCGGGTTTTAACCCGGGTTCACTGGTCCGAGCCTTCTGGTCGACCTACGTCAAGAGGGACCGGCCGATCGGCGCATCAACCATCACGATGCAGCTCGCGAGGATCCGGTTTGATCTCGATTCGCGTAGCGTTGCCGGCAAGACTGCACAGATCGCCCGCGCTATTCAGATCGAGAGGCACTACGGAAAAGACGAGATCCTCAACGCCTACCTGAATCTCGCGCCCTACGGCGGCAACATCGAAGGTATTGGCACGGCGTCGCTGGTCTACTTCGACAAACCGGCGGCAAATCTGTCGATGCCAGAGGCGCTGGCGCTCGCCGTCATTCCCCAGAACCCTGTGCGCCGTGACCCGTCCACCAAGGCGGGCTATCAGCAGATGGCAGGCGCACGACAACGTTTACTTGCGATGTGGTTGGACGCGAGGTCACTCGATCCTGAATCACTCGCGCAGTTCGACCTTCCGTTGGCGGTTCGCCCAACCTCACAACTGCCGTTTCGTGCGCCGCATTTTGCACAATCGATGCTCGCGTCAAGAGCCCCACAGCAAGGGCCAATCACGACGACGCTCGATCTCGGTCACCAGACAACACTGGAAAGACACATTTACAGATATGTCGATCGTGCGCGTTCCAAAGGGCTTCAGAACGCCAGTGCCTTGCTGATCGACTATCGCACCATGGAAGTCGTTGCATCGGTCGGCTCTGCGGATTTCTTTGATAGCGCGATTGCCGGTCAGGTCGACGGAACGCGTGCAAAACGCTCGCCAGGATCAACGCTCAAGCCGTTTGTCTACGGCCTTGCAATTGACCAAGGCATCATCCATCCCAGTAGCTTACTAAAGGATGCGCCCACGCGGTTCGCTGCCTACACGCCGGAGAACTTTGATCTCGGTTTCATGGGACCGGTCAAGGCGAAAGATGCGCTCATCTACAGCCGAAACGTTCCGGCGACAGAGCTACTGTCTCGTGTGGGCCACAAGACGTTTCACCGCTACCTTCTGGATGCTGGAGTGGTCGGGCTCTCACCCCCAGACCACTACGGCCTGGCCATGATACTTGGTGGCAACGAGCTCACCATGCATGAGCTCGTTTCGCAGTATGCAATGCTCGCAAACGGGGGCCTATTCAAACCATTGCGCTCTCGCATTGACGATCCCTCAACGCATAGAGGACTTCGGTTGCTGTCTCCAGAAGCGAGCTTTCTGGTACTGGATATGCTTCGCGACAATCCGCGTCCCGGCACTTTGGGTGGGCATCGCCAGCACGATAGTGTGCGTATCGCCTGGAAGACGGGCACGTCGTATGCGTTCCGGGACGCTTGGACGGTGGGCACATTCGGTCCCTATGTGCTTGCGGCTTGGGTCGGAAACTTCGACGGATCACCGAACCCTGCCTTTGTTGGCAGAAGTGCAGCCGCACCGTTGTTCTTTGAGATTGCCGACGCATTGATGGCCAACTCGAGAGACGTCGACTTTGCTCAACCTTCATACGCCGGCCTGAATATTGAGAAGATCGATATCTGCGCGGATACAGGTGATTTGCCAGGTCGCCACTGTCCCCGTACGGAGAAGGCCTGGTTCATACCCGGTGTTTCGCCCATCAAAGTGTCAGACATCCATCGCGCAATTCGAGTCGACAGCGAGACTGGCCTTCGGGTCTGTCACTTTGACAATGAGAATACGCGTGAAGAGGTCTTTGAATTCTGGCCGTCTGACATTCTGAGCCTGTATCGCCGCGCTGGAGTCGCCGTCCGTCAGCCCCCCGCCTGGGCCGCAGAGTGCGAGATGGCGCACACAGGCGCTACCGGTTTACCGCCGCGTATCAGCTCGCCAGCGCCAGGCGTCTCCTATCAAATGCGCATAGACCGGCTCGCAGACGAAAGAATTCCGTTACAGGCGACGACGGACAGTGATGCGAGTACGGTGTTCTGGTTTGTCGACGATCAGTTCATTGCATCCGGTGATCGTGACGAGACGATCTTCTGGAAGCCCGTCATCGGAGACCACAAGATTCTTGCGGTAGACGACCTGGGCAGAAGTCACTCGCGTAAGCTGACTGTCCAGTTAGCCCTTTAGCTCGAGTCGACTGACTCGGCTCCCGATATCGGGCGCGGACCGCACAGGGTCAACGATTAACTCGCGTCGACTCGACGAGACCCAGCCGCGCCCGAGTACAAGCCTTACCCAGAGTGGCAGCTCCTTTCGCTCCTGCGACAGGCCGAAGCGTTGACTGTGAACCCTTACAAACATCGGTGCCACCCGGATGTGCACGCCAGTAGCCGTTAGCCGGCGAATAGCCGGTGAATACTGGCCTTAGGCCTTTATCCAGCCTGCATCGGCTCTGTTTTGGGCAAAACCCACCCAAAACCCGGCTCTCCTGTGTATGGCGCAAATCAACACGGGAGTCACAGCCATGTACACGACAACCAGAAACCGGGTCTCTATCGGTCTGATCAGCCTGACGCTCGCCGCCTGCGGTGGCGGAGGCGGTGGTGGTGACGGCGGGGTTGGCACCACACCACCACCCCCAAGCAATGCTGCACCACAGATCAGCGGCAGCCCTCAAGAGACCGCCAACGCCGGTCGTCCTTACACCTTCACGCCCACCGCCACAGATGCGGATGGCGACACGCTGACCTTCAGCATCGAAAACCAACCCGATTGGGCGACCTTCGATGCGACCAACGGGCAACTCTCTGGAACGCCGTTCGCAGCGAATGTCGGTACGACGGAAGACGTGCGCATCTCGGTCTCAGACGGCGAAGCCACGTCGTCGCTCGCGCCCTTCTCGCTGATGGTCACGCCGCAAAAGCTCACAACCGCCAACTTCGTGCCAGGTGGTGTGACCTTCCCGACGGCAAACGGCTACCGCTCGGTCGGCACCCTGACGATGAACACGGGCGAGCGTTCGCAGGTCTTCGACAACTCGGACCTCACGCTGGAGTTTGACGAGGAAGGCAATCTTCTCGATATCTTCGGTGATACAGAACTGCCGCCGGCGCTTGCCGACAATGTCTCTGTGGATGCAGGCATTAGCGGCTTCCTGCGCATGATGAGTGGCGCCGAAATTAGCGCCGACCCAACGTTCGGCATCCTGTTGCCCGACGACATCGACTACTTCGTCTACTTCATGAATGCTGGCCTGGAACTCACGGTCAGCAACCCCGTCGACCCGACCATCGTCAACGTCGAGCGTTTCGAGGTTCCCATCCTCGAAGGCGAGATCCACATCATCTCGGACCCGACCGACACCATGCTGTACCGCTACGGAGAGAAGAACGGCATGGGTGAGGGCCGTGGCGAATCGTTCAATCGCTTACTGCGCTACGAACCGGAGCTCGACTTTCCGGGCCTGGAGTCGTTCAGCGGCGATGCGGTTGAACGCGGCCTGATCACCTTTGGTCTCAAAGGCGTCGTGGGCCTGGTCGAGGTGGAAGGCTATCGCGTGATCCGCGAGTCGCGCTTTAGCGAGATCGACTGGGATGACGTGCTGAATACGCTGGTCGTGCACAAGACCGCCAGCAATGGGATTGCTGACTTCGGCATCAGCGTGTTGAACGTTGGCTTGTTCGACTTCGCCGAAGTCAATCTGAGCTCCCTCTATGTCGCCGAGCCGATCCGCCGCGAGTCGATCTGGTCGTTGCAGCTCGACGTCGCCGCCGAGCAGGAAGACCTCTGGGTGCCCGACTGGTTCCACGTGCTGCCACGCGGCGAATTCTTTGGCGATGCGAACTTCGACAACCTCGGCAATTTCTTCTTCAATATCGGTGGCGGTTTCGAGAGTACGATCCCCGCCGCCCAACTCAATGGGAGCATGCAGCTCGCGAACGAGGGCGTGACGTTCCAGGGCACGACGACCGGTGCAGGCGAACCGCTGGACGTATTACTTGAGTTTCTGAGTTTCGAGACGATTGGTCGAGTCCCCTACCCCGAGAGCTTCGAGACGACGATCCGAAGCGATGTCTCCGACGCGTTGGATCGCGAGCTCGCCCGCATCGACGAGGCGGTGGCGGACCTGGAGGAGGCGACAGCCGATTACGAGTTTGAAGTCAGCCTTCGCGGCTTGCGTGAGTCACTGCCGCTCATGATGGACAATGCGATCGCCACGGCACAGTCGATCCCCGGCATTATCGAGAGCCGCGCACGAAGCGCCGCGCTGAACAAGATGCGAACGACCTGCGAGAAAGTGCTCCTGGCGACGGTCTGCGTCGACGATGTTGTTGACGAGAATTCCATCGCCAACAGCGTCGCGTCGTCGGCCCGCTCGCAGGCAACGTCTAATATCGTCCAGCACGTCTCGGCCATGCAGGAGCTCAAAGCGCGTGCCCTTGAGGAAGATGACGAGGCTTTGCGCGAAGCACTGCGCGCGGCACTTGCGGAGGCTTACAACCAACGGACCTACTCTCGCCGGATTACGATCTCGCGCCGTATCGAGGCGGGTCCCTTCGATCAAAACATCACGATGTACGACGAAACGTACACCCGCAATATCCTGAGCAGCGGTGATGCGGCATCCGTGGCCGAGGCGAGAGATAACGCGCCGAATATCCAGACGACCAGCGATCGACGGATCGCGGCGCAGGACGTCGTCGACAGCCTACCGATCCGCGAGAACGTCGAGCAGACCAAGGAAGACGTTAACAATGGCACGCAGGCATTGCCCATCCCCTCTGGCTTCGGTTACACGGCCAGCGGCCTCGACTACTCGGCATTTGTCACCATTGATGGCACGGACTACACGACAGAGCTCAATGTGCTGAGCCCCACCGAGGCGCTCGAGGCTGGTGCGGACGCCGTTGCAGAGCTGTTGTTGGAGGAATAGCGGTATGAACGGTTGCTCGCCCCGGTTCGGGCGAGCAACCGTCGCTTTGCGTTGTGCGCGCCTCCGGCTGCTAGACTGCAGTCATGGGGGAAGACAGCGACATTACGCAGTTGCTGAACCGCTGGATTGGCGGCGACTCTGACGCAGGCGATGCGCTGGCACCCCTGGTCTATAACGAGTTGCGTCATCGCGCCGGGCGCGTGTTCGCGGGCGAGCGCCCCGGCCACACACTGCAACCCACCGCACTCGTCAATGAAGCCTTCGCGGCGCTCGTGAACGTCGACATCACCTGGCAGGACCGCGCTCATTTTTTTGCACTGGCCGCGCGGATGATGCGTCGCTTGCTAGTCAACCACGCTAACGCCAAGCTCACCGAAAAGCGTGGTGGTGGCGCACTCAAGGTCACGCTGGACCCGGCGGCAGTCAGCGCCGACGACAACGCAACCGAGCTGGTGCGGTTGAACGATGCGCTTCGTGACCTGGCCGAGCTGGATGAACGCAAGGCAGAGCTCATCGAGCTGCAGTATTTCGGCGGTCTGACGTTCGCTGAGATGGAGCAGGTGACCGGTTTGTCGTCGAGCACGCTGGATCGGCACCTGCGCATGGCGCGCGCCTGGCTCAAGGATGCGTTGACCCAAAACTAAGAACCTGGCCCGTGCGTGGGCAAATTCCGGATTGAGTCCTGCTTGGAAAATTATGACCACATCAGACTGGCAAAGATTAGAGCAGGCGTTCGAGCAAGCACTACAACTCGAGGGCGCTGAGCGCGAGGCGTTCCTGACGATGTTCTCGAAAGAGTATCCGAGACTTGCAGACAAACTCGCTGATCTGCTTGCGGCCGACGGGCAGCGCAATGAGGCGCTCGAGGCGCCCATCAGAGCCGCCGCCGATTCCCTGGCCGAGACCACAGACGATGTCTGGGTTGGGCGGACGCTGGGTGTCTGGCAAATCGAGAAGCGCATTGCGGCCGGCGGCATGGGCGCTGTGTTCCTCGCGCAGCGTGCGGACAGTGAATACACGCAGCATGCCGCGCTGAAGATCATGACGGGGCAATTGCTTGCCCCCGACGCCATATCGCGGTTTCGCGCCGAGCGACAGATCCTCGCGAGCCTGCAGCACCCGAACATCGCATCACTAATCGATGGCGGCTCGACCGAGGAGCAGCTCCCTTACATCGTAATGGAGTACATCGATGGCCAACCCATAGATGCCTACTGCGACGCGCAACAACTGGACCTCCGCGACCGGCTGCGACTGTTTCAACGTGTTTGTGATGCGCTCGATTACGCGCACCGCAATCTCGTGGTCCATCGCGACATCAAGCCCAGCAACATCCTGGTCGACGCCGCGGGTGCGCCCAAGCTGCTCGACTTCGGTATCGCCAAGCTACTCGACGCCGGCAGCTATGACCTGACACAGGCACTGACTCGCGCGGATGCCCGTGCGATGACCTTGAGTTATGCCAGCCCGGAACACGTGCTCGGGCAGCCCGTGTCGATCGCCTCCGACGTCTATTCGCTGGGTGTCTTGCTTTACCGGCTATTGACCGGTCAGTCGCCGTATCGCCAAACACTGGACTCACAGCGCAGCATTGAAAGCGCGATTCTTGAGACGGACCCCGAGCGACCCAGTGCCGCGGTGACGCGCGAGGGTGCAAATACGACGCCGTCGCCCGCTCGCCTGCAACGTTTGATGACGGGTGATCTCGACAACATCGTGCTGAAGGCGCTGCAAAAAGACCCGCAACGGCGCTACGCCACCGCAGCAGCGTTTCGTGATGACATCGACCGCTTTCTGACTGACCGACCTGTCAGCGCTCGACCCGACTCGCTGGCGTACCGCGCGGGCAAGTTCATACGTCGCAACACACTGGCGCTCGCCACAGCAGCCGTCTTCTCGCTAACGGTCATAACACTGGTCGTGTTCTACACACGTCAGCTCACGGTCGAGCGCGATGCTGCGCAGTTGCAGGCCGCACGCTCGGATGAAATCGCGGGCTTCATGAACAGCCTGTTCGCCAATGCGACGCCCGACAACGCGAAAGGCGAGGCGGTCACTGCGGTCGAGCTCCTTGATGAAGGCTTCGAGCGCATCGATGCGCTGGATGTCCAGCCGGAGCTTCGGGCGGAACTCATGTCGAACATGGCGAACAACATGATGGAGCTCGGTCAGCAGCAGCGTGCGATCCCGATGATGAATCGGGCGCGAGAAATCCTCGAGCGCGAGCCGGAGCAAAACGGCCGTGCGCTTTGGTTGCTCTACAGCCGGATCGCTGAGGCGCATCGACAAGTCGAAGAACTCGACAAATCCATGATTTACCAACAACACACGATCGACGCGGCCGTCGCGCTATTTGGGCCAGACCATCGACACGTCGCGTTTCAGATGATGCGAATGGGGAACACACTGTTCGATATGGACCGTGTCGACGAAGCGCTGGAGCTGGAAGCGCGTGCCATAGCAATGTTTGACGCATTGGGCCTGCGCGAGTCGTCGCAAGCGATCGATGCGCGAGGTAACTACGCCAACGCTCTGCAATACGTTGGCAGGTTGGTCGAAGCGGAGGCGGTGTATCGCGAGGTTGTCACGCTGTCCGAGCGTGTCGATGGCGAGCTCGCGACAAACACACTGATTCGTATCGCTAACCTCTCGGGCCTACTGACACGTATCGGAAGACTGCGTGAAGCAGAGTCGCACATAGACACCGCACTTGAACGCGGGGCGCGAGTGTGGCCTGAGAATTACGACATCTTTTCTCAGTTCTTCAGCTACAAGTGTACGATTCGCAACCGGCTGGGTGACTTCACTGCGGCATTATCGGCCTGTGAGCGTGCACTGGAAGTCGCACAAATCAACTTCGGCGAAGAGAGCAAACTCTATGCAAGACGCATGCGAACGCTCGCATCGCAGCACGGCGACCTGGGAGACTTCGAAACAGCGGCGGCGCTTTACGACCTGGCTGAAACCGCCACGGCCGCAGCGGCCGGTGCGGACAGCGTCACGATGCGAACGGTCTACCTGAGTCGTAGCAAGGTACCTCTTGCCGCCGGAGACTACGATGAAGCCGAGCGACTGCTCCGTGCGGTGTTACGGGAGCCGGTCGAGCTGAGTGGCTCAGCCGACCTCTATGCCCGGGAACGCCTTGCGACAGTTCTGAGCAAGACTGGTCGTCTGGATGAAGCGACTCGCCTGTTTAAAGCAGTGATTGCTGACGCAGAAGCGCTCGTGGGGGATGGGCCGGCCATGCTGCCGACACTTGCCGTGGCGACGGCGCACTTTCGCAAGAGCGGTGACCTTGACCAGGCATTGATGCTCGGTGAACGGGCCAGGCGCATCATTGATGGCGGCGACGAGTCATTGACCTGGCGGGGTGCTCTGGCACTTGGGGAATACGGCCTTGTACTTCGAGCGCAGGGTGACGAGCGGGCAAATGCAGTCCTGGATGCTGCACGCAGTGTGCTTGTGCCGGTGTTCGGTGATGGGGATCTGCGTGTCCTGGCGTTGAAACCCTAAACCCGTTTCGGCCCACCCCTAACCGATACACGCTGGTTTGCACTGCAATGTGTCAGTCGGTTGCAAAAGCCGACCATCAATCCTCTTCCGAATTCCCAAAAAACTTCCGCGGCTGCGTATGCCCCAACAAGGGCCAAGCCGCATACCGGTCCCCAATCCGAATGCAAACTGACGTCAGGTAAGCAAACATAAACATCAGCAATCCTGAGTACAGCGCGGACCGCCCAGGATCATCAATCAACGACCAAAACCGATCGGCAATCGACACCCCAACTAGCAACACACCCAGCACCACCAAAATCACCTCGGTAAAGATCAGCTCGCGCCGACTCGACGACACCCAGCCGCGCCCAAGCACAAGTCGCACCCAAAGCGGCAGCTCCTTGTAGTCCTCAGTCGTCTTATCCATCGCATAAAGCTCCCGTTCCAGTTTGTCGACGTCCACCTCGAAGACCTCGGCAAGTGCTCTCAGCGAGGCATAGCTGATCCGGTGGCCGGCCTCGACACGCTGAATGGTGCGAAGACTGAGCCCGGATCGTTCTGCCAGTCGCTCCTGCGACAGGCGGAAGCGTTGCCTGAGAACCCTTACAAACATCGGTGTCTCCAGAGTGGGTACGCCATGACAATAGGCGTTAATGGGTGCTGTCGGTGACGACAGTTTGCCGCCAATCATTAGAAGCCGCTTCGAATAAGACTAACCGCAGCGGGTACAGCCCCAACCAATGCCACCCCGCTGGTGTCGGCGACCCTACCGCAGGAACTGAAATTCGAGGCCGATCGGTACGTGTTCGACTTTGGGTATGGCGAATGGATGCGCGCAATAGGGCGCGCAGCCATCACGACACACCCTGTCATCAGGGTTCATGGGACAATCGCCGCGAGCGACAGCGGAACGGTGGGCGCTTAGTGGAAAACGAGGCTCCGACCTTCAGCGCTGGCTTCAAGGTCGGCTCAACCAGACGCCCCGTACCCTAGACGTCATGCCATTTCGCTCACAGCCTCTCGGCAGCACCGATGCGTCGCGCTCGCTGCCATCGGTGCGCCGATTACCGCGTTGGGCATCAATGGCTTGTTTGTCTCTCCACTGAATCCAAACCCTGAGCTCGACTACTCAGTGATTGCCACGGTCTCGAGGAGTAGCCGAGTGAGGATTCCGCGCGTTAGGACCTTCTCTGGATCGCTTTCCAGATTCTCGCCAAACTCAGCAAGACGGGCATTCTGGGCTTGCATGACGTACAGACCGAATTCACGCATCAGCGCATACTTGTCTTCATAGTCGCGATACAAAGCGGGCGGCGTGACATCCGGACGCCCTGCGATGGCAGTTGTGGAGACACCCTCGAATCCCATCTCGTCAAGCCACTCACCAGCGGCGGCAACCAGACGATCATAGGATGCTCTCGCACGCTGTTGCGTTTCGGGCGGCAATCTACTCTGGTGTGCTTGGCATCAAACATCCTGAGTGTGCCGTGCGAACACGACATGCTCAATCAGCCCGCCAGGTCGTGTAACGCCGGTGACGCACCGACCACTTCGGGCCCGTCGGTTCGATAGGTCCCAGCGTTCTCGAGTAACGTATCGACGAAATTTCTTGCCAATGTTGGCATCGTCCAACGCCTGCGTGAACAGATTCCTATTCTCATGGGTGGGATCAGAGTGTCTTCGCGAAGAAACGCGTACTGGCCGCTCCGATTGATCTCGTTCTCATTCTCCGAGAACACGGACGTCCAGAAGTCTGATCGTGCAACAAGACGCAGAATGAAGTCATAGTCATCGACAATGATGCGGGCGCCGTCGAATGCGACCCCTTCGCTCTGAGCGAGTCGCTTCAAGTGTCTCTGCAGGCTTGCAGGAGGTGGTTCGCATGCCAGAGGGTACTTCAAGATGTCAATGGCTCGCTGATTCGCCGCCGTAAGCGGGTGCGCCTTACGTACGACAATCGAGACCGGCATGACAAAGAGCTGCTCGAACCTCAGGCTGGGATGCAGCGCCGGGTCAGCGCCTGTCTCGTCCTCATAGCCCAAAGCAATGACCGCGAAATCGAGTGATCGGGTCCTAACGGCATCGCAGATTACTGATGCCTCTCGTGTATCGATCTTAAGATGAATGCCCGGAAATTCGGATGCGAAAGCAATGAGGCTCTTTCGAAAAAAAATGCTCTGAATACAGGGACGAACGCCAACTCTAAGGGTGCCTTCTTCGCCGACCATGTGGCGACTGAGTGTTGCTTCGACGTCCCGCGCGTGGCTCAGCAAATCAGCGCCTTCGGTTAGCAAGAGCTCACCCAGCTCCGTGAGCTGAACGCCACGCGGCATTCGTTGAAATACCTCGAATCCTAAGCGCTCCTCAATCGCCTTCAGCCGTTTTGTCAGCGCAGGCTGCGTGAGGCCTATCTCAGACGAGGCCAGCTGAAGGCTGCCGGCTTTGTTGATCTGAGAAACGATCCTGATATCGCCAACTTCGAGCACGCACCTATTCCAATAGCTTTGATGGGTATGAGAATTTTGAATCCTTGAGTATATCCGAATGCCCTAGACTGACGCGCGATCCAAGCAGACGGCCTGTCCTCGGGGCAATCCGGGCGGCTCGCCTGATCGCATATCGAGATCGTTAAGACGCGTGCCATAGCCGGTCGAGCTCATGAACCAAGAAACCATCCAAGTCACACGACACGGTTCTGTGTTGGTGATCACGTTGAACCGACCGGAAGCGCGAAATGCGATCAACCGGCATATGGCTGAGGGAATTGCTGCCGCTGCGGACGAGCTGGATACTGATCCTGAACTCGCCGTCGGCATTCTGACCGGCCACGAGCAGGTGTTTTCTTCAGGGATGGATCTAAAGGCGTTCCTTCGTGGTGAAACGCCGATTATCGAGGGAAGAGGCTTGGCGGGAATCACCGCCACGCCGCCTAGAAAACCACTGATCGCAGCTGTCAATGGATTCGCATTCGCTGGCGGATTCGAGCTCGCTTTGGCGTGCGATCTTATTGTTGCCTCGGCATCAGCGCTCTTTGCCCTTCCCGAAGTTCGGCGAGGATTGGTGGCGGGCGGTGGCGGAGTCGTCCAGCTTCCGCGTCGAATTCCGCGGGGCATCGCCATGGAGATGGTGCTGACAGGCGAACCCATTACGGCCAGTCGGGCGTACGACATTGGCCTTGTGAACCGAGTTTCAAGCGGCTCTGCGTTGGATTGCGCCCTTGAAATCGCGAACACAATTGCAAAAAACGCGCCTCTGGCGATCCAAGCGTCAAAAGAGGTTATTCAGCGTTCGCAAGACTGGCCCTTAGACCAACTCTACGCATTGCAAAATGAACGAATTGCACCCGTGCTTGCGTCTGACGATGCCAGGGAGGGCGCATCCGCATTCGCAGAGAAGCGTACGCCAATCTGGCGTGGGACGTAGAGCGACGTGGTTAGACGGGTCGCCGAGTGACGCGTAGCGCGGCAAATCTACGGTGGAGGGTACATTGAAAATCGCGACGGATGAGCTTCATGATGCAGCGCTTGATGAGTTGACGTCAGAGGGTCAGCTACTCGAGACCACCACCATCGGGCGGCCTTGGGGGGCGCAAGCTGTATTCAAGAATGCCCCCCCGAACCTAGGGGTCTACTTTGGCCTCCTGCGACAGCACTCGGAGCAGGTGTTCTTAGTCTACCGAGAGGAGCGCTACACGTTCGAACAGACGTGGCTGCAAGCGAATGCATTGGCCAGTGCCTTGCAAAACCGAGGCATCAAGAAAGGCGATCGCGTGGTTATCGCGATGCGCAATTACCCGGAGTGGGTCTTCTCCTTCATCGGCATCATGCTTGCCGGCGGCGTTGCGGTCCCATTGAATGCGTGGTGGCAGGGACAAGAGCTTGGTGAAGCGATTGAGGACTCCGGGGCGGCGATCGCCATAGTTGATGAAGCGCGGCACAAGAGGCTGGCCGACACCAACCAAGCACTCGCGCAAATCGTCGTTCGCGCAGGTGCTGTGCAGGATGGCGCAACAGCCTATCCAGACTTTCTAGCCAAAAACGAGATGCCCCGTCCGGTCGACGTCGGACCCGACGACGACGCAACCATTTTCTATACGTCAGGCTCATCGAGCTACCCCAAAGGGGTGGTGTCAACCCATCGCGCGCTCACCAATGCGATGTTCAACTTTGCAGCCTACGGATTAGCCCAGCAGGCCGTCGAGAGCAGTATCGCAAGCGCCGAACCGTCTTCGGAACAAGCAGGGATCCTGTTATCGGTTCCGCTATTTCATGTGACCGGTTGTCACAGCATCTTCATGATCTCGGTTCTTGTCGGGCGCAAAGTTGTGATGCTCGACAAATGGGAACCGGAGGCGGCGCTAAGGCTGATCGAAGCGGAGCGGATCACATCCTTCTTGGGTGTGCCAACCATGACGCGCGAGCTTGCTGCGCATCCGAAGCGTCACAACTACGACCTCAGCTCACTGAGAGAGATCAATGCAGGGGGTGCGCCACGGCCTGCAAGCCACGTCGAGCGCTTACAAAAGCAACTTCCGAATGCGCAACCTGGCATGGCGTACGGTCTTACGGAAACAAACGCGACGGGAGCAATCAACAATCGCCAAGGGTATTTGGCGCGGCCTGCTTCAACTGGGCGCGCACCAAAGCCGCTCGCGGAACTTGCGATTTTGGATGACACGGGGGCGTCACTTCCAGACGGCAGCATTGGCGAGATTGCCGTTCGTGCAGCAAGTATCGCGCGTGGGTATTGGAATCGACCCGCGGATACTGCTGAGGCATTCATGCCAAGCGGGTGGTTCAAGACAGGCGATCTCGGATTTCTGGAGGAAGGCTACCTCACGATCGTTGATCGGAAGAAGGACATGATTCTCCGCGGCGGCGAGAACGTTGCCTGCCAAGAAGTGGAGGCGGCAATGCAAGAGGACGAGCGTGTTCTTGAGGCATGCGTGTTTGGAATGCCAGATGACAGGCTGGGTGAGTCAGTATGTGCGGTCGTATTTGTTGAGAATCCGCTGAGTTTCGTGGTTGCTGCGCACCTGGATTTTCTTGCAACTCGACTTGCTGTGTTTAAGTTACCGAGCGCGGTTCATGTCGCTGGCGAGCCACTGCCGCGGCTGGGATCCGGGAAGGTCGACAAGCGTTCCGTGAAGGCTCGAGTCGAGTCCAAGACGCTATCGAGTCGCCAATATCAGGACTCCGTGTGAGGATTCTTGTCCTTTTCTTGTCTGTGCTGTGCGTTGGCTGCATGAGCGCGCCGGATTATGCCCAGCTGGTTCGCGAGCCGACCGCGGAAGAGGTTGCTGAGGCGCAAGCCTACCTGGATGAACACGATGTGCCGCTACCGTCGACATGGCGATTCGAGCGGTTTGTCATGTCGGAAGGCGCTTACATACGCGTTGGTCGCGCGGTGCCCAACGCGCCAGCGGCAACACTTCTGTTCGTGCCGAGCTATACCTCTAGCCAGGAACTTGCCTCTGAGTTGATCAGTGACTGGTACCGCATGGGCTTCGAAGTAACGGCCATGGATCTGCCAGGGCAGGGCGGATCCATCCGGCGCGATGATGATCCACAAAAACCCTTCACGGGTGACTGGTCCTTCTATGGACAGTCGGTGTCCGAGGTGGTCCGATACATCGCCGAGACGAGAGTAAGCACGGGCCCGTTCATCCTGATTGGCGAGAGCATGGGCGGCCATGCCGTACTTCGGGCAGCGCATGATGGTGGACTCGCGCCCATTGATGGTCTTCTCCCGTTGGTACCCGCCATCTTGCCGCACACGCACAACCGTCCTCCGCTGTTCTTCATGCGCTGGGAGTCTCGCCGTCAGGTTAAGGCTGGCCGAGGCGCGGCATACGTCATAGGAGAAGGGCCCTGGTACCCTGGCGAGCGTGACAGCCGCCCAGAAGACCTATGCGGTAGGGAGCGCAGTCGGACATTCAAGAATGAGGCGCTGTACCGCACGCGACCAGACCTACGAGTTGGCGGGGCTACCAATGCGTATCTAAACGGCTTGTTTGTATCCGCCGATGAGCTCGTGTCGAGTACCACGTTGCCAGCCGTTCAAATTCCAACAACACTAGTTACGGCCGAAGATGAGATCTATGTCCAAAACGCGATTGCGGAAACGATCTGCACGGACGTCATGACGTCATGCGAGCATGTACACATAGAGACAGCAACGCACTGCTTACACGTGGATCCGACAGAAGTTCATGAGCGCGTCCATGCCGCGCTGTCATCCCTAGTGGCAAGGGCAAAAGCCGCGGCTACTCGGCCCGATTGAGACATGCAGCGTTCGTAACCACCACGCGATACCAACCTCGACACAGCGACAATCTGGATTCGACATCCAGCGTTGAGCAGCTGCCTTCTGCCTGGGAGACCCGCATGGCGGAGACCGGGCTTTGTCAGGATATCTGGCGACGTATGAGCACCAGTCCGCGCGCAGCTGGGCTTGTAACCAGATGTTCACCAAAAGGTGCAGCTTGCCCGTCGAGTTTTAACATGACACTCGATCGTGTCCGTGTGATTGCCGAGCTGACAATCGTCTCGAAGTTTTTTGTCATATTGTCGAAGAATGCGACTGACAAATAGGTGAGAAGGCACAAGCCGCACCCAAAGTGGCAACTCCCTACATCCCCTGCTGATCTTTTTCATCGTATAGAGGTCTCGTTCCAATTCGTCGATAGCAGAACAATCGCCAACGTACGCCTTTTTAGTAAACCCAACGAATGTTGCCCTTTGGGTGCAGATCAGTGAACGCTTAGGATCCACTTCGCTCTTGCGGACAAATCGCGCCAACATCAATCCCGTCCACACCGCGGTTGCTACGAAATGGAACAATACCGCTACGTCCAACTGAGCCAGAAGCGCCGGAGCCTACGAGCGGATCTGCAAGCCCACAGAGGCGTTACCCCTGGGCGCGCGCTGTCGATTCAATACGAGCGGGAATTGTCCTTAACCGTATCTGGAACTCCCGCTATGATCATGGGGCTTTTGTCGAATGAGTCGAGTTGGTTCGACGCGCATACGTTTCCTTGTAAGGACGGCTGGAGGAGTGCCAATGATGAACCGTCGGACCGCCATCTCGCATTTTGCGAGCAGCCTGGCATTGAGCGTCTTTGCGTCTACTGCGCGGGCGCAGGTGCCACGACCCCCGCCGCCCAATCGGGGTCGCGGTTACCGTTCCAGTTTTCTGCCCACCGCGACCGATGTCATGTACTCGCTTCGCGCCAAAGTCACGATCGACAAGGACGACGCCCTGGCTTTGGAGCGCCTCCTCACCGAAAACCTCTCGCAACAGCGTGGCGTGCTGCGACGTTTTGGCGTCGATGTGGACTACGAGCTGCCGCCGTCGTTTCGGCTGACGCGTCGCGATGCAGACGATTTGAACGATGAACTTGATGACCTCATGGATTCACTGGAGGTCGAGTCGCGAGGTGTCTTGAGCGGTCGAGCTCGCTCTGCGTTCAGGCAGCTGCTGGAGTCCGCATCCTCACGACGGCGAACGGCTATCAACTCACTGAAGCGCTGAGCCGAGAGCCCAGTCAGGTCGACAGCGCTCGTCGCATGCAGCGGTTAGCGCTTTACTCCGGCAATCCTTGCACTGGCCTTTGCTTCGCCGTCTGGTAGCCACCACCGCGAGGCGGAGTGTCAGTCGCTCTGTTCGAGTGCGTTGTCGAGTACCGCGATCAGTTGCCGCCATTGCTCTTGATGTACCGTCGCTTTCGGTAGGTTTTTCCTTCGGCCTCGCGAGATGACGAGGCCCGTACCGCTGCCAAACGCCGACGGCATCGCGCTTTCGACGACCTTACGTGCGTTCTTGGCCGGGTCGCCGAAAAACAGGGGCGCCAGCCGCTGGAGTGCTCTGGGCATGGCCGCATTGTTGGTCGTCATTGCCGTCTTTGTGGCACCCGGATCAATCGCGCGAATGAGTATCCGGTCTGAACTCAGTTCTTGCGCCAGGGCGACGGAAAGTACGGACAGCGCCAGCTTCGATTGCGCATAGGTCCCCATCAATCCCGTCACCTCGCTGGGATGCGTGAGCCTGGAAACCTCTAGAGACCGCTGCCTGAAAATTGCGCTGGATGAGAAGTTTACGATCATCGACTCACCGGAGCCGGGCGGTGGCGTCATCTTGCGCCGCAGCCCCTTCATAAGCTGGTAGGGCGCCAACGTATTCACAGCGAAGTTGGACTCGAACCCTTGCTTGCTGAGAATCCGTTCCGCGTTGAGTACGCCGGCGATGTTGTACAGCGCACCAATGGGCCCGGGCAACGCGCACAACACGTCGATTGCTGCGCGAATCGAATCCGTGTCTATGAAGTCCGCGGTGACGACCTCAACATTTAACTCGGGGTGCCTACCCAGCAGATATACCCGTTGCGCCTGACCGCTGCGCCCGGATCGATTGACAAGAACCAGATGATGGCCGCGGCTCGCCAGAATGGACGTCACTTCGCTGCCAATGCCACCCGTCGAACCGGTAACGACAGTCCATTTATCTAGATCACTGGACACTTGAGAACCACCTTGTCGTCAATAGGAAAACAGCACGCCGATCCCGGGGAAATGAAAATCGGGGCCGCGATCGGTTTCGGTGAACTGATAGAACAGATTGAACTGCGCACTCTTGCTGATCCTCAGGAACCCGCCGGCGGCCCAGCTGATCTGGTCATCGTCGTCGGTGGTCAAATTGAATATCGGCTCTACGGACGTGTACACCTGGTATTGGCGACCGCCAGCCTGCCCGAGGTAGCTGACGCGGAAGCGGGGGCGGTAGCGGGTACGCTCGGCTACACCAGACGTATCGAATCGGTACTCAATGACCTGCCGGGTGTCGATTCGCCAGGACGATGTCAGATACTTCTCAGCGTTCAGGTAGGCCCAAAACGAGTGTTGATCACTATTGCCACTTGAACCGAAAAAGACGTATCTGCCTCCGACCTGAACGCCCTTGTTGATGGCGCGACCGAGGTCTGCGATGGCGAGACCGAGTTCATCGTCATAGGCGTAAGCTGCGTAAGCTTGGGTGGTCAGCTTTTCGGTGAGCGGTTGGGAGACGCCGAGGTAGACCAGCTCAACGGTGATGTCGTCGATCTCGGTAACCGGTGTTTCCGGAGGTTCCGGTGTAACCACCTGGCCAAAGCAGTGGCTGCTGATAACCAACAGCAACAAGGTGGCGATGTGTGTCGACGTTCTCATAGCGGAGCCTTGGGGCATCTTGTCTTCCTCAAATCTGGCTAGTGGCGTGCAAGGTCAGGCAGATCTTCGTCGCGTTGTTTCGGCTCGGCGGCGCGCGATATCTTCCCGTCGCCTGTTTCGGCCGCCGTGTCATGTACCTGACGTCCGTCGAGTAGCCTGGCGCTGTTGAGAACGACGAAGATGGCGCCTGCGTTGTGCAGCAGCGCGCCTGCGAGCGGATTGATGACGCCCAACGACGCCAGCGCCAGCAAACCTGCGGAGAGCGCTACACCGCCAACAACATTCCCGAAGATAATGCGCCGTGTCCGATCGGCTAGCCGCACCGCAAACGGCAGCCGTGTCAGATCATCGGATAGGATGGCAACGTCGGCACCGCCCAAGGCAACGTCGTTGATTCTGCCGCCGACGGCGATGCCGACATCGGCGGCAGAAAGCGCCAGCGCATCGTTGACACCGTCTCCGACCATCAAGACCGTTCGACCGCACTGCTGTTCGCGACGAACCTCTGCGAGCTTCTCTGCAGGCAAGACTTCGGCAACAACCTTGTCGAGCCCAAGTTGGTCCGCGATACGCTGCGCCGCGGTTTCCTTGTCACCGGTCAACAGCACGATCCTGCTGAATCCGAGGGCGCGTAGATCGCTGATCACCTGTTCAGTCTCATGTCGGGCGCGATCAAACAGCGACACGAATCCGACTGCAGTATCGCCCTGCGCGATCCAGGCGCCCGCTGTACCGTTGTCGATGATTCCCTCAACGCCGCACTCGCGAAGCCAGGACGCGCGACCAATTCGTACGACCACGTCGTTGATGGTCGCTTCAACACCGCGGCCCGAGTATTCCTGGTATGCATGCGCTTGCGGGATATCCAGAGCCTGGCGCGACGCTTCGTTGGCAATCGCAAGGGACGCCGGATGTCGGGAGCCCTGCGCGACGGCCGCTGCAAGACGCAGCGCGTCTGTCGATCCGAAACCGCCCACCGTCGTGAGCGCATCGAATGACTGGCGACCGTGGGTGATCGTCCCGGTCTTATCGAGAATCAGCGTATCAACACTGGAGATCCGTTCCAGGAACGCAGCGTTCTTGATGAGAACTGACTGCCCGGTGGCCGCTGACATCGCGGCAACCAGCGCAGCAGGGGCGGCCAGTACCAGCGCGCAGGGGCAGGCTACGACAAGCACCGTGACGAATCGGCTCAGTTCTCCGGTCGTCAGCAACACAACGGCGGCTAACGAAATCACGATAGGTAGGTACAGTGACGCACCCCGCTCGAGCAGGCGAACCACAGGAAGCTTGGCCTCCTCGACTTCCCGGAGAATCCGGATCACTTCACCAAGAACGGTATCGGGTCCGGTGCGCTCTACTTCGACATGCAAGACTCCATCGAGATTGATCGTGCCCGTGTACACCGCGTCTCCGGGCTTCACATCGTTGGGGTCTGACTCGCCGGTCACCGGGCTTTGATCGAGGCTTGCGTGGCCCGAGATCACCTTGCCGTCAGCGGGAATGATCTCCCCGGGTCTGACAATCACAGTCGATCCTCGCGCCAGCGCTTCCGATGAAACGGTGTGTTCCTTGCCATCGACGATCACGGTCGCCTGTCGTGTGCACAGCGATCGAAGGCGGCTGATTGCGGTCTGCGCGCCGAGAGCACTGCGCTCTTCAAACAGATGGCCGATATCCAATAGCAGCGGCACCAGTGCCGCTGAGACGAAGTCGCCCGCCGCCATGGCAGCCAGAATCGCGAGTGCAACCAGTTGCTCCGTGAAGTCTCGCGTCGGATTCGCCAGAAACCCTCTTATCGCCTTTCCGAAAAGCCCAACGCTGACGACGAGTGCGGCAGCCGCCTGAATCAACTGCGAGACTTCAGTCTGATTGACAGACACCCATTCGACGATCAGTCCGACAAGCAACAGGCCGGCGCCCAGCATGTTGATGTGTAGACGATGTGCGATCGTTCCCTTCTCATGTTCGCTCAACGCGGTGGCGCGAATCCGCGAGCCACGTTCGGAAGCCTCTCCGAAGGGGCTGAGATGCTGCATCGTCGAATCGCCGACCTTCTTCAACGCGCTGCTTCTCGACCGAGTTTCAGGTACTCCCCAGGCGGCGGTGCATCCGAGGCTGGCCGTAGATCGGGTGTGACCGATGGAAGCCTTGGCTGTGGGTCAGCGCTGAGCGGGTTATTTGCTTCGCGCAGCGAAATCGAAAACCGGGTTCCCGCGTAACCCGTCGTGACCGGAGCAGGTACGAAATTCAGACGCGCAACCGATGCGAGTGCCTTCTCGATCCCCTCTCGATACAGGCGTTGCAGCACGACATCGGGATGCGCTTGGTACGAGTGAAGCAGTGCCGAAAAAGCGGCTTTGTCGGCGCGGGCCGTCGCGAGCGTCGCGTGTGCCTGAGCTTCCGCGTCGGCAATGGTCTGCGCGGCCTCTGCGCGGGCCCCGGGAACAACACTCGCCGCATAGGCTTGTGCGTCTCGGACTCGAGTCTCCGATTCGATGAAGGCACTTTGCACGGCGTCGAAGTCTGCCGACACCTGCTCCGGGGGTGAGAGGTTCTCAAACTCGACGCTGATGACGTCCAGTCCGACGCCAATGCGATCCAGTCTCTGCTGGGCGTCCGCAGCCACGGCTCGCGAGAACAGATCTCGCTGGCCTCCCAACAAGTCATCCAGACGCGTCTGCCCAGCAACGCGGATCGTGCTCTCCAGCAACGAAGTGCGGATGAACTCGGTGCGATCCACTGCGAGCAGGCTGTAGTCGACCGGACTACCGATCTGGTATCGAACGATGACCTGTGTGTGCAGGATGTTCCTGTCACCGGTCAGCACATAACCATGGCGCTCGGGGTCGATCGATCCTGGCTCCTGGTTCTGCGTGTCGTCGGATTCGCTGCCCGGATCTCGTCGCCAGCTGGGCGGTGCGAGTTCATCGATGGCGATCGTGCTGACGCGGTCGACATCGACCTTAATGACTTCGTCGAAGGGCCGCGGAAGCGCAAACAACAGGCCCGGAGGGTGCACGATTGGTGCTCCGTCGCTGCGTGTCACGGCTCCAAATCGCAACACAAGGCCGGCTTGGTCGGCGCCGATAAACGTCAGCCCGGAACATGCGTAGGCAAGGCAAAGAAGCAGCATAATGAAGGGCGCTCGCTGCCATCCGCGAGCCGCGATGCCCATGGCCGGTGCGAGGAAGTCCCAGGCTTCACTTGAGGCTGGCGAGCGCCGCGCGCCGGGCTCCAGGCCTCCACGTCGAGGCGACCTGATCACCGGTTGTTCCCGGCCTGGTCTGACTGCTGGTGTGCTGCTAGCGCTGTATCACCGTCTGTCGCCTCGCGTGCGGGTTTCGCGCCGGGCGATTCGGCATCAATCGATGCCGTATCAACCAGCAGGTGAAACGGTTCGGCGTCGGTTCGCAGGGTCACGACAGACATCGCCCCAAGAGACTGGCGCAGAGTCTCCAGTGATCGAACGAAGTGATAGAACTGCGGATCCTTGGCATGCGCCTCGGCATAGATGCTGGCGGCTTCCGCGTCCGCCCGCCCAATTGTGCGCGCAGCGGCCTCCTCGGCCTCGGCAACGAGCTTCGCCGCCTCCAGATCTGCTTCGCTCCTTATCGTCGCCGCCCGGAGTTCCCCGTCTGCGCGAAAACGGGCAGCAAACTGTCGTCGCTCCGCGCGCATCTGTTCGAGCACATAGATCACGTTGCGCTCCGGAAGCGAGACTCGCTGGAAGCCGATATGCGTGACTTCGACGCCATACTGACTTTTCGCGACGCGATTGACTTCGGCCAGCACGTCCTGTTCTACGCGTTCGACTTGCAGCGTATCGGGATCCGTCGATACGAGCGCCGAGAGGTCGTAGCGACCGAACACGGCGATCTTGGCGTTGATCACCAATCCAACGAGTTTCTCGTCAGCACTCTCGATAGAGCCCAGAGCCCGATAGAACAGAACCGGATCACTGGGTCGCCACGCACCTCCGGTCATCAGAACGATGTTCTTCTTGTCTCTGGTCAGAAGCTCTGTCTGCGGTGTAGATACCGATCGCTTCCTGCCATCGACTTCCATGACCCGCTCAACCGGCCAGGGCGCCTTGAAGTGCAGTCCTGCGCGATCGACGATCCGCACGGGCTCTCCGAATCGAAGAACAACGCCCTGTCGGCCCTCACGAAGAGAAAAACAAATCGAGAACAGCAATAGTGCGGAGACGCAGAGAAAGCCCGCGGCATAGCGCGCAATCGCGTTGACTGTCGTGGCGCCCGCTGAAGAACGCCCTTCTTCTCGTTGTGGGCTTGGGGTTAGTTCTCGAACCATAAGACGCCTCCGTCCTTCTCGATTCGGTCATCGATAACCAGAAGCGGACGATGTTCCAGCACGTCAACGATGGCTTGCAGTCGGAGATGAAGCTCCGTCGCTTCTGGTGCGTCCACATACACGCTCTGAAGGAAACGATAGGCGTCAGAGGCACCTCGGGCCGTTTGCGTTCTGTGCCAGAACGCGGTTTCCGCGTCGATCGTGCCTGCGATCGCCCGAGACCGCGCATCATTCAGCGTTTCAATTTCATAGCTGCGGCTGGTGAGGATTGCGATCTCGCGTTCGTGCTGCGCGCTCACGACGGCCTGGTAGTCCGCCGCGACCCGAACGGGTGGATGAAGTCCCTGCAGGGTGAGCCCGACAATCCGGACGCCGATCTCATACTCGCCGACAAGTTCATTGATATCGCGCTCGATGTCAGCGATCAGCGATGCCGTTTGTTCTGACAGCACGCCGTTAAGCGATCGGCTGACAGTATTTCTGAGCAACGCCTGCTCAGCGGCGACACGGAGCATCGATTCAGGATTTTGTGTGCCGTAGTGCCATTGCCACGGATCGGTGATCACGAAGTGCAGAAGCGCGTTGACGGTGACGAGATCGCGGCCGTCACCCAACAGCAGGTTGTACTCCTCAGCGGCGTGCTGTTTGGTCCACAACAGCGACGCGCCGACTCTCGGGCCTGCGAATCCGAGCGTCATGCTGCGGACGCGAGAGGTTTCGACGCGGTGAATTCGATCGATTGGCCAGGGTGCCTTGATGTGGATGCCAGGTTGCAGTGCGCGACTCGAGACGGGGTTGCCGAAGCGCTCTTGCAGGCCAACCTGGAACGTGTCGATGGTCACGACGGCTGTTGTGAGCCACGCCAAAAGAAGCAGTCCCGAAGCCACAGGAATCAGAGACTGTCGGACCACGGCAAGCGCCCATGTGCTGCGCAGGTCAACTGCGAAGCGCTGCTGCATCCAATCCAGCGCGCTTGCGATTGGATTGAGTCGATTGAACAGCACACGGACGACTCGAACGTCCGTTGCAAGAGAGACCTTGTCGTCCTCGGCGGCGAGTGTCCGAAACAGCCACTCGAGCGCTGGTACGACACTGAGCAGCATCATCGATTGGACGAGGTGTCGATCGGCAAGTACCAAGCCAAGCGAAGCCTGCAGAGAGAGAAGCGCGGTGACCAGGCCGATCCAGAATGTAAGTCGACTCCAGCTCGCCAGTGCATGACGCTCAGTCAGCAGGGTCGAGGTCGTTTGCTGATAGTAATGAGCGAGTGCGATCGCAAACGCGCTCAGGAGCATAATCACCGCCATTGCGGCAAGACTCCCTTTGCCATTGGGCTGTGTGGCCGGGACCCGGTAAGCCAGCCCCGTACATACGGTTGCAAGTAGCCAAACGACGACGCCGGAACCGAACAGATGGGGCAGCCTCGATGGCCCGTCTCGAGTGCCCGCGGTGTTGCCAGCGCGTGCGATCAATCTCAGGCGAATCTCCAGGAAGACGAGCGCTACGAGTATCAGCCAGCTTGCCAGTACAAGACCGGCATGCTGCCTACTCCACACTGACACTGCAGTGAGCACGACCGCGCCAAATAAGAGCAGCGCTGGAACAACCGCCCCCGAAAAGCGGATATGACCGTCGACCGTGTCGTGCGCGCGTTCTCGTGGCATGACGGAGCCGCGTGCTCTACGCGACCGCGCTATCGGGCACCAGGCCGACGCCCTCAGAGGCGCGGGGAATGACAGAAAACACGTTGATATGCGACGCGTAGAGCCAAACGACATACACCGGCAGCATTGATAGGAACGCGTGGGTGACGAACGTATGCGTCAAATACCAGGAGAAGGTCGAGTGCGGGACGAATGCAGGCTCGACGACCAAACCGAACAGCCCACCCACCAGCGCCCAGGCGCCGAAAAACACTTTTGCCCCAAGTGATGCGTTCGGGGCGTGTTTCAGGAACACGAAAATCATGCCCCAGATACCCATGATGGAGGTAACGCCGAACGCGACGAATGGAAACCAGACCATAGGAACGCCGAGTATCTTCATATCCACCCAGTGTTCAGCGAATGGCTTGTGATCTCCGGCGTAGTAGGTGTAAAGCTCAATGAGGTGATCGGTGCCGCCGCCGGCCAGGCCGAACCAGCCCAGCACAATCCACCACAAGGGCAGGTGATGGCGCGCGTAGAGGAACGTCGCATTGGCACAAAGCCAATTCGACACCACGAACCAGATACTCGCGAGCGGGATGATGGCGCCGCTGGCGAGCGCGTCATTGTCACGGGTGATGTTGTACAGATGCGCGGCGGCACCGGATGCGCAGATGCCCCCGGTAATCATGATGAGCGCCAGCGTTCTCCGCGTGAGTCGGATCGGCCCCGACTGGTTGTTCTTGCCCGTTGCCGTTGCGTTCATTGAGCGACCCCTAGTCTCCCGAAAACCTGCCGTTCCCTGGCCCGACTTTAGGCTGCCATACGGACCGAAGATAAAAGGAGGACGGATATCGACAATCACAAGACGCTTGCTCGAGTGTCGTTGCGACGGCAAACCGGCGGGTTCGGCGTGATTTACGGACAGTAGTTACGCGAGTTCTTGGTCGGGTATTCCGACACGTCTTGACTGATGAGAGAGACAACAAATTCCGTGGTATGGCGGGATACGTCCTCCACGTTCCACGGTGAATTCAATAGGGTCTCGTTAGGCGGACTGGCGTGCCCGAGAATTGCGACGCAGAAGCACAGTCTGAACGAGGAATCCTGGTGCGCGGACTTTGAACCACGCGATCGCCAGGGCCCGTGAACTTGCAGGAGGCTCGCGTGTTTGGCTTAGAGGCACCCAACCATCGATATCAGTCGGTACCGTTCGCGCCGATACGACGTGAATGTACGCACACTCGCTTCGAAATCGACGGTGTGATCCCCGATGATCTCAATGGGCTTTACGTCCGGAATGGACCCAATCCAGCAGGTAAGATTGGTCGGCGTCAGCACTACTTCAGCGGCGACGGAATGGTCCATGGCGTGCGGCTGCATCATGGCGACGCACTGTGGTACCGCAACCGATTCGTGCGCGCCGGGTCAGTACCCAAAGCGCTCGGAGAGCCGGATCCCGGTGGCCCTATCTCAGGTGGTCTCGATGTATCCCCAAATACGAACGTGTTGCGGATCGGCGGCACGCTGTATGCATCGATCGAAGCCGGCCCGAGTCTCGTAGAACTCACCGATGAGCTGGAAACCGTAACGCGAAGCGATCTCGATGGTGCGCTGCCCCATGGATTTACCGGGCACCACAAGATCGATCCTGATCACCATGATGTCCATGCCGTGGTCTACGGTAGAGAACTGGACAAGAGTGCGCTCTACGTTCGACTGACACCGGAAGGCGAGGTGTTGAATGAGGTGCGCGTGCCGCTGGCGGGATCAACACAGATCCACGACATGTCCATCACCGAACGGTTCGCAGTCGTTTATGACCTGAACGTCGAGTTCAATATCTTCATGCTGCTCCGAACGTCACTTCCGATCCGGTGGATGTCAAGACGACCGAGCCGAATCGGCGTGTTGCCCAAGGCGGGCAACGCGCGGGACGTGCGTTGGTTCAACGTGAACCCATGTTACGTGTATCACCCCATGAACGCCTATGAGGTGGAAGGGGAGAAGATAGTGTTGGACGTAAGCCGCTATGAACGGGCCGCCCAGAAAGACCACTACGGCCCGCTGGGCGACACAAACCCGCAAATTTATCGCTGGACGCTCGACTTGAATGCCAAGCATGCCGCCGTGCAAGAGGCGCTTCTTTTCGATCTGCCCCTGGATTTTCCCAAAGTCAGCCCGCTTGTCGAGGGCCGGCCTTATCGGTATGGCTACGGCGTCGAGGCGACGACCAAGCCCTCATTCGACGCTGCCGTGAAGATGGACCTGTCGACCGGCTTGGTCGAGCGGCAGGACTTCGACGGTGGCATGGCGTCCGAACTGACCTTCATTCCCCGCGCCCTCGGCGGCGACGAGGATGACGGTTGGTTGGTCGGATTCGTCTACCAACCGGACTTGGCGCGGTCGCGGCTGGTGATTGTTGACGCACAGCGGTTTACCGACCCCCCCGTCGCGAGCATCTGGATTCCGGAACAGCATGTACCGATCGGGACGCATGGCGGTTGGTTTCCCGATGCCCAAACGACACCCCAGCACAATGTCTAACCAACCGGAGTCGACGATGAAATACGCTATTTGGCTTGGCATGGCACTGGTGTCGCTGATTCTGATCGGCGGCGGGTCAGCGAAACTGACAGGCCAGCAAGAAGCGTTGGGTAGCTTCGAAGCGCTTGGCTTCGCGACGGGGTTCGCCACATTCGTGGGTGTCGCTGAGCTGTGCGGTGCCGTTGGACTCTGGATTCGGCAGACCTCTCTATGGGCCGCCGTCGGTATCTCAATCGTGATGGTGGGCGCAATCTATTACCACGTGCTATTCACGCCATTGGTCGGCGCGCTGCCAGCATTCCTCGTCCTGTCGATTTGTGGCTACATCATTTTCAGAAGGGGCACAGGGGTCATTGGCTGAGCGCCCTGCCATATCAGACGATTCTCCAACGAGGGCTCGAGATGCAGATCCTCAATCCGAGCGAGGTAGCACTGAATCAAGCAGCAAACGAAGTACTGTCGAATCGTTATGTCTCTTGCCGGGCGTAGCAATCCGGGTTCGCAATGTCGCCATGACGCTGGCGACTGCGATTCGCGCAAAGTACGGGCCCTGTCGCTTGTTCAGTGTGAGGTTCCCGTCGGCGATGTCGACTTGGATATCTGAGAGCAAGCGGCGTTCGATGCTTTCGACAGCCGGCTCATGATGCCGGTAGAGCTCACTGACTACCGTGGCCAGCTCGGGATGTTTTGCGGCCAGTTGCAGCGTAAATCGCAGGCGTGTCTCCGTCACGCCCCTCGTGAGTCGCCGTGAGCGACGTCGAGCGCCCGACAGCTCGGCAATGCGATCAAGAGCGTGGGCCAAGACCCCGTCCAGCAACGCATGAATATCCGGAAAGTGATTGTAGGCAGAGCTGCGAGTACGTCCCACAGAGTCGCAGATGGCGGCAATCGTAAGATGTTCGATGCCATTGTTCGCGACGAGATCGTAGGCTGCCTCAATCAGTGCCCGTCGGGTCTGGAATCCCTTTCTCGACTTAACGGTAAAGATGCTCTCAGCGTGAGCCATGTGTCTTATTTTCGTCCAATTCGACCTTAGTTTATCCCCACTTGAATGGGATATCGAGACATCGGGCATAGGGTAAGCGACGTAATTTCGATTCACGCAGTTTGAAAAAAATGACGATGCGTCGTATTTTCATAACGACTCGTCTAATTTAGTGTGGGCGCACCCTATGCCGGACCGTGACTTGAACTCGTCGAAACGCATAGGGACCAGAGACCTCCCAGGCCGCGCAGGCACAGTGAGCAGCGATCCCGTGATGGCCGTCGCGCAATACGCGCTCAGCTCCGGTCTGGCCAGAGACCGGGTTGAGAACATCATCGGCACTCGATTCGACGGCTTGTCACCTGGCGCCATTTTGCCCGGTGCCGTGGGGCCGGATCTTTTTCGGGTGATCCTGGACGAGAGCGCAACCGAAGCGCCGGCGCTTGAGGTTGCCCAATTGTCGCCCTTCAGTTTTTTCGGCGGCCTGGAACGCGCCGTGCTTCTTGCACCGACCGGGAAAGCTGCACTTCGTACGATGGCAGCCAATTTCTCTGTGTTCCACAGTCGCCTGGAAGCGACCTATGAAGAGTCGAGTACCCGCGCTTGTTTCTCGTTGCGGTTTCCCGGTATCGAACGTGACAACGGCTGCTGCAATGAGGTCGTAATGGGCGTGTTGATGCGGCTGCTGCGATGCGTGTTCGGCATGCATGCAACGCCTGAGGAGGTGCGACTTCGGTACGACCTGAATGGTCGGCGATCGACCTATACGGACTTTTTTGGCGGCAGCCCAGTCGCGCGGTCTTCTGACGGCGCCCATGGGCTCGTGTTCCGTCGTTCAGATATGAACTGGCAGCAGCCGGGGCACGACAAGAAGGTCTTTGCGCTATCCAACTCACGATTGGCGAAGATCGCCGAGCAACGGCGACAGGCGTCGCCGTCTGGCGTGTATATGGAGATGATCAACGCATCGAACATATGTGCCACCGCCGGGTTCTTCAGCGTCGCTGCGGTCGTCGCGCGCGCTGGCGTCAGCGAACGAACGGCGCAGCGCATCGCCAAGTCGCATGGAACAACCATCGCGAGGTTGATTGAGCAAGCCCGACTGCGTCTTCTTCGCGAAGAAGTGTCCAGAGACGTGAACGTCGCGACCGATGACCTCTCCCGGCTCGTCGGCCTGTCTGACAGCAGGGCCCTGCGACGGGCCCTCAAGTCCTGGACCGGAAAGACGATTCGGGAATTCCGCGAGTCACCGTTTTAGATAAAACCGTGCCGTGGCCTTCGCCGTCACTGCGGCAGGGTCAGCCAGAGTTTCCAGCGATTCACTGCCGCGCTGCCATAGCGCCGGGACAAACAACGATGCCTTCAGGGTGTGTACACCACGGCAATACGTTCTTGCTCAAGCCTGGCGTCCAGAGGGCCAACAATCGCCTTGCGATCCGTTCGATGTCCGTCCAGACGCCAGGCCCGAACACCCCCCCTAATTCAACGGCATAGGCTGCCGCTCCAACACCACCGAAACCCGCTTGTTGGCCTGGATCGTACCTGTCGGCTCAACATTAGGGCGCGGGTTCCCCGACCCCGTGGGTCCCATGTGAAAAAACGCAAAGTTGACCCGCCTGCCGACAGGCTTCGGCTTCCGTTTGAACGCACTCTTGATCCTGGCAACGAACCGGCTCCAACGCGTACTACGCTCGCCCTGCAGTTCGCGGTTGGCCTGCTTGTACGCCCCGCGCGCGGTCTTGTAAGCCGCCTTCGCACTGTCGAGCTGGCTCTGCCAGTTCGCGCGGTTGGCGCGATACCGGTCGTACTCGCGCCGCATGCGGCTCTTGTTCGATTGCCGTGCCCGGTCGTAATCCCGCTTCGCTTTCGCCTCAAGCCCCTTGGCGTTCGTGAGCTGGAACTCGACCGCCTTGACGTCCGTGTGCGCCTGGGTCATTTGGTACTTCGCAACTTCCACCTTCTGGTGCGTCTTGCTCTGTTTCTTCTTTTCGTACTTCTGGCGGAAGATGCGCCGGCCCGAGTCGGGGCGCTGCTGCGACGCCGACTGCTTGGCACTCGCGGGTTTGGGTCCCGCCGCAGTCGCGACATCGGCCCACATCAGCGCCAGAAGGCCGGTCACCAGGCTGGTCAGTATCAAACGGTTCATTGTGTTGCCTCCACGAGCGTGATGGGGGCTGCGTCATCTTCGTCGCCCCAAAGAAAATCCGAGACCTCGATCGTCTGTTGCGTCAGGTCGCTGTAGGCGCCGAGCGCCGTGACATCCGGGTGCAGGAACTCGGGGTCGAGCGGGTCGAGCATCGCCCAGGTGACAAGCTCCTCAGGCTCCAGCGCGACGTCCCAGAACCGCAGTCCGCCGATGGCACCAACAAACGGCAGCGCCTCACCGTTGATGCTGCCCACGTAAAACTGGACTGGCGCCTCATTCGGCAAGGTGAAGGGCAGCTCGTCGAGCGGCTGTCCGTCCACCATGACAACGATGGCCTCGTCGAGGCAGATCACAGCGACGTGGTGCAGCGCGCCATCGCCGAAATTGAAATCAACCTCACCGATCTCGTCGCTGGTCTGCACGACGAAGCCGCTCTTGTCGCCGAGCATCGAGAACACGTAGCTCAGCTGCTGTTCGCCGTCGCTCGACAGGACCACGGGGTCGTAGCCCGGATCGTCCTCCCAGTCGGGCGCCACCCAGAATTCGATAGTCCCGCCTTCGCCCATGTTGAATGCGGGATGCCCCGCAAACGACAGGCCGGTGTCGAGCGCGAACTCGGCGATATCCGGCGTGTAGTCCTGTGCGTAGCCCGCAAGCGGCAGCCACGCGATGGCCGCGGCTGCGGCCAGGGTTCGATGTTGGTAAGTCATTCGGTGTCTCCTTGTACGGTCACTTGATGCGTCGCATACGCAACGTGACGACGAAATCCGGTTTGTTCTTCTCGCCGATCTTCCAGGTCTGGTCCTTGGCCTTGCCCTTGGCGAGCCCGTTCTTGAGCGCGCTTGGGCTCTTGTATTTCTTTTTGTGGTTCTTGTTGGTGTTCTTGCCCCAGGGCAGGTAGCGCCAGTCCATCTCGAGGTCGAGCGTGTAAGCGGCGATCTGCGCGCGTGTACCCGTGAGCACGAGCAGGCCGCGATCGCCGGAGCCGTAGCGATAGCTGCGCGTCTCTTTCTTCTTCTTGCACTTGACGCTGAGCTTTTTGTCGCGCGTGTTGGCGTAGCGCGCCCTGCTGCTGCCGATGTAGCCGGCCATGCTCAGCGTGCCTTCGACCACGTCGACAAAGCCGACGTTCTTGCCCGTGCACCAGATGTGTTTCGCGTAGATGTGCCAGGTCTCGATGGGCTCGTCTTTCTTCGGCTCGACGTAAGGCAACAGGTTGCGGTCACTGATCCGGCCCGCGAAGCGCGTCAGGTAGGCCTCGGTCTGCAGACGCAGCTCCTCGCGCACGCCCTGGTAGATCTCGGGCTCACCCGGGAAGTTGAGCGGGCTTAGCAACTCATGCAGCGGGCGCAGGTCGAGCAGGATCGGGTAAGGCGTTTGCCCGGCGCTGTAGCCGTTCTCGTTCCACGAACCGTTGCCGCCCACGGCCACGAACGTCGCGCCCTCTTCACCCACAGAACCCGAGCTGCCTGTTCGCAATCCCGCATTGAGGCTGAAGTGCGCCTCGCCGCCGTTACCGAGAACCTCAGCGCCGCCCGAGACCTTGAAGCCCGCGTTGACCTCGGCGACTTTTTTCCAGGACTCCTCAGTGAACGACTGCGTCACCTTGGCCGCGGCACCATAGGTCACGGCGTAGGGGTAGTGGGTGCCGAAGCGCTCGATGATGGCCGCGTAGTTGCCGTAGCGTCGCGCGTCCTCGATGGCGTCGATGAAGTCATCGGACAGCGTGACGTAGGGGTGGTCGACAACCAGCGCGTACTGCTTGGCACGCGAGTAACCGATGGCCTGCGCCACCGTCTTGTTGCGATCCCAGCTCGTCATGCCCGAGATGGTTGCCTCGTAAGACGCCGAGCTCTTGACGGGGACGCCGAACGGGTAGCCGTTGCCCTTGGTGTTGCTGCCGAACGCCATGGACACCGTCGCCTGGAACTCCTTACCCGACGACACCACGGACTTGTTGAACACCATGCCCTGGCTCGCTTCCTGGATGAGCGTGAAGCCCATAGGGACGGTGCGTTTTTCGGTGATGAAATACGCCTGCGGGCCGGGCTCGGCAAACACGTCGAACTTCGGGTTCTCGAGCAGGTAGAACGGGTCCTGCTTGATGACGTCGTAACCGCGTCGGCTCGCGGACAGGTTCTCCATGTTGTAGCCGAGCAGAAACGCGTCGTTGGCGGCGATCTGGTTGGACATGGTCGCCTTGGACACGCCCGGGCTCGGGCGCACGTAGGTGTCGCGACCCAGCTTGAGGCGGACGCGCCCCGAGCGGGTGACGTCAACGGACAGCGAGCTGCCAACCTGGGACGGGCCATTTGCCCGATACCGCTTCACGGGCCCGCCGCGTTGGAGGACCTCCTTGAGTGTGAGTCCGTCGTCGCTCGTGAACTGGGTGAAGCCCTTGTCCGAGAAGCCCTCGGCGATCCAGAGCTCGCGGTCGTCGTCGCCGACGCTGCCGATGTAGAGAAACCTGGGCGTCGTGTAGTTGCCGTTGGCCAGCACGATGAGCTCGGGCGAGTCGCTGCCCCACATCTGGGGTGCGTCCTTGCTCCGGTCCAGCGAGATGTTGCCGAGCTCGCGCCACACACCATCGAGACGGAACCAGCACAGGCCTTGCGTCTCCTCCGTGCCCTGTTCCACGTCATCGAGCGAGAAGCTCGCAAACCGGCGCTGCGTGATCTTATCGACGCGGTTGGCGTTCTCCATGCGCTCGCGCGGCGAGCCGGCTTCGGGGACCGCCTCGTCGTCCCCGTCACAACCTGTGAATGCGTCGTAGGCGCGAAAGGTGGGCAGGTCGGGCTGCAGCGGACGCCGCGGGCCCAACCGGGTCGCGACCGGTCCCTCGGTGCTGATGATGCGGCGCTCGGGTTGTGGTGCGACCGGCGCATCGTCAGGCGCGGACATTTGCACGTCGGGTTGCCTCGTGGCCTGCACGGGTTGCAGTACATAACGGACGGGGCCCATGGCGCCGGCGACCACGACGTCCAGCGCGCCATCGTCACGTGCGGTCATCGTTGTGCGGCCCAGCAACGGCAGGTCGTCGCCTTCGAAGCGACCCGGTGCCGCTTCTTCGAGATCGCGGATCACGACCATGCCGGGCTGCACGCGCCAGAGCAGCGCATGCACCCAGGTGTCGATGGCGTAGGCCCGGCCGCCCTCAATACGGATGCGCTTGTTGATCGTCGAGATGTTCCAGTCGCCGTCGATGGCGAGCGTCGCGCCAGCGGGAACCGCGTCCTTGTAGGGCAGCTTTGCCGGCATCTGGGCGCTCGCCTGCGCGGCCAGGCCGAGCAACACGACGAGGGCGATGTGTCGCATACCCTTCATGGCCTACTTCGTCCTCCGGAAGCGGACGCGCAGGTAGAAGTCGGGTGCGGCGCCACCGTCGATCTTCCAGGTGTAGTCCTTCCGTTCGCTGACCTCGAGGCCTTCCTTGAGCACACCCGGGCGCTTGTAGCGCTTGCGATCCGTGCGGGATTTCTTGCCCTTGCGGCCGTACCACCACTCGAAGCTGTAGTTGATCGTGTAGTTGGCGATCTGCTCGCGCGTACCCGTCAGCACGAGCATGCCCGGCGAGTCGGAGCCGTACCGGTAGGACTGCTTCTTAAATTTCTTCTTGCACTCTGCGTTGACCTTCTTGCGCTTGGTGGTCACGGTGCGGCCCGAGTCGCCGGCGCGGCTCGCATTGACAGAGATGTTGCCCGTGGCGTCCTTGACGAAGCCGACGCCCGACCCCGTGCACCAGACCTGTTTCACGTAGACCTGCCAGGTCTCGACCGGCTCCTGCATGCGGCGGCTCGTGCCCGCGAAGGCGGTGTCGCTTGAAAAGTCTGTCGACGACAGTTCCTGGGCGAACCAGCCCTGGTCGTCGACCGTCTGTTTGATAAGCCGGTACTTGACCTTGACCAGTGCGCCTTTAACGGAGACGTCGATGTTGCCGTCCGACGCCAGCTTCATGCGGGCGGACCCCGTCAGCGGCAGGTCGTCAGCGAGCCAGGCGCCGGGTTCGAGGCGACGGAAGTTGGTGAGCACCACCATGTCGGGCTGGATCTGCCAGAACAGTGCGTGTGTCCAGGGGTCCAGGGCGTAGGCGCGACCGCCCTCGATGCGGATGCGTTTGCCCAGCGTGGAGATGGTCCAAACGCCGTCGATGGCGCTGGCCTGTGCGACCGGGATCGAGCCCTTCATGGGCAATGCGGCCGGGGATTGCGCCGAGACCGTGACGGGCATGGCCAGGCAGACGAATGCTGCGACAAGCAGCAGCTTCAGTGCTTTGGTGTTCACTCGATTCCTCTTTCAGTAGGTGCTTAGTGGTTAAAGCGGGAATCGCGCGAAAACTTGCCCAGAAGATTTTTGTGGGCAACTGTCGTGGGTAACAACTCGGTACACTCTCGCTTATAACAATGAACAAGAACGCAACGGGGAAGGGTTCATGGCTGAGATAGACTGGGCGCGGCTCGAGTCGCTGTTCGAGCGCGCTGTTGCACTGCCAAAAGACGCGCAAGAGGCGTTTATCGCTGACAACGCGGGTGATTCGCCTGAGCTCGCGGCGCAGCTTCGCGCGATGCTCGCCGCCGACGCGCAGGCCACCTCCGGCTCTGACTTACTCGCCCGCGCGCAGGCCTCGGACAACGACCTGATCGGCACCGAGATCGACCGCTGGCGGCTGCTCGAGCGCATCGGCTCGGGTGGCATGGGCGTCGTCTTCCTCGCGGAACGCACGGACGGCAACCTGGAGCAGCGCGCCGCGCTCAAGATCATCAAGCGCGGCATGGACACCGACCATGTGGTGCAGCGCTTCCGCCAGGAGCGCCAGATCCTGGCCAAGCTCGAACATCCGAACATCGCGCGCGTTTACGACGGCGGCGTCACGGCCGACGGCCGGCCCTACTTCGTCATGGAGCACGTCGACGGCCTGCCGATCACCACCTATTGCGATACCAACAAGCTCGGCATCGAGCAGCGCCTGAAGTTATTCCAGCGCGTGTGTGACGCCGTCCACGCGGCGCACAGAAACCTGATCGTGCACCGCGACCTCAAGCCGTCGAACATCATGGTGACGGGCGAGGGCGAGTTGAAACTACTCGACTTCGGCATCGCCAAGTCGCTCGAAGAAACCGACGACCCGGGGCTCACGAATACGGGCCTCAACGTGCACACGCCCGCCTATGCCGCGCCTGAGCAGTTGCTTAACGAGGACGTCACCACGGCCACCGACGTCTACTCTCTGGGTGTGGTCCTTTACGAATTGCTGGCGGGTCGCCGGCCTTATGAGATCAAGCGTTCGGCCGATGAGTTTCGTGATCTCGTGGTTTCCGGGACGCCACCGAGGCCCAGCGCGGCGATCACCGTGTCGCGCTCGGACGGCACGCTCGCGGAGACGATCAGCGGTAACCGCGGCTTGCGCACGGACCGCCTGCAACGGTCGTTGCGTGGCGATCTCGATACGATCTGCTTGATGGCGCTGCACCGCGAACCGCAGCATCGCTACCCGTCGGCGGACCAGGTGGCGGCCGACATCGCGCGCTACCTGCGTGGCCAGCCCGTTGTCGCACAACCCGATTCCCTGGCCTACCGCATCGGCAAGTTCGTGCGTCGAAACCGCGTCGGCGTCGCAGCGACGGCAGTGGTGACGCTCGCATTCGCAGGGCTTGTGGCGTTCTACACGCAACGCCTGGCCGCAGAGCGCGATGTCGCGCTCGCGGAACAGCAAAAGGCGAACGAGGTGGTGAGCTTCGTGACGGGGCTCTTTGAGGTTTCCGACCCGTCCGAGTCGCGCGGCGAAGACATTACGGCGCGCCAGCTCCTCGACTCCGGCAGCCGACGTATCGCCTTCGACCTTGCGGAGCAGCCCGAGGTTCGATTCACGATGCAACGCGTGCTGGGCCAGGTCTACAGCAGCCTGGGTGCACACCAGAAGGCGCGCACGATTTTGGAGGAGGCGCTCGCGGGCCAACTCGAGGTACTCGGCGAGAATTCTCTGGAGGTGGCGACGACGCGCTTGTGGCTGGGCCGTGTGCTCCAGAATGCGGGCGACAACGATGGCGCCGATGTGCTCTACCGTGAGGCGATGGCCACGCGGCGTGCGGCGCTCGGCGACGATTCGCATGAGGTGCTCGAAGTGCTCAGTGTCCGCGCCTTCCTCGAGGAGACCCTGGCAGATTTCGACGAAGCCGAGGCGCTCTACCAACAGGCGCTGACGCTCTCGCGCGAGCTGTACTCGGGCGATCACCCGATGGTCGCCAAGCAGATGCAGGAGCTTGCCGGCCTGTACCGAGTTACGGATCGGGCTGGCGATGCGGAGCCGATCCTGCGCGACGCGCTGGCCATGCAGGAGCGGTTGTTCGAAGGCAGGCACCCTGAAAAGGCCGACACCAAGCGGCAACTCGCGGGATTGCTGCGCGACACGAACCGGTTCGAGGAATCCAAAGTGATCTACCTCGACCTCATCGCCTCGCGCACAGCCATGCTCGGCGAGGAACACCACGAGGTCGCCAGTACCTGGAACAGCTACAGCCAGCTTCTGCTGCGCATGAACGACGTCGACGGGGCCATAGAAGCGAACGCCAAGACGATCGATATCATTGAACGCATCTACGGTGGCCCGCACCCGAGTCTCGGTGCGGCCTACAACAACTATGCGCTCATGCTAAGAGACGCCGGTGACCTCGAAGGCGCTTTGCGCAATTACGAGCTTTCGGTGGAGATGCAGGACCTGGTTGAACTGCCCGCCGACCATCCGAACCGCACGTTCCCGTTGACCGGCATCGCCGCGGTCTACATTCGCATGGGGCGCTTTGAGGAGGCCGCGCCGATCCTGCGCAGCGCACTCGTGGTGCGGCGCCAGTCATTCGGCGAAGACCATCGTCTGGTCACGGAAACCAAGACCAATCTCGGCAAGGTCGCGTTCGAGCTTGGCAACACCGAGGAGGGCGAGGCGCTGTTGCTCGAGGCCTATGGCAGGTTCCTGGAGGCACGCGGCCCCGAGGCTTCGCGGACAAAACAAGCGGCCCGTCACCTTGCTGAGCTTTACGAAAAGGTTGGCGACCAGGAACAGGCCACCAAGTACCGGGCGCTTTCTACGGGCTCAGCCGGCTCTTGAGCCACGCTTTGGCAAACCGGATCTCGCGGTCCAGCGTGCTGCTTGACAGGTTGAGCGCCTTGGCCATGTCGGCGTAGGTCAGGCCGCCGAAATAATTGAGCTCAAGGATGTGCGCCTTGCGTTCGTCGTGTTCGGCCAGCTCGTTGAGCGCTTCGTGCAGGTCGAGTACCTCTTCGCCGAGTTCGGGTGACACGACGATCACATCGTCGAGCGGCAGCGGTTTCACGCCACTGCCGCGCTTCGCCGCGCCATGGGCGTTGGCGTGGTCGACGAGGATGCGGCGCATGAGCCGCGCGGCCAGTGAGAAGAAGTGACCGCGGTCCTGCCAGTCGATGTCGGATCCTATGAGCCGTGCATAGGCCTCGTTAACGAGTGCGGTGGCCTGCAAGGTGTGGTCGGCGCGCTCGCCGCGAAAGATCTGTAGCGCGATACCGCGTAGCTCGTCGTAGACGCGTGCGGTCAATCGGTCGAGGCTGTCGGTATCGCCGTCAGCCCACTGCCGCAAAAGAATTGTGATGTCGTCACCAGCCACGCGGGGTCGAGCGTAACAGAGCCGGCAAGTCGTTAGAACCGATTCGACTATCGGCCCAGGTCTCGCAAGCCGCGGGCGCCAGGCAGTTTCGTGGTTCAGAACCACGCCCTGTCTTATGATGGTTGACCCATGACCACACCGAACGACATCACGCGCCTCCTGGATGAGTGGCAAAAAGGATCCGACGATGCCCTCACCGAGCTCATGCCGCTCGTCTACGACAAGCTGAAAACGCTTGCTGAACACCATATGCGTGGAGAGAAAAGTCATCACACGCTGCAGGCCACGGCGCTCGTTAATGAGGCCTTTCTTCGCCTGAATAACGTTGAAGTGGAGTTTGAGAACCAGGCGCATTTTGTCGCGCTCGCTTCGACGCTCATGCGTCGAGTGCTGGTCGATCACGCGCGAGGTAAGCACAGCGCCAAACGCGGTGGCGGCCAGCGCAATCTCACGTTTGAAGAAAACTTGATTGCCGCGGAGACGGCGCCTCTATCCATCCTTGATCTCAACGATGCGCTCGATGAGCTCGCTAAGCAGGACCCGGAAATGGTCAAGATCGTCGAGCTGATTTACTTTGGCGGGCTCAAGTACGACGAGGCGGCAATGGCAATGGGCATGTCACGCAGTAAATTCGCGGAAGAGTTACAAATGGCGAAAGCCTGGATCAAAGTTCGGCTAGCGCAAGATTAATTTCTTCCGCGAGTTCGTTGAGGTAGTCCATCCGTATATCGATGTCATGAGCGGCACTCATTGCCAACACCTCGTCCATGAAGCGTTTGGCCGCTTCCAGGTCGCCCAACTCAAGGTGGATTTTGGCGCTGAGTTCGAGTGAATTTCGTAGCGCAAGATGACCCGGCTTCAGAACTTCTCTGCGCATGGCTAATGCCAGTGCCTCAAACTCCTGTGCTTCCTCAAAAGTCCCCTGCCAATAGTGAACTTCGGCAATGGTGTGCAAGGACTCGGCTACACGGGAGTTTTTCTCGCCATAGATTTCTCGATAGAGCTCCAAAGCGAGCGTGGTCTCCGCCAAGGCCTCTTCAAAACGATCCATTTGGCCATACAGGCGGCCCAGGCTGCGCACTGCATTAGCGTAGGTGCCGTGGCTAGGATTGGTTGCAAACCAAATGGACTTAACTTGCTCCTGATACTCTGCTGCACGTGTGAGGTTGCCGCGCTGAACTTCAATGTTGGAGAGTGCCGTCAAGGGGTAGGCAACGTTGATGTTATCGTCCCCGTAGATCTTGCGGCGTACCTCCAGTGCCGTTAACAAGTACGGTTCAGCTGCATCATGACGACCTTGGTTGCTGAGAAAAATACCGAGATTCGACTGTCCGAACGCGGTGCGCGCGTGCTCTTTGCCATACCCTTTTTCTCGCAGGCGCAGTGATTCCCGATAAGCGGCTTCGGCCTCTGCATAACGTCCCATCCGCTCATACGTTAGCGCGGCATGGTTGATCGCTTTGGCTTTGGCTGGGTCATCCTTGCTAAAGGCGTTATTTTCGATTTCGATAATACGTTCATAGAGGGCCAACGCCTCGTCGAGCTCATCCAGGTAGTGGTGAATGTTGCCGAGAACAGCCAGTGACGAGTGCAGAGAAGGATCGTCCTTACCGACGAGCGCCTCGCGAATACTCAATGCACGCTGTGCAACGTTACGTGCGTCGTCCCACTGTTCTTGAGATCGGAGGACGCTTGACAGTATCTCCAACGAATCAAGAAGTTCGTCATCGGTAGGCTCGGCGTGTACCTCGTAGATCGCTATGGCATCACGGATGACGGCTTCCGCCTTGTCATGGTAGGCAAGATGACTGTATGCATCGCCCATCGTTCGCAGTAAGCGGGCTTTGATGACAGGATCACCGTCGAGATCGGTTTGTATCTTTTCGACGCCGTTGTCCAGTATGTCTCTCGCCGTCATCGTGGAGTCGTCACCCCTAATCGGGTTAGCGACGTTAAACAGATCGACGAGAAACGCGCTGACGGATTCCGCTGTCTGCCGTTCCGTCAGTGCCGTGTCACGCTCCGCTTGTATCTGCCGTGTGTAGAACGCCGTTTGTAGGGTGATTCCGGCAATGACGACAGCAGTGACGCCGACGCCAACGCGATTTCGTCGGATGAAGCGGCTTAATCGATAGCTCACCGAATCGGCACGCGCGGTAACGGGTCGAAATTCGAGATAGCTGCGAATGTCCGCAGCCAGATCACCAACCGTGCTATATCGCCGCTCGGCCTCTTTGCGCATCGCGACCATGACAATGTTGTCCAGATCGCCGGCTAGCTCTTTTCGCAATCGTCCCACTGACGTACCACGATGACGACCCACATCATCGACTGAAGGCGCATCGGCATCGTCCGATTCTGCGAGACGAACGCTCGGTTTGGTGGGCTGCGTTGTGAGAATGGCCTGCTCAAGCTCGGACGGCGCATGGCTCGTCAGTTGGTACGGGAAGCGCCCACTCAACAACTGATACAGCAACACACCCAGCGAGTAGATATCGGTGGCTGTGGTGGGCGTCTCCCCACGTATTTGCTCGGGACTTGCGTGGCCCGGTGTCATTGGCCGCGAGGCGTCGCGCGTGATCGCCATCGAGTGTTGTTGCTGTTGGGGATCGAGTAGTTTCGCAATACCGAAATCCAGCAGTTTCGGTGTGCCCGCTGCATCAACGAGGATGTTGGACGGCTTCAAGTCGCGGTGATTAACCAGCCTCTTGTGTGCGTGTGACACGGCGGCACAACATTGCAAAAAGAGCCGCAAGCGCTGTTTCGTATCCAAGCCGTTTTGGTCGCAGTATTCCGTGATGGGGGTGCCATCGACATACTCCATCACAAGGTACGGCCGGCCATTCTCCATTTCTCCGCCGTCGATGAGTCTCCCGATATTCGGGTGGTCCAGATCGGCAAGGATTTGACGTTCTGAGCGAAAGCGCTGAATCAACACTTGCTCGTCGCGGCCAGGCTTGAGTATTTTGATAGCGACTTGCTGTCGGTACTGATTGTCGGCGCGCTCGGCGAGATACACATCGCCCATACCGCCTTCGCCGATACGACGGATTACCGAATACGGACCGATTTGGCGCCCGGAGTGATCAACAGCAATATCCTGGCTGACCCCCACCGCGGCCTCCGCAACCAGTGCGCGCAGGCCGGCATCGGTTTGTTCTGCTCCCGCTATCAACTGCCGAAGTTTACTGAGCAGCGCCGTATCGTCGGCGCACGCGTCGCTCAGAAATGCGTCGCGTTCTTCCGGCGGGAGCGCTAACGCTCGCCGAAGCAAGTCTTTCGATTCATTCCAACTGCCTTTCGGATCGTCATTGCTCGTCATGGTCGACCTGCCGATCGTTGCGGTATCCCTTTTCTAAAATGCGCAGCCTCGGAGTTTGGAGTCAAGCCTCCAGGCCCGGGCAACTTTTTCCGGACGATTTCTCCAGATCCTGCGCTTAAAGAGGTAGGCAATCCAAAACTAGTCCGAGAACTGAAATGAGACCGAATAAGCACTGGGATACAGATATTCACCGACTCGCCACCGCATTGCGGACTGTCGTAGCAGCGTGGTTCGACGTGTCAGTAAGTAAGAAAGCGGTCCTTTTGTGCACTGTCGCACTGTTTCTGCCCGCAACTGCCGTTTACTCGCAGGAGTTCAACAACGACTCACTGCGCGACGACCAGCGCGATCTGATCAGAGTACATAACGCCGCGGTTGTCGTCGGGATTGGCAGCAGCGGGCCGTTAGGGACCGCGATCGAGTTGACCGAGTTCTCCACCAACCTAGAGCTGAAAGCCACACCCCCAATCCTCGAGATTCCGGGCAACACGGCCGTGTATCCGGATGCCCTGCCCGGTGGCGGGTTCGCCTGCGACTACACGCTGACTCTGCCGCAGGCGTCTTCCACTTATGAAGACATTCTGGGCTTCGGTCCCGTTCGGCGTCTGGCGAACAACTGGGGGCCATTGGGCACGCCTTTCGTCGAGCACAAGAACTCTGGCGTCAAACTCAGTCTGGAGGGCTTCACGGCGGGCGCGCACTCGCTGGCCGAATCCGACTACAGCATGAACTGGGTCGCCGAGACCCAGCTCTCGCCGTTCTGGGACATTCACTTTCCGCTGTTTCAGGCCGGATTCGGCGTCGCGTCGGAATCGAAGAACGGCTCGACGCTTACCAGAACGGCGTCCGGGCAATTCAATGCTCGCGCGGCCAATCGGGCGCGCCGAGACTCGGAGATCCTCAAGGAATTCGCCGTTGACCTTGGCACACGCGCGGCATTGACGGGGATCGAATTCGCCACGAACGATACACCCGGCTTCCTCGGCGACGAAGAAGCGTCTGCCCGCCACTCTCGTGTGCAAACCTTGCGGGTTTGGGATGTGCACCCGCCGCTGTTCTCAGACCCCGATACGGGCGCCACCATTGACCAGCAGACGGTCAGTGTTGAGGCGAGCGATTTTGGGGGTGCGCGCTTCAATCGGATTCGCGACGTGCTCGCCGAGCGCTTTGTCTTCACAGACGCATGCGGCAAGCGCCTGACACTGCGCCCCGTCAATCCAACCTCGCTGATCGAAATCGGCACTACCGTCGATATCGAGTGGCAGATCTTTGACGATGGCAACTACAATCCGGCCGAACCCGAGTTCGATGTCGCCTCGAATCAGACGTTCGCGGGCACGTCGCTGACGACCAGCCTGATCCAGAGTGTCAGCGTCGAGGACACGCAGCCACCCCTGTTGCTCATACCGGACAGCTTCGCGCGCTACACCGAGGATGACATCGTCCTGAACGGCGATCGTACAGAGCTCGGCAAATTCAGCGTCATCGATCTTGCCGACCCGGTGCCCGACGTTCGTGATGATGCGCCGGCTGTGCTGGCGGCGCCGCCGGTCAACGGCGGCGTGCGCTACTACATCAACTGGGAGGCTGAGGACGATAGCGGCAACGTCACCATGGCGCCCGCAGACAATCCGAACCAGTACACGCAAATCGTGACGCTGAAATGGCCGGGCACCAATACGGCGCCGGTCGCGCCCGATCCGTCGCGGCCCCTGCCGGCCACTGTGACCACGCAAAGTGGCGAGTCCGTATTTATCGAGCTGACGGGACTCGATACGGATGCCATCGCGCTTGAAGTTCCCGACCTGCCCGGGGACCGGGTCGACCCGTTGACATTCAGCATTATCGATCAGCCGGAAAACGGCGAGTTCGTGGCACCGCTGTATCCCTACTTCATCGAGGATTTCCGTGCCAAACCCGTCGAGACGCCACGCAACATGGATGCGGGCACCTTGGCGTGCCCGGCCGGGGATGATCTTCAGGACGGACCGTTTCTGGAGTCGCAGCTCGGCTTGATCGACGTACAGGACCACAACCCCTATATCCAGCGCTGCTACTGCGACACCCCGGTTGTGCAGCCGCCGCGCGACTACATCTACCAGCCCGACTACATCCATATCGATGACGACGACCGCTACTTTGTTTCCGACAACCCCTGGATCTGTGGCAATGCCGCGACGCAGTCAGCGTTCGCCACCCAGGAGACCCGCATAGCGAGCTGGGAAGGCACCCAACTGATCGAGGAGATCGGCAGCGATTACATGCAGGGCGACAACCGCATCTTCGATGTCGACAGAAACGGCAACCTTTGGTTCTACACAAAATTCTCTTCAGGCACGTCGTCGGATTTTCGAATCAAAACAGTCGACCGGAACTTCGATCGGTGGTATGTCAGACCGAATCAACAGAATCCCACGGGCCAGAATCTGTTGGTAGACGGATCGTCGAATCCTTTCGGCCTGGTCGAGGCGGCCCAGCTGACCAGTGCCCACGCCGATCTTGCCAATCGTGTCGTCTACGTTAGCGACACAAAGACAATTCTCGCGTTCTCGCTCGACGGCGTGCTCGAACGCCCGGCACTCGCTGATTTGCGGCAGGCAACCGACTTCAACGGCCTGACTGCCAATAGCCAGTGCGACACCTTGCCGGGCGTCGTTGGTGCCAACGCAGAGGACGGTCTGGGCTTCACCATGACCACCGACAGCGAAGGCAACTTGTTTATCGCAGACAGCTGCGAGCACAAGATTCACAAGTTCACGGCGTCAAAGGTCGCACTCGATGGCAGCATTGCCATCGGCGACTATGTCGGCTGGCTGGGTGCCTGCACGGCCAACCAAATCGACCCGGCGACGGGTGTCGAATTCAACAACTGCATTGTGGCGGAAGGCCACTCCAACGGCTTTAGCTGCACCGATGACACCTGCATTGACGGTGGCGCCGGCAGTGGTCCGGGTCAGTTCAACGTCATCTCGCATATGAACATCGACCCCAACGACACGCTGTACGTCGTTGACGTCAACAATTTCCGCGTTCAACGATTTGGTGCAGACGGTGTCTTCGCCGGCGAGGCGCAATCGGTGGGCGGCGGCATCACCAACGACAGCAGCTTCGTTCTCGGCAACATGGGCCCGCCAAAGCACGTCTCCGTCAACAGCGACAGCTTCCATGTCCTGGAATCGCGCGCGGCCGTAGGTGACTTCTTTCTTCATATCTTCAAGACGCTGCCGTTCACGGAAGTCACGGCCGACAGCGTGCGCGTCGAATACGTCCCGGGTGTCAATTACCGCGGCGCGGACCAGTTCAGCTATCGGGTGGATGACGGCATTGATGCCAGCGATCCGGCGTTGGTATCCATTTCTGTGCAACCCAATCAGCGGCCGCCGCAGGACTTGCGCGCCAATTGCTTTGCCGACGTCGGCTTCAGCGTTGAGACGCCCTGCGTGGTGGCCGAAGACGAGGCTTTGTACGTGCGCCTGAGTGCCAGCGACCCCGACGGTTTCGTGGGTTTCGGCGGCTTTGATACCCACACCGTAAGCCTGCTCGAGACACCGCAGCACGGCAGCTTCGAGCTCCTGGCGACGAATGCGAACAACGCGCAATATCGCTACACGCCGAACACGCACTTCAACGGCGAAGACGCGCTCGCCTTCCAGGTTTCCGACGGCACCGACACGGCCGAAGCGCCGGCAGACGTGTTACTGACGGTCTTGCCGGTGCCCGATAATGTCGTCATCACCGTGCCGGACGACTTGCAGATTCCACGCGGGTTCGAGCAGGCCTATCAGTTCGACTTCGAAGATCCGGACCGCGATCCCAACGCGGAGCTGACCGCGCACAGCATTGACTGGGGCGACGGCGTCACGGCGGCGGCCGCAAACGGCTGGCAGAACATCGGCATCTTCGATGAGAACGGCCAACCCATGGATCCCCAGCGCAACGGGCTGCCCGGCACGGGTGTCCTTCTGGGCGCGCACACGTTCGTCGACTCAACGATCGGCTTCTCGGTGTGCATGACCGATAGCGGCGACGTGATCTGCGCCGACTTGCAGGGCAGCAGCACTCTGACGCTCGTCGACGTGACACAAGTCAGCGTCACGCGCGCAGACGATGCCGCATTGCAGCCCGACACCGATTTCGCGTTGACGCTTGATGTGTTGAATGAGCAGCCCGTCGGCTGGACCGGCTTCGGCGCCAACAACACCGTCGTCACGATTGAACCGCCCGCGGAAGTCCAGGTTCTCGCGGCAAGCAATGGTTGCACGGTCGAAGCGTCGGTTGTCTGCAATCTGGGTGACATCGCCGTCGGCGAGACCAGCTCCGTTGTGCTGACCCTTCGTGTCGATCTGGACACGGCGCGGGAAACGAGGCTCTTTGAGTTTTCGACCGAGCAGACCGATGACGGGCCGCGTCTCGACAACGTGACCTATGGCAGCTTTGCGGTGGAGGTCTCTGACCAGGACGGCGACGGCGTTATCGATGCCGACGATGCCTTCCCGAACGATGCGCGCTACGTCTCAGACAGCGACAGCGACGGCATTGCTGATCAATTCGAAGACGACTTCGGCCTCGACGCCAACGATGCGTCGGATGCGACGCTTGACGACGATGGCGATGGTTTCGACAACCGGCGCGAATTCGAGCTGGGCGGCCGACCGTTTCTGGCCGATGCCTATCTGCGCGGCGGCGAGGTCAGCAGCGGTGCCGAAGGTCTTCCTTTCTCGGACCGATTTGGCTTTGCGCTTGCCAGCGGCGACGTCGACGGTGACGGACTGGCGGATGTCGCGATCGGCGCGCCGGCGTTCGACGGCAACGGCGCTGTGTTTGTGCAGCTCGCCGCCAACGGGCTTGAGACGGCCGCGCTGCAGCGCATCGACGCGGCAACTAATGGCATCGAAACCTTTACAAGCTTCGGCCGGGCGCTCGCGATCGGCGATCTCGATGACAATGGATTCGATGATCTGGCCATCGGCAGCAACAACGAGGTCAGCATTTATCTCGCAACCGCAGCAGGCTTGCCCGCCTCGCCGACGCGCACTCTCTTTGGCAGTGCCGGCGACAATCTGGGCGCGGCGGTCTTGGCCGCCGACATCGACGACGACGGCATCGACGACTTGATCGTGAGTGCACCAAGCCGCGACGATCTCTTCAGCGGACAGGGCGCGGTGCTCGTATTCCGTGCGTCGGATGACTGGCTGACCACCCCGGCTGGGCCCGCAAAGACCTTCATCGGGCCTCAAACGAGTGGCTTTGCGCTGGGCGCCAGCCTGGCCGTAGGCGACATCGACAACGACGCGCTCGCCGATCTTCTGGTCGGCAGCACCAGTGGCAATGGTCAGGTGTACATCTACCGCGGCTCGACGCGAGACTGGAGTCAGCCGATTCGAACGACTCCGGATTTCTTCATTACCGGTGAGTCCAACGGCGACCGATTCGGCTTCAGCATTGACGTCAATGGTGACGTCGACGCGGATGGGATTGACGATCTGGTCGTCGGGGCCTACCGCAACGGTCCCGGCGGTGCCGCTTACGTCTACGCCAGCAGCGACACCTGGTGGACGCAACTCACGCCGGCATTCTCGGCTAAAGTGGCCGCCGAGAACGAGAGCGATCAGTTCGGCGTTAGCGTGTCGACCCTCGACCCCAGTGCCGACAAGACGGGCGCTGACGTGTTGGTAGGTGCCAACCGCTTCGAGCAGGGCAGCACGCCCGACGAAGGCGCGGTCTACCATTTCAATGGCGGTGTACTGCCGCTGCCCGAGCCGCAACCCGATTACCACGATGGCGGACGCGACATGCTGGGCTATAGCGTGCTCGGCACAGGCGACATTGACGGCGACGGTCGCAACGACTTTGTCGCGGGTGCGCCCGATATCGACATTAGCGGCTACTTAGGCGACGGCGGCTTCGTGCGCTACTACTTCGGTGGTGGTGGCGAACCGCAGGTCGACGGCGACGCCGATGGCGTCGCGGACACGCTCGACAACTGCCCTGCCGACGCCAACACCAACCAGTTGGATACCGACGGAGACGGACTGGGTGATGCCTGTGACGACGATATGGATGGCGACGGCTTTCCGAATGCCGCCGACAACTGCCCGCTCATTGCATCGCCCAACCAGGAAGATTTCGACAACGACGGCGAGGGCGATATCTGTGATTCGGACGACGACAACGACGGTGTCGACGACGACGTCGATGCGTTTCCGCTGGACCCCAGCTACAACGCGGACTCCGATGGCGACGGCATGCCGGACGCCTACGAGGCGGCGGCCGGCCTGGATCCCCAGGATGGGAGCGATGCGGGCGCCGATCTGGACGGTGATGGTCGCAGCAACGTTGATGAGTTCCTGAATGGCACGGACATCGCGAGCGACGATGTGGCTCCCGTGCTGAGTGCACCGGGCGATCGCGTCGTGGCGTCCACGGGTTACCTGACACCGATCAGTCTCGGCGCGGCGACAGCGAACGACGTACTCGACGGCCCGCTGGCGGCAACCGTGGACAATGCCGGGCCCTATCGGCCGGGTCGCTACAGTCTAAATTGGCAGGCGACGGATGCCGCGGGTAATACCGCGACTGCGATGCAGACGCTCGATGTATTGCCTCAGGCGAATTTCTCGAGATCTTCCGTTGCGGGCGTGGAGGGGTCTGTGGCGACGATTCGTGTACAGCTTAACGGAGTGGCACCGGCCTACCCCGTCGTACTCGACATCGAAGCAACAGGCTCGGCCACAGCAGATGTCGACTACGACCTGGCAACGACATCGCTTGAGATCAGCGACGGATTGGAAGCGTCGTTCGATATCAGTCTCATCGCAGATGGCCTTGGCGATGACAGAGAAAGCGTGGACCTCGCGATCAGCGGCGCGGCGGGTGCCGTGATCGGTAATGCGGCGACCCAGCGACTGATCATTGCAGAGGGCAATGTGTTGCCGGAAGTCTCGATCTCCAGCAGCCAGGCCGGTGAGCCGCGTACCGTGGTCATTGCAGCGGATGGCGTGGTCAGCCTGGAGGCGCTGGTCGAGGATCCAAACCCGTCGGACGGCCAGTTGTACGACTGGTCGCTGACTGACTCTGCGCTGCAACCTGCAGAAGGCTACAACGCCTCAACATTCAGTTTTGACCCGTCGGGGCTGGCAGAGGGGCTCTACCGGGTGCGGCTCAACGTGGTCGACACCGGGAATCCGCTGCAGCCCCAGGTCGCGCAGCGCTGGCTGCGGGTTCTGACGAATGCGCCGGTGCTCGACGACGCAAACGACACGGACGGTGACGGTGTTTCTGACCAAAGTGACGGCATCGGCGATGCCGATCTCGACGGCGTTGCCGATTGGCTCGATGCCGTTGACAGTACGGCACTGCTGCTGCGTGAGGCGGGTGGTTCGGCCTACCTGCAAACCGACCCCGGTCTGACGTTACGTCTCGGATCGACTGCCGTGGCCGCCGGCGACGATGCGGCGATTACGCTCGCGGACATAGCGGCCTTCGGCAGCGACGGCGGACCGGCGCTGGCCGCCGAGGACGCTGAGTTCAGCTACCTGACGGACCCTGTGGACTTCACGATTGACGGACTAACGACCGCGGGCGATAGCGCCCGAGTCGTGGTGCCGCTCGGCGGCAGCATTCCGGCGGACGCGTTCTACCGCAAATACGTCGCGGACATCGGCTGGCAGTCCTTTGTAGACGGCGTAAACGACAACATCGCATCTGCGCTGGGAACCGCGGAAACCTGCCCGGCACCGGGCAGCAGCGAATACCAGCCGGGTGTCACCGAAGGCCACCGTTGCGTGCAGCTCACCTTGAGCGATGGTGGCCCCAATGACGCTGACGGCCAGGCCAACCGCACGATTTCGGATCCGGGGGGCGTCGCCATGCGGAGCGTCATTGCGACGGTCTCGCTTAGCGCCCTGTCGTTGCCAGACGTCAACGTCACGGCTGGGCAGACCGACGTGCCCATGCTGCGCTTCCGCCTGACCAGCAACACAGGCAGCACGCGACTCAACTCAATCACGCTTCGAGCATCGGGGACCGGCAACGATGCTGCCGATGTCAGCTCCGTCAAACTCTGGGCGGATGTGGATGGCGACGGCAGCGTCTCATCCGGCGATGTGGAAATCGGCACCGGCGGTTATTCGTCGGACAACGGCGTTCTGCAACTCTCTCTCAATACCGCCTCGGACTTTGACATCCCGTCTGGCGACAGCGACTACCTGGTGACGTATGACTTCTAAACGCTTCCGAATCTCGAACGCGATACTACTCCTTGCCGTGGCCGGCACGCTTGGCGCCTGCGGTGGGGGCGGTGGAGGTGGCGGCGACGTCGTCGTCACCCCGCCGCCACCCGTTGCGACGACATTCCAGGCATCGCTCACTGCCGTTGAAGTGATCGATCGAAACGACGGTTCCACGATACCGGTGACGGGCAGTGTCGATGGTGCGACGGCAACGTTGCCATAACGGGATTCTGGTCCACGGACATGACCGCAACGAAAAACGGGGTCGCTGAAACCAGCGACCCCGTTTCTCTTTCTGGCTTGAAACCAGGCGCGTCGGCCAAGCCAACACGCGAGGTTTAGCGTCCCATCAGAACTTCACATTAACCCCAAACCGGATGTCGCGACCCGGCAGCGGCGCAGACTGCGCTAGGAACGAAGTCGGCGAACGCGCGAACTCGTCACCGAGGTTGCGTACGCGCAGCGAGAACGAGACGTTCTCGGCGTTCGGGATCGGCGCCGTGGTCAGGTAGAGGTTCCAGAACGTGTAGCTGTCGGTCGGGACCGTGCCCGCGACATCGACTTCACTGCCTTCCGGCGTCTGGCCCACACGATCCTGCTCGGCCACGTGCTGCACTTCGAGACGCAGGCTCGAGTTCCAGGGCGCGTAGTCGAAGTTCACACCACCGAGGAAACGCATCGGCGGGATGAACGGCAGGTCGCCAGCCGGCACCGCCGTGGCGCTGCCGCCCAGCGGCGTGAACTCGGAGCGGACGTTGTCGATGCCGCCGAACGTAGTGCTCTCCGTCGACTCGGCGCGCGTCAGGTCGATCTGCCCGTCAAACGTGACGCGGAGGTCGCCGTTATCGACGGCCAGGTAGTCGGCCTCGATCTCGAAACCCCAGAACTCAGCATCCGCCTGCTGGTAGGCAAACACGGGCAGGCCTTCGGGTGCGGGGAAGGGGTCGCCTTCTTCGAAGAAGTCACCCGTCGGGCTCAGGAAGATGAAGTCGGCGTAGTCGATGAAGAACACGTTGGCGCCAAAGTCGAAGTTGCCCACGCTGGTCTTGTAAGACAGCTCGATGGAGTTCGCGACTTCGGTGTCGAGGTTCACGTCGCCGATCTCAACGGTGCTCGTGGCCGGGTGGAAACCGTTGGAGAACAGCTCTTCACCGGTCGGGGCGCGCTCAGAGCGTGCCAGGTTGATGCCAACACTGCTGCTGTCGCTGATCTGGTAGATACCGGTCAGCGCCGCCGAGAAGGTGGTCTCGGTTTCGCTGTAGTTGCCGCCTTCGAAGCTCAGGTTAGACGTTTCGTTTTCCTGGCTGTCGATCCGCAAGCTGCCTTCCCAGATGAAGTTGTCGACCGTGTAGCGACCCAGGCCGAATACGCCCCAGCGGAACACTTCGTTGAGCGGAACAAACGCTTCTTCGCCGTCGGCTTCGAACTCGCGGTCTGCGATGCTGAGACCGAAGGTACCCGTCGCTACACCGTTGCCGAAATCAAACTCGTTGAGGATGGCTTCAGCGCGCAGCTCCCATTCGTCATTCGTGAAGAGCGTCTCGGGCTCGTCACCGGCGAACTCGGTGTGCTCGTAGTCGGCGAGGCCGAAGCGGAATTTCGCGGCCTTGATGAAGCCGTCGTCGAAGTTGTACTCGGCATCGACGTCGAAGCGGACCTGTTCGAAGTCGATCTTGATCGGACCTTCCTCTTCTTCCTCTTCAGCGGCCGGCGGCGCGAGCGGGTCTTCTTCCTCTTCTTCTTTCTTGCCGCCCGGCAGGCCGTACTTGCCTTCCTGGAAGCCTACCGAGAAACCGATGTAGCCCTTGTCGCCGAGCCACGACAGACCGGCAGCGGTCGAGGTGGCCTGGGATGCGCTGTTCTCAACGAGGTCTTTAACGCCTTCTTCTTCAGCTTCTTCGCTGGCGAAACCGGGGATCTCGTAGTCCGTGGACTCACGGTCGGTGATGTCAAAGTGGAACACCCAGTCGTTGCCCAGGCTGACGTCCGCGTGGCCGCCGATCGTGTCGCGATCGTCGTTGGTTGAATGCGACGCGAAGGCCTCTGCCTCGAAGCCGCCTTCGGGGCGGCTGGTCGGGATGCGGTCGTCGAAGACATTAACCACGCCGCCGACGGCGTTTTGACCGTAGCGCAGCGTTGCGGCGCCTCGCAGGATCTCGACCTGCTCGGCATTGCCCATCTCGGTGGCAACCAGGTGGTCCTGGCTGGCCGTCGACACGTCGAACGAGGAGATGTCATTGGTCAGGATACGGATACGGTCGGCGCCCAGACCACGAATGATGGGGCGCGAGGCACCGGGGCCAAAAAATGTGGCACTCACGCCAGGCTGACCTGCGAGCGTCTCGCCAATCGTGCCGTCCAGGGTCCGGATAATCTCTTCGCGGCGGATGACGCTGGTGCCAAGGACAACCTCGGAGATGCTTGACCGCAGCGGCGAGGAACGGACAATCACCTCGTCAATCGATGTGTCGTTGTCAGTATCCTGAGCGTGTGCTGCAGCAATCGAGCCTGCCAGCAACAGGCTGCCAGCCGACAATTTGCGGGTCATGTCCATCATGAGTCCTCTTTGGTTTTTGGTCGGGCCGATGGCAGACACGGATCGCTCTCCGTCGGCTCGGGGGGAGCGGGATGTTATAACATATCAATGGGCAGGTGAACCGCCATTTGAGTTCCTGGGGCGAGTTCGCGGAAGACAGCATGCGCATAGAGACCATCGAGACGACCGACCGGCTGTTTGAGATCGAGCTGGACTGGGAAGAGCTCTACCAGGCCGACCCCCACGCACATGTCTATTTATCCTCTGATTTCCTCTTTTCGGTCGCCATTAGAGTCGAAGGTAAGTTCCGAATCATCACGGCGTGGTCGGTCGATGACCGATTAATCGGCGTGTTGCCGCTGATGGTGACCACCCAATGGGACAATTCCGCACGCTGCCTCAACAATGTGCTCGACATGCTCGGGCACGTCTTCGATGCCGATTACACGGGCATCTTGTGTGCCCCGGAGCTCGAAGCTCCGATTTGCCGAGCATTCGCGAGCGAAGTCTCAGGGATGGATTTTGGGCGCATCATTCTTAACTACTTCAGTGCAAGCGAAAGCCGGCTTGAAGTGTTCACAGGTGCATTTAACGCCTCATTATTTGAGACCAAGGCCAACGAGCACCGCATCAACGAGGGCCAGACCAACAACCTTGTCTGTCCTTATGTCGATCTCCCGGCGAGCTTTCCCGAGTACCTGGCAGGCCTAAGTTCGAATTCGCGGCAGAAGATTCGCCGCCTGCTGCGCCAACTCGACAGCGACCCGAGCCTGACGATCAAAAAGACCCGCCCCGAGACCTACACGCAGGACGTCACCATCCTGGCCAGGCTCTGGTACCAAAAGCACGTCGAGAAGAAGGGCGAGAAACGGGCGGCCCGCCTTGCCGACATGTTTAAAGAGGTCGTGATGCTCGGCCTTGCCAGCGGCATGGTGTACCTCGCGATCCTCTGGCGTGACGGCCAGCCCATCGCGGCGCAGGCCAACTACATTGATAAGGTCAAGCAAGAAGCGCTGTTTCACGTGGCCGGCCGGGACGAATCGGTCCGTGATCTGTCGGCCGGGCTCATGCTGCAGGCCCACTGCATTCGCTGGGCCATCGCGAACGGGCTCAAGCGCTTCGATTTCACGATTGGTGATGAGCCCTACAAGTACAGCCTTGGCGGCGTCGATCGCGAAATCGGTTCCGCAGAAGTGTTCACCAAAGCCGGCGGTAACGTCACCGGGAAGCTCGATAACTGCTGCCGCGAGGACGTGCTGCCCCTGGTCCGACAATACGCGGCCAACGGTCGCACCGAGGAGGCCCGAATTGCGCTCCAGCAAGTGGTCGAGACGTGGCCGGACCTGCCGATTGACAAAGAACTGAGCGCGCTACGTCCCTGATAGCGGCGCGACCTATATAAAGAGAAGCATGACTGCATCAAGAACACTCGCTTTGATTGCGGCTGGCCTCGTCAGCTTCGCGAATACAGCGAACGCGGAAGCCCCTTACGTCGACCCCGCCGACGATAACAAGTACCTGGGCGCACCGAACACGCTGCTGACCTGGTCGCCCAAAGAGCAGGTCGCGAGCTATCGCAACTCCGACAAGATCTTCTGGACACGAACGGTCGAGGCGGGTGGCACCGTGTTGGCGCTGCCTGACGCGAAACGCGATCTGGGTAACACAGTGATCCGCTCGGGCGAAGCGACGATGACTGTTGATGCCTACTTCAAGCAACAGTCGGTCGCGGGCCTGCTCGTCATCAAGGACGGCAAGATTCTCTACGAGCGCTACGGGCTGGGCAATGACGTCGATAGCAAATGGATCTCCTACTCCGTCGCGAAGTCGGTGGTCTCCATGCTTATCGGCGCCGCAATCCAGGACGGCTACATCGAGAGCGTCGATGAGTCCGTCACGAACTACCTGCCCCGGCTCAGGGGTTCGGCTTACGACGGTGCCACTATCGGTAACCTGCTGCAGATGGCCTCAGGCATCGCCTGGAACGAGGACTACGCCGACCCCACCTCGGACATCGCGACCGCATCCTGGGAGACGGTCGCGCTTTACGACTTCCTGGCTGAGAAACCACGCCTCGCCCAGCCCGGCGCCACATTCAACTACAACACGGCCGAAACGAACCTGGCGGGGACGCTGCTGCGATCGGCGATCGGCAATAACCTCTCCACCTATCTCTCCGAGAAGATCTGGCGGCCCTTCGGTATGGAAGCCGACGCGACCTGGAACCTGACCGAGTCCGGCGGCGGAGAATTCGGCGGCTGCTGTATCAACGCGACGCTGCGCGACTACGGCCGTATCGGCCTGTTCGCGCTGGCGAACGGTCGATTGGCCGACGGCACCGAAGTGCTGCCCGCCGGCTGGATGGACGCATCGACGCAGCCCTCAGACGGCTACGCGGGCTACGGCTACTTCTGGTGGCTTGACGGACCAGGCGTGTTCAGCGCCTCGGGCATCTTCGGGCAGGGTATCTACATTAATCGCAACGAAAACGTCGTCATCGCGATACACAGCGCCCGGCCTGTGGCCAGCGACTCGGCCGACTGGGCTTGGCAGGACGCGCTTTACGCAGCGATTACCGCCGCAGTCGCCGACTAGGGCGGGATCAGGCGCTGCGCGGCCGGAAGGCTTTGATGACGGATTCGTCCGTTTCGAGCCGCGGACCTTCGATCAAGTCGATGCAGTAAGGCACGGCCGGAAAGACGGCGTCGAGGCATTCGCGAATCGCCTTGGGGCGGCCGGGCAAGTTGAGGATCAGCGTGCTGCCGCGGATGCCTGCCGTCTGGCGCGAGAGGATCGCGGTTGGGACGTATTGCAGCGATGTGGTTCGCATGAGCTCGCCGATTCCGGGCATCATTTTCTGACACACAGCCTCGGTGGCCTCGGGCGTGACGTCGCGCGGCGCCGGGCCCGTGCCGCCCGTCGTGACGATGAGGCAGCAGCCGTGAACGTCGGCCATCTCGATCATGGCCGCCTCGAGCTCGGGCTGCTCGTCGGGGATGACGCGGTAGACGGGTTCAAACTCCGTGGTCAGGTACTCACGCAAGGTCTCGACCACAGCTTTGCCGGGCACGTCATCATAGACGCCCGCCGCCGCGCGGTCGGATACGTTGATTACGCCGATATGGACAGCATTCATGCTTCGCTCGCCTCCTTGCCTGTAATTGTTTCGGATTGCCGCTGGCGAATGAGTCGCTCGACGAGAACGAAGCCAATGATCAACAACAAGATCTGAAGGCCGAAGCCTAGCGTCTCTGCTCCCAAAACGCTCGGCTGCGTGTCGATCTCAAGCTCCCAAAGCGCGCCACCGTACTTGGGCTTCATGCCCAACAGCGCCTGCATGTAGTTAAGCCCGACATGAAACCCTGTTGGCAACGCGATGCTGTTGGTCTTGAGCGCCATCCAGCCGTAGAACAGGCCCCAGACGCCTGGACCCAGCAGATTGCTGGCGTCGAGACCGTGATAGAACGCGAACGCGACGGCGGTGGCGTAGATGGCTGTTCGTGTGCCAACGGCGTCATCGAATCGGAATAACGGGTAGGACCGGAAAACGATCTCTTCCATAAGTCCCAGAAGGAAGATCAAGAAGAATGCGACCGACAGCGCAGGCAGTGTATTGCCGCTGCTGGCAGGCCCGATCTCAAGCGGCGTAAACAACAGGACCGAACCAATCATCAAGGCGCAGACCGCGAGGCCCGCCGCCAGCCCGACGAAAAACTGCGGAAGCGCCTTCCGCGCGGTCAGGCCGATGCTGCCGAACGACGCGCCCTCGTGTCTGAGCAACAAGGTGATGAGCGCCAGAATGAGAACGAGGATGATGACGGCGGTCAATGGGATCGCTGCGTCGCCCAGCCCCGCGATCTGTAAATGCTGCAAGCCTATGAGCAAGGCAAAGAAGGCCACAAAGTAGCCTGTCACGGCCAGCAGCCCTAATGTACGTTCTCTCAACGTTGTCCCCCCGTCACACAGCCGGCGAGCATTCTTGGTGTGCCCGCTTCATCGAGCATTATCGCATTCCTTACGCGCACATTGCTCTTTGACCTCGTGGCGCGCATCTGGCAATACGTGTCTGCATTGCCGATGAAGGGCTGTCATGTTCAAAAATCTCCGCAAGTTCAGAGCTGCATTTCTGGACTCGAAACCGTGGAAGCCCTATGTGCCCCTGGCGCTTGGTGAGCTCACGCTGATCGTCATTAGCGTGTTCCTCGCGCTGCAAATGGAAAACTGGTTCGCGGAGCGCAAGGAGACGCGCGAACTTAAGGAGTATCTGGGCAACCTGTCGCAGAGCATCGAGGGCGATTTACTCTCCGTGACACGATTTCGTGATAATGCCAGCGAGCTCGCGATCGCCAGCAAACAAACCTATCGAAAAATCGAGTCGGACAGCCTAGACGACAGTACGGACCTGGATCGCGCGACGTTCGTGCTACGTGATGTGCTTTGGGTGAACTCGGAGTTCATCGTGAATACGAGCGCGTTCGACGCGATCAAGAACTCGGGCTTCCTGAATCAGCTGAATGGGCGAGATCTCGAGAAGTTGATTTACGAGTACTACCTGACCGCAGAAAAAATCAGAAACGATGTCGCGGTGTACGAGGCGGCTACAAACAGCCTCGGTGAACAGCTGACGCTGAAGTACATTGATGAGGGTTTCGTGACCTTTCTGGGTAACTACCGGGGTACTAGCCCCGAGCTTATCGATCGCATCCTCAACGATCCGCTGACGCTCTCCATTCTGTACCACACGACGACTCGAATCGACGGTATCGAGACGCTCATTCTCCAGGGTCGCGTTCTGCGCGAGATGATTGCGAAGGACCTGCAGGACTTTGGGCCCGAAGAAGCTGCGGCACTCGAGATTCTGGACGACTACGGCGATACGCTCGGGAGTCCGCATGTTTTTGTCGCCGGCATCCTCAACGCATCTCTGTCATTCGTTGGACGTTCGTCGAACGGTTACGAGTTTTTCGATATCCGCAACGATGAACTTAAGGTGCGCTACCCCCAGGGCGAGTCCTGGGGTGCCATGTGGGCGTACGTTGATATGGGCTCCTGGGCCGAACGCGATGCCCGCGACTATTCACGCTTCAACGAGATCGTGATCGAAATGAAGGGCGAGACCGGGACGGAGCAGGTCTACTTATCGCTCAAGGACGATACCGATCCAGACGATGGCAGCGAGTCGCGGGTTGAAGTCAACCTGACCGCCGACTGGAAGGCCTACACGTTTCCTCTTCAGGAGAGCTTCCCCACTGCGGACCTCACACGCATCCACCTACCGTTCACACTGGTATTTCTTGGGGACCAGGCACAGACGGTGATGGTGCGAAAGGTCCAGTTCCGCTGAACGTGACAGATATGTCGCTATCCTAGTTAAAGCCCGCGTTGATATCACGGTCACTGGTCACCGTGATCACGCAGGTGTCCAGGTTCGGGATCGTGTCGCATTCCATCGCACTCCAGCCGTCAAAAGCGGCAGGCGTAAATGGCGCTGCGCTAAACGTCAGCACCGTCCCGGAGTCGATATCAAACAGGAAGCACTCTGTGCCGTCGCATTCCGAGTCGGGGAGTGTCCTGCCGATCGGAGCGACATCCACTTGTCCCGGGCCAGTGATGACGACGCGCACGGTGAACGTGGTACCGCCGATGGGTGGCTGTACGGTGATGCCAACAGCGGCGTTGCCCACGAGGCCATCGTTATCGGTGACGGTGAGCCCGACATCCGTGATTCCGGGTGCCGTGAAGACTGACATCACCGATTCGCCGGAGGCGTCGATCGTGCCGTCATTACCGAAGTCCCAGTCCCATGACACGATCGTGCCGTCGGCGTCTGTACTCGTTGAGCCGTCGAAGGTCAGCTCAGTGCCCGCGGTCACCACCGTCGACGGTGTGACTTGGATTCTGCCGATTGGCGGCGCGCCACCGCTCACTTGCGCAAAGTTGGCGATGCAGAGTCGGTCGGTGTCCATTGTGACCGTGATCTCGTCGCTCGTAAGGTCATTCGTGCAGCCATTCTGATCCCAGCTGTCGAATACAAAGCCCGAGTCCGGTACGGCACTCAATGTGACCGCAGTGTTATCGGGGTACAGTGCGACCTCGCCATCAAACTGAGTCGCTTCGGGGTTTGCGGTAACGCTGCCGCTGCCCTCAACACGAACCTCGAGTCGACGATTTTCTATGGGCGCTGTGCCGTCACCGTTTGCGGTGAAGGTCACCTTGCAGACGTTCTGGCTTGTACCGTCCGCCTGGATTACCGCGCTCGACACTTCGTTCGTTGCGGCGCAGTCCCAGCGCCAATCGCGGAACGTCGAGCCGCTGTCAGGCACGGCCGTAAATTGAGGCTGCCCGTCATTGGGTCCGAACCACCAGCACAGTTCCCCACTCGCATCGCAATCCACGCTGCCGGTAGGCGCGGTGACGGTGCCGCTGCCATCACCGGCCAGGAAAAAGTAGATGATGCGGCTCAGGCTGCCGGCCTCGCAGCGCTGATTGCCTGTGCTGCCAAACACAGGTGTTGCACGCGTTACACGCACGAGTGAGGTGTCCTCGAGGTCGCGGGATAGGCGGTCGACATCCTCGCGAAGAGAAGTTGCCCACAGGCGTCCACACTGCGCGCCAATCACGGAGTCGCGATCGATGGCCACTGGGTTACCGATCACGGAGAAGGTCACGGGGAACGCCGAACCGGGCTGCCCCGTGTCATCGATAAGCCACATCGCGGTGCTGCCATCACTGCGACGCGCCCAAGTCACAAAACCATCGCCGAGTGCTGTGGCATCGTTGAGGTTCGGGATGGGGACCGCCTGACTGTCGCCGGTTTCTGTGGTGACCCTGGGGATGTAGAAGACACGCCCATCGCTCGCCAATGCCGCGCGGCCCGTGATGGCGACGATGTTCGTTAAGCCACTGACGGCTTGCGGCTGTGTGATAATGCCATCGTCCCCTGAGCGAACCCGACCGAGCTCGAGGACCGTGCCGTTGGCGCGAAGAATCAGTACGTAGAACTGACTGATACTGATGTCGATCGCGTCATCGACGTCGCTAACGACAATTGGGTCGATGGGAAACACGCCGTCGCTGGCACTGTCACTGCTCGCCCAGCCGATCACCCGGCCGTCGCTCAAGCGTAGTGCGTACAGACTGGAAGCACCCCTGTCCTGTCTGGATAAGGCGGTCTCCATTTGAACCGGTACGGCGCCGTCGGCCGAATCGAGCAGCGCGTTGAGCGCGGCGAAGGGCTGCGCACGCAGGTCGCCGCCGATGCCTGTTGCCACGGCACTGCCGTCCTGGAGGATGAAGGTGCTAGGACCGACGAGGGGTGTTGGCGCCGCCAGCGAAATGGGACCGAGACCATCGATATCGGACCGCCGCAGAAACACGGGTGTGTAGTCGTCCTGCCACGGCGCCTGAAAATCGGTGAATACGGTCCGGTCGATGATGGACCACAGTTGACCGCCCGCATCGAGCACTGACGAATCGAATGAATCCAGAATGCGGTTGAGCCGCTCACTGCCGACGTCCGCAGGCACGACCTTGACGACAACGTCGCTGCTCGCACGATCAATCGTCCCGTCCGGCTGACTAATGTCGCGAAATGCTTCCACTTCGTAGTCACCTGGCGCGGTGGCACTGGCTCGGAATGTCCAGTCTTCGCAAGACGCACTGGCGTTCGGGCACTCGCCCGCTGCGGTTGCCGCGACATCGATCGCAAGCTCTGTGGTCTCTTCTTGGAAGCTGGTACTGAGCGCGCCCTCGAAGCCCTTACGCCAGGTGATCGACTCAGCGTCGAACGTATCCTGGCCTTCGCGCACGATGACGTTCTGGGGGGCGGCTGAGAGCGCCGTTGAGATGTTGTTGGCATCTGCTGGGTCAGGATTCCCGCTCGAAGGGCAGCCAGCCAGCAGCGGCAATAGCAGAAGCAACGTGTAGGCGTGGTTTCGATTCATCGTGATGCTCCTGTTTATTCGCCGGGACCGCAGCCGTTCGCTTGCGCCCACCGATTTGGGTCGCCGCGCAAGGCGATGTCGTGGGTACCGATGTTTGTCTTGATACGCAGCCGTGCCTGGTGTTTCCCGCCGGGCGGGACCGCAAAGAAGCAGCCCGGGTCGTACTGAATGGTGATGAGCTCGGATGCGCCCGGCGCCACGGCGCTGTAGGCGGTTGGGGCGTAGTCGATGCGGAAATTCGCGACGTCTCCGACGTGTCCCGCTGCGCCCGTATCCTCGAGCACGGTGGTTTCAACGATCAGGTTTTTGTCACCCGTGCTTGCGATGACCGCGTTGCCGGTGTCATTCGATTCAACGCCCCCGGGCAGCTGCATGAGCCCAGGTAGAATCTCGCCGCGGGGTCCCGTCAAGCCGTAGGCCTCGAGGGTGATGCTGATCGTGCTGCGCGATTGCGGCGCGTGCAGGGGGTAGCCGCTGACGAGCAGCCGTGCCTTGAGCGGGCCAACTTGCTGCGGCCGGACATCGACCTGGATGCGGCGCGCGTCGTTGGGCGACAGCGACCGCGGCAAGGGCCACTCCATCCAGGCGCGGTAGGTCATCGGATAGGCCACACCAGGCTCTGGCGTGAATCCGCTCACATCGGGGTTGTCCGTTTGGACGATCGGTGTGCCGTTTTCGATCATGAGCGGCACGCCGAGTACCTCGAAGTCCCCTCGGTCGGGCGAGGCGCGGGGAATGAGCACGGCGTCGCCGATGATGCGCAGCGCACTGCGGTCGTATGGCGTGTCCCAACCCCCGTCGGAATACTCGATTCCCCCGGAGCCATCCTGAGTCGCAATGAGCGGCTGCGGGACCGTGATGGGGTCGTCGAGCCGCCGCGTATCAAATTGCGCAGCATCACCAAAGCCGGGGTCGATCTCGACGGTGTCGACAACGAACTGGCCGCTGCCCACGTTGCGAATCGTGATGCCCTTCGAGCGCACGTCGTCTTGCGAAACTTCGCCGAAATCCACGGCGGAAATGTCCGCCGCCAACGTTGCCGTTCGGGTCCGAAATACCGAGTCGAGCTCGAATTCCAGGTACCAATCGCGATTGGGTGCCAGAAATTCGCCCGAGATCTCCCAGCGCAACGGCGCGAGTAGCGGATCGCTCGATGCCTCAAGCGTGTTGAGTAAATAGGTGGGCGTTGCGTTGATGCCGCAAGCCGGCAAGTCGAAGGCGTCACCGGTCGGTGTGCATTCGATGGGGTTGTCGTTGTCCGCTCGATCGATCAGGGTGAGCGTCAGCGGATCCAGCGGGTGGTACTCACGGTCATCAGCGGCTGGCGAGCTGACGGAAAACAGGCGTACCCGTCGCACGCGAACCATCGTGGAGAAATTCTCTTCCCAACGCTGGCCGTTGGCGTCCTCAGCCAGCGTCCTCGTTTCCCAGGAGCCGGACTGGCCAAACCTGCGCAGGCGACGGGCAATGGTCCGATCGTCGACCACAGCGCGAACACGTGGCCACAGAATGCGCTTATGCACAACATCGACCACGTAGTGCGCATCTTCGCGGACCGTCAGGGTTTTCTCGAAGGCGACGTCGTCAGCAAATGTGGTGTCCGCTTGTGAGCAGGAGCTGATGAGATCAGGCCACTCAGGTGCGATCTTGCCGGGTAGCGAATGGGGCGCACATTGGCCATAGCCGTCGTCACCAAACTCCCAGGTGAGTAGATTGCCGAGGCCCTGACCGCCCCAGTGTCTGCGGTCAAAGAGGTCACAAGTCGACTTGTACGTATCAAGGAAGTCGGAAGACACCTTGAAGAGAGCATCGTCACCCAGTCTCGCCAACTCGTCGGACAAGCAGGATCGACCTGTGATCTCGTTGTCATTGATGCTACGCCGCGGATAGACGCGATCCGCTCGGCAGCCCGAAAATTGCCCGATGCTGAAGTAGGAGTCAGGGTCGTCAGCGGGCTCGCCCCCGAGCAGTACGCTGACTTGGGACACCTGCTCCCATTGAGGCGCTACGAGTTCGCCGGCGCCATTCTGGCTTGCGCCTACCCAGAGACAGTCCGACACGGGCAGCTTTGCCGCGAGATCGCGTGGGATGCTGATCGGCAGCACATCGGCGCGCAGCTCGCGATCGATGTCGCGATGAAATGTGCCCGTCTTTGATCGTGAGCTCTGGTGTGTGCCGCAGCGCTCGGCCATCTCGTCGGCAACGGGCTCGCGGTCGAGACGTATGCAGTTCATGTAGCCGTCGGTCGAGCTAATCAGGATGTTTCCGGATCTGAAACAACCCGGCAGCAGCGTTGTCATCACGGCGAGAAGGAGTAGGGTACGAGCGGGCATGGCAGTCACATCCAAACAAGATGTGCTGCAGGCTAGCGCCAGCGGTCGCGACCTGATGACACCGGAATTAGTGACGCGCGGGCTGGGACAGGCCGCGCTTTCGTATCACGTGGCGGGGGCGCCGCCAGCCAGAGGCAGGTGCATGGTGACCGCCGTGTCACCCGAGGTGCTACTGATATTGAGACCGGCGCCCAGCTCCGCGGCACGCACCCGCATGTTGCGCAGCCCGCGCTCAACCACGGATTCAGGCATGCCTGCGCCGTTATCGCGAATCGTCAGTTGCAAACCGTCGGCGACGCGCGCAACCGCGATCTGTAAGGTGTCGCCGCCCGAGTGGCGCACGGCGTTGGTCACGGCTTCCTGCACGATCCGCAACACGCTCAATGCCTCATTGGGCTTCAGCGTCACGCTATCGGTTTCATCGGCGATGTCCCAGTTAACGTCGAAGCCCGTGCGCTGAAGCAGTCGGCTCACGCGGTGGCGGTAGGAGGCCATGAGGTCTTGCAGCGAATTGGCTGTGGGCGACAACGAGTCCACGATGAGTCGGAGGTCATCAAGGGCGAGCCGCAGTGCGCGTTTAAGGTCCGCGTCGTCGACCTGCTCGCTGAGCGCCAGTGCGTGCACGAGCTGACCACCGAGCCCGTCGTGCATGTCGCGCATCAGGCGACTCCGTTCCTCAGCAAGTGCCCGTTTCTGGGCCTCTTCGGAGAGCTGCTGATAGGTTCTCTCGAGCGCCGTCGTTCGCTCCTCGACAATCTGATTCAGTGCTTCATTGCGCAGTTCAGCCGTGCGCGCATCACGCGCGAATCGCCGAATCAGCTGAATGCCAAAGAGAATCAGCGGTACGACCGCTGCATATTGCAGGTAGAACACAGAGCCTGGAATCGTACCCGGGGGCATCGCTTCATACGCCAGGTCGCGGATACCGATACCGATCACCACGGCCGACGCGAGCCACAGGCTGACACTTTCAAAATCCCAGCGTTTGCGAACCGCGATGAAGTAGCGCGATGTGACGATGAAAGCCAGCAGCAGAAACCAGAGATTCACAACCGTGAAGCTTGCAAAGAATCGCGCCTCGTTCTCCAAGCTGGCTGCCGCAATACTGGCGACGGCGATCAGCCCCAGTGTGATGATGGCGTTGACCGCTGCGCAGAACCACTCCAGTCTCGGGGCGCGTATACCGAAGTAGCGATTGACGAAGAACAGCTCGGCGATCAGCCAGGTGAGCAGGACATAGCGCAACGCGAACCAGACGAAGTGCGCGAACGGGATCGCTTCGATGAGGCCGTGAATAGAATGCGCGGCCCAGAGGCCAATAGTCAGCGCGTACCAGCCGTAGTGTTTCTCCTTGGGTCGTAGCGCAAACATCGCGCCAACGGCCGCTGCAAAGCCCAGCATGAGCACCAGCACGGCGATCGGCAGCTGGGTTTCAAACAGCGCCTGATCGCTCGCGTCGCGCGCTGCCAGATCGGCTGGCGCGACAAATACATAACGAACGCCGCTGTACGACGCCTGTCGCGTCAGGCGGACTTCAATTCGGGCCCCAACATCACCGTCACGCAGTGGGACGGCGATTGAAGTTCGGCTGTAAGCGAGCGGTGGTACGGGCGCGGCGAGTTGGTAGAGGCGTGTGCCGCTCTGCCAGATCTCGAAGTTGCCGAATCCATATGGGATGTAGAGCGTTGGCGTATCCAGTCGCTCGGAAACCGTGTATCGATACCAGACGCTCGTGAACGGTTCACCGTCCTGGCGTCCCGGCGGCCAGCGACTGGTATCGTCCGACCAACCATTAGTCGGTGGCGTCTCGGAGAAACTGCGAACCCACTCCGTAGGCTGGACGCGATAGGCGCTCGGCACGTTATAGGGTTGATCGACAACGTAGAGCACCGCCAAGACTATCAACGGCATTGCAACATAGAGCACGCCGTACGCGCTGTACCTCAGGACCCGCTTCATTGGTGTCGTCGCGTCGCGTGCATCGTCACTGGTCATCGCCCATCCAGCCCATCTGGCGGGCTTCGAAGATGGCCTGGGCGCGAGACGTCACGGCGAGCTTTTGGTACACGCGCCGCGTGTAGGTCCCGATCGTGTTGATGCTGACACCGAGAGTCTCTGCCGTTTCCTGGTAGGTCAGCCCTTTTGCGGCGAGCTGAAGTACTTCGAGCTCACGTTCCGATAACGGATTCTCTGATGCAGGCTCTGTGGTGTTGGGTGTTGCCTGAAAGCGTCGGATCAGATGGCGTGCAATGGCCGGAGAGATCGGTGACTCGCCCGCGATGGCGCGATGCACCGCATCTGCGAGGTCCTCACCCGAATCATCCTTGAGCAGATAGCCCTGGGCACCGGCCTCGATGGCAGCAATAACGCGCTCCTCGTCACCGAAGACGGATATCACTAGTGCAGGGGCCTTCGGACGCTCGGCGCGCTGCTCCCGAATAAGGTCAATGGCGTTGCCGTCCGGCAACTGCAGGTCAAACAGAAAAGCATCGACCCCGAGTCCGGAAAGCGCTGCACGCGCGTCGGCGAGCGATCCTGCGGCGCCCGCGATCTCTATCGATGCCGAGGCGGCAAGCTTGCGCAGGAGACTGTCACGCGTGCGTGCATCATCCTCGAGCACAAATACACGTGTTGTTGCGACCATGACGCATAGTGTCCACAGCTCGTTGATCGAGGCAAGCCGAACCCTGCTGTGGTTGTCACCAATTCCGGTGTCGTTGCCAGGACGGCATCACCATGGAACCGCGCACGGTGCGCAGCACAAGGCTAGTTGACGGTCTTCCGAAAGTCCCAGCCCATTTCCGCAGCCAGGTAGGTGAAGGTTGCGTACGCGGCGACATTCTGATTGAAGTCGTCGTGGTCGATCTTGTCGAATGTGTCGTCGGGCGTGTGGTGCAGGTCAAAATAATCCCAGCCGTTCTGACGTGGCGTCACGACGGGCACGCCTGAGCGCGGCAGCATGGAGATGTCCGGGCCACCGAAGGCCTGGTTGTTGCCCGGCGAGATACCCAAAGGTGCGAGCACCTGTTGAATCGCACGGGCGTAGGGCAGTGCGCCCTCGCCGAAGCGGGTCTGGAAGCGCCAGATCTTGCCCGCGCCGAAATCGCTTTCAGCCGCGAAGACGTGGTTGTCGAGATTGTCGGCGTGGCGTTGCGCGTAGTAGCGACCGCCCAGCAAACCGACTTCCTCGGAACCGTACAGCACGACGCGAATCGTGCGACGCGGTGCCGTGCCCAGTGACTTGATCAGGTGTGCCGCACCGACGACGATGCCGCAGCCTGCGCCGTCATCGACGGCACCCGTGCCGAGATCCCAGCTGTCGAGGTGACAGCCGATGAGCACGATCTCTTCCGGGTTTTCGCGGCCTTTGATTTCCGCGATGACATTGCCCGAGGGCGCCTTCTCGCGCGTTTCGACCTGAACGTCGAGGTGCAGGCGCACGGGGCCTTTGGTGAGCAGCCGCGTGATCTGCTCCGCGTCAGGCGGCGAGAGTGCGACGGCCACACCGTCGCCGACCGCCTTGCCGCGCGCCATCATGCCCGTGTGCGCGAAGCGGCGTGCCTGTGTGCCCACGGATCGAATCAGACAGGCGACGCCGCCTTTCTCGCTGGTCACCGTCGCGCAGTTGCGGCGCTTGCGAACGGCCATGCCGTAGCCCGAGCCGTCCTGCGTGCGCGTCATCTTCTCGTCGATGAAGACGAGCTTGCCCGAGACGATGTCGGCGCTGGCGGCGCGCAGCTCGGCCATGCTCTCGAAGCGGAGGATTTCGGCCTCGACACCGCCCACGGGCGTTGAGGTTGATCCGCCCAGCGCGGTGATGACGAGATTTTGCTGCGTGGGCGATACGATGCGCGCACGATCCACCTGGCGAGCCCAGAACGGAATCTCAAAGTCTTCGGTTCGGACTTCCTTGAAGCCGAGCTCGGCGAGCTTCTGCGTCGACCAGCGGCGCGCGCGTGCTTCGGCTTCGGAACCCGCGAGCCGCGGTCCGACTTCAGTCGTTAGATCACGCACGAAGTGGTAGCCGACCTCGTCGTCGAGCCCGCGCTCGATCAATTGCTGGACCGTCGTGCGCACAGGTTCCGGAATCTCGGCGACCTCTTGCGCCTGGACCGCAGGGACGAGCAGGCACAGGCCTACTAGGCAGGTTCGAAGCATTGGCAGATTCCTAAGTCGGCGATCAAGCCGCCTGAGGGGGCACGTACTCGGTCAGGTCGATGCCATCAACGGCTGCGGTGTATTCCGCAAGTGTCGGCGTCCGACCCAGAATCGAGGACAGCACCACGACGGGCGTCGAGGCAAGCAGCGACTCGCCTTTCTTCTCGTCGGAGTCCTCGACGACGCGACCCTGGAAGAGGCGTGTCGATGTGGCCATGACTGTGTCGCCTTTCTCGGCCTTTTCCTGGTTGCCCATGCAGAGGTTGCAGCCCGGGCGCTCCAGATAAAGCATGTTGTCGTACTTGAGTCGTGCCGCGTTTTTGGGTGCGGTGTCATTGAACTCGAAGCCTGCGTACTTTTGCAGCACGGCCCAGTCGCCTTCCTCCTTGAGCTCGTCGACGATGTTGTACGTCGGCGGTGCCACGACCAGCGGTGCCTTGAAATCGACGCCGCCGTTCTGCGACTCAAGGTTCTGCAGAATCTGGGCAAGGATCTTCATGTCGCCCTTGTGCACCATGCAGGACCCGACAAAGCCCAGGTCGACCTTCTTGGTACCGCCGTAGTAGGAGATCGGGCGGATCGTGTCGTGCGTGTAGCGCTTCGAGACGTCGTCGTTGTTCACGTCGGGGTCGGCGATCATGGGCTCGATGATCTGGTCGAGGTCGACCGTGAACTCGGCCACGTACTCCGCATTCGCGTCGGGCGAGAGCGCGGGGCGTTCGCCCGAGCGAATCTCGGCGATACGGCGATCGGCTTTCGCGACAAGCCCGGCCAGGACTCCGCGGTCGTTGTCCATGCCCTTGTCGATCATGATGCCGATGCGGCTCTTCGCAATCTCGAGCGACTCGATCAGCGTTTCGTCAGTCGAGATGCAGATCGAGGCCTTGGCCTTCATCTCGGCCGTCCAGTCCGTGAACGTGAAGGCCTGGTCGGCGAGCAGCGTGCCGATGTGAACCTCGATGATGCGGCCCTGGAAGATGTTGTCCCCAAACTGCTGCAGCATCTGGGCCTGCGTCGCGTGCACGACATCGCGGAAGTCCATGTGCGGCTTGAGCGTACCTTTGAACATGACCTTCACGGATTCGGGGATCGGCATCGTGGCTTCACCCGTCGCGAGTGCGAGCGCGACCGTGCCCGAGTCGGCGCCGAACGCCACACCCTTGGACATGCGCGTGTGCGAGTCGCCGCCGATGATGACGTCCCAGTCGTCGACCGTGATGTCGTTGAGCACCTTGTGGATCACGTCGGTCATGGGGTGGTAGCGGTCCTGCGGGTCGCGCGCCGTGATCAGCCCGAAGTCGTTCATGAAGGTCATGAGCTTCGGAATGTTGCGCTGCGCCTTGCGATCCCAGACGGATGCTGTGTGGCAGCCCGACTGGTAGGCGCCATCCAGCGTCGGCGAGATGACCGTGGCGGCCATCATCTCGAGTTCCTGCGAGGTCATAAGCCCCGTGGTGTCCTGCGAGCCGACAATGTTCACTTTGACGCGTACGTCGGAGCCCGCGTGCAGCGCCTTGCCGGGCGTCGTGCCTACGGCGTTCTTGTTGAAGATCTTCTCCACGGCGGTCAGGCCCTGGCCTTCGTGCGAGACTTCTTTCGAGGTCGCGTAAACGGCAGGCATCTCGACGCCCAGCGCCTCGGCCGCAAAGCTCTGCAGCTTCTTGCCGAAGACGACAGCGTAGGAGCCGCGTGCACGGATGAACTCGAGCTTCTGCGGCGTGAGCGCCTTCGAGATGTCCGCGAGCACTTTGCTGCCATCTTCGTTGTAGAGCTTTTTCTCGCGCAGGTTGATTGTGAGCGCGGTGCCCGTGTCGACCGAGAACTGTTGCTCGAGCACAGGCTCGCCGTCTTCGTCGAGCACCGTGTTGCCGTCAGCGTCTATCTTTTTGGTCCAGTTATCGAGATCAAGCCCGATGCCGCCCGTGACGCCCACGGTCGTCAGGAAAATCGGTGAGATGCCATTGGTGCCCGCAACAATCGGCGCGATGTTGATAAACGGTATGTAGGGGCTGGCCTGGATGCCCGTCCAGAGCGCGACGTTGTTGACGCCCGACATACGCGAAGAGCCCACGCCCATGGTGCCTTTCTCGGCGACGAGCATGACGCGCTTGTCCGGGTGCTGTTCCTTGAGGGCGGCGATCTCAGCCTGCGCGCCCGGGTCCATGAGGCTCTTGCCGTGCAGCTCGCGGTCCGAGCGTGAGTGCGCTTCCTTGCCGGGCGAGAGCAGGTCGGTCGAGACGTCGCCGATCGCGGCCACGTAGGAGACGACTCTGATCTCGTCCTCGACATCGGACAGCTCCGTGAAGAACTCGGCGTTTGCGTAGCTCTCGAGCAGCGACTTGGCGATGGCGCTGCCGGCCTTGTAGGCCTCGGCCAGCCGGTCCGTGTCGGCTTCGTAAAGAAAGACCTGCTGCTTGAGCACCTCGGCTGCGCTCGCGGCCATCGCGGCGTCATCGCCGAGTGCCAGGTCCAGCAGCACTTCGATCGACGGTCCGCCCTGCATGTGCGAGAGCAGCTCGAAGGCGAATTCGGTGGAGATCTCCTCGACCGTGACACGCTTCTCAATGACGTCCTTAAGGAATGCTGCCTTCTCGCGCGCCGCCCCGGTGGTGCCGGGCAACGTGTTGTAGACGAGGAATTCGAGCGAGGCGGCCCGGTGCTCGTGGCCGGGCTCGGCGATCTGGGCGATGAGCTCTGCGGTCAGCACTGCGTCATCGATGGGCTTGGCGTGCAGCCCCTGAGTCTTCCTGTTCTCGATGTCTTCGAGGTAATCCGTAAAGGCACTCATGCTGGTCCCTGGTCGTTGTCTTGGGTGAAATGCGCGCTGGCAGAGCGCGCGGGGCAGGTCGCATTTCGAGCCCGTGCAGGCTCGACAGCGCATTATACCTGCCCGATGCCGGGTCGGTGTTCACGGCGCCCGGCTAAATCACATAACGCGCGCGACCGCGACGGCTGGACGCACTGAATGTATGGCCAGCGTGCCGAAAACCGAGGCCACGCCGCGCTTCGCGCAGGGGCGACACGCGACCATTGACCGTCACTGCGAAATGGCGTTTGATGCCGCAATCGCTGCGGGGGCGCGGCGGCCATCACAAGACTACTGCCATCATGGATCGCGTTGAGATCGTCCACGAGAACTTCCGCCGGCGGACCGCGAGCGGGGACTTGCCGGCGGGCGGGCCGCCAACGGACGCGCTCAGCGACGAAGCAGCCGTTTCCCTGTTTCGCGCCCAGGTGCTGAGTCGACAACTCGACCGCATCAGCCGGGCCATGCAGAAGGCCGGCGAAGGTTTCTACACCATTGGCTCGTCGGGGCATGAAGGTATGGCCGGCGTAGCGCACGCGTTGCGCCCCAGCGATATCGCCTTCCTGCACTATCGCGATGCGGCCTTCCAGATCGCGCGCGGCGACCAGGTTCCGGGTCAGCACATGGCCTGGGACATGCTGCTGTCATTCGCGTGCTCGGCGGCCGACCCAATTAGCGGCGGGCGGCACAAAGTGCTGGGCTCGCGCGCGCTCATGATTCCGCCGCAGACCTCGACCATCGCGAGTCACCTGCCCAAGGCCGTGGGTGCTGCCTTCGCCATTGGCGCGACGCGGCGTTTCACACCCGAGCACGCGCTGTGCACGCCTGACGACATCGCCGTGTGTACCTTCGGCGATGCGTCGCTCAATCACTCGACGGCGCAGGGCGCGATCAACACAATCGGCTGGGCAGGAATCCAGACCTCACCGCTGCCACTCATGCTCGTCTGCGAGGACAACGGTATCGGCATTTCGACGACCACGCCGGCAGGCTGGGTCGCGTCGTCGCTGCGCGATCGACCCGGGCTCAAGTATTTCTCGGCGAACGGCCTCGATCTCTACGAGACCGTGGCGGCAGCACGGGCCGTGGCGCAATACGTGCGCGAACATCGCAAGGCGGCTGTGCTGCACCTGCGCGTGGTGCGGCTCTACGGCCACGCCGGTGCCGACGTGGTCACGTCCTATTTGCCACGCGACCAGGTCGAAGCCGATGAAGCCAATGATCCGCTGCTGCACACCGTGCGACAGCTGCATGACGCCGGTGCGCTGACGCCGCAAGAGGCACTGTCGATCTACGACGAGACCGAGCAGCGCCTAGAGCGGTTGCGACGCGAGGCCGTGTCCCGACCGCGATTGGCCTCGGCCAAAGACGTGAAAGCGAGCCTGATACCCCCGACTCGCGCGTGTTCGCCCGCGCCGTCACCCTCAAAAGCTGCGCGCGAGGCCATGCTCGGCAGCGACGTTCGTTCGCTGGCGACGCCGCAGCCCATGTCGCGCCACATCAATCTGGCGCTGAGCGACCTCATGCTCGAGCACCCGGAGATCGTGCTCATGGGCGAAGATATCGGACGCAAAGGCGGGGTGTACGGCGTCACCCAAAAGCTCTACCAACGCTTCGGCTCGGGCCGGGTCATCGACACGCTGCTCGATGAACAATCGATCCTGGGTCTGGCCATCGGTCTGGGGCAAAACGGGTTCGTCCCGATGCCCGAAATCCAGTTCCTGGCCTATCTGCACAATGCCGAAGATCAGGTGCGCGGCGAGGCGGCCACACTGCCCTTCTTTTCCAACGGGCAGTTCACGAATCCCATGGTGATTCGAATTGCGGGTCTGGGTTACCAGCGCGGCTTCGGCGGCCATTTCCACAACGACAATTCACTGGCGGTGTTGCGCGATATTCCCGGGCTCGTCATTGCCTGTCCGTCGAACGGGCCCGACGCTGCAATGATGCTGCGCGAATGCGTGCGGCTCGCGCGCGAGGCCCAACGGGTCGTCGCCTTCATCGAGCCCATCGCGCTGTATGGCATGCGCGATCTCGATGCCGCCGATGACGGCGGCTGGCTGGGCGTCTATCCCGAACCGTCGCAGCGGATAGGTCTTGGTGAGGTGGCTGTGCACGGTGACGGCAAGGACGTCGCCATCGTGAGCTACGCCAACGGCGCCTACCTGTCGCGGCAGGCGCAGTCACAGCTTGCAGCTCAGGGCATTGCGGTGCGTGTGATCGACATGCGCTGGCTCGCGCCGCTGCCCGAGGTGGCGTTGCTCGAGCACACGGCGGACTGCAGCCACATTCTGATTGTCGACGAATGCCGCCGCACAGGCAGTCAGTCCGAAGCGCTCATGGCCTTCTTCGTCGAGCACAGTCGTACCGCGCTGTCGCGCGTGACGGCCGACGACAGCTTTATTGCCACGGGCCCCGCGTATGCCGCGACCCTCCCGGGCGTGGCAGACATCGTCGCCGCAGCGACTGCGGTCAGCTCGACGGCCAAGGCGGGTTGACGGTGCGCATGGGGTGGCAACGGTGACGCGTACGGCCGTCGTCATTTGTCCTGGGCGCGGCACCTACGGCAAGGAAGAGCTCGGCTATCTCAAACGCCATCATGCGGACCGGATGGCATTGTTCTCGGCGTTTGATGCCGTATGCGCCGAAGAGGATGCCAAAGGTGTCGTCGAGCTCGATGCTGCAGAGCGCTTTTCTCTGGCCACCTATACGCGTGGCGATGTGGCATCGCCGCTCATTTACGCCGCGTCGTTCGCGGACGCCGCGGCGCTCGCCGATGACATCGAAGTCGTTGCCGTGACGGGCAACTCCATGGGTTGGTACATCGCGCTGGCCGTTGCGGGCGCGCTGTCGCCCGTCGACGGGTTTCGTGTTGTGAACACGATGGGCGGGCTCATGCAGCAACACCTCATCGGCGGGCAACTCATCTACCCGTTCATGGAGGGCGACTGGCAGAACGCACCAGAGCAGCGCGCGGCGCTGCTGCAGGCGGTGGCTGAGATCGATGCGGAAGCGGATTGTGTGCTGGCGCGCTCCATCGAACTGGGCGGCATGCTGGTGCTGGCGGGCAATGAGGCGGGACTGGCGCGGTTCGAAGCGACACAGCCCAAGGTGCAGGATCGCTTCCCGATGCGTTTGCCCAATCACGCTGCTTTTCACACGGCGCTGCAACAACCGGTCGCCGAAGCAGGTCAGGAAGCGCTCGCGGCGCTCGATTTCGGACAACCGGAACGACCCATGATCGACGGTCGCGGGCACGTCTGGTGGCCGCAGGCCAGTGATCCCGATGCACTGCGGGATTACACGCTGGGACATCAGGTCACCGAGGCTTATGATTTCTCTGCGGCGATCCGTGCGGCGGCGGTCGAGTTCGCGCCCGACCTGTTCATCGTCACGGGCCCGGGTGCCACACTGGGCGGGGCCGTCGCACAGTCGCTGATTCGCTGCCAGTGGCGGGGCATGACGAGCAAGGCGACCTTCCAGGCGCTGCAGCGGGAAGCGCCGCTGCTCGTGTCGATGGGTATGGCCGAACAACGGCCCTGGGTTACCGCAGCCTGACCGGAGGTCAGCAAGAATATGAAGCCAGCCACGCTCCTGACACTCGGCGGTCTCAATGCAGCCTTGGCGATCGTCGCGGGCGCGTTCGCTGCTCATGGTCTCGAGGACACGCTGCCACCGAACCTGCTTGATGCCTTCAAGACCGGCGCGCAGTACCACATGTATCACGCGTTGGGCCTTGGGCTCGTCGGCGTGGTCAGCCAACGGACACCCGCCTCGCGCGCCCTGTCGCTGGCCGGGTGGCTGATGCTGACTGGGGTCATCCTGTTTTCAGGCAGCCTTTACGCGCTGGCGTTGTCAGGCATCACTGTGCTGGGTGCGATCACGCCGCTGGGTGGCGTCGTGTTTATCAGCGCGTGGTTGGCGTTCGCCTGGCACGGCTGGCGCAGCCGCGACTGACGCGCAGCGCGCACCCACATCGCGCGGCAGCGGGACTCGGAAATCAGCCGGCGGTCAGTCGAGCGCGCCGGACTTTCGTGCCGCAATAAACGAGCGCACACACAGCACGATAAAAATTACCAGCACGACGCCCATGATGAGCTGGACTGTGGTGGCCAGCCGCAGGGGGCCGTCGGACATCAGCCCCGGAACTGCTCGGCTCAGTGATCCCAGTGCCCCCAGCAGCGCGACGGCCGCAGCGGCATGCATCGCGTGCTTGCGCAGCTTGGGTTTAAGCGCGAGCAGCCCCGCAATCAGCAAGGGTGCCCCAAAGAAGGCCGGAATCAATGCGGTGACGCTGGTCTGACCGGCTTCGATCCAGGAGCCAATGCCCAGTGCGATGAGCAATACAGCGACGAGAATGGTGACGATAGGCATGGGGGTCTTCCAGTGCAATGCGTGACGCACGAGCGCGCAGTGTGCCGCAAATGGTCGCCACATTCGATGTGATTGCGGCCCGGCGGTGACGTCCGTGACCGGTTTTCCGGACCGTTGCTGCTTCCCGAGGTGAGGCACACACATTGGGAGGCCATCATGAGCACAACAACACCGAGCCTGCCGCCGGCGGGCACCCAGACACTGCGCATCCTGCGACCCGCCCTGACGGCGCTTGGCGCTGCCGTAATCGCTGCTTGTGGCGGCGGTGGCGGCGGGGGCAGCGCACCGCCACCTGCAGCGGGCAGCCCGCCCAGCGTGTCGACGACCAACCAGATCGTCGTCAGCGCGGGCGACCCAGTATCGCTGAGCGCGTCTGCGACGGACCCCGATGGCGACTCGATCAGCTTCAGCTGGCGCCAGGACAGCGGCGCCGCTGTGGCCAACACCACGGGCTTCGACTCGTCGACGGCCAATTTCACGGCCTACCCGGACGTCGACACACTGCAGTTCACAGTGACGGCGACGGCCAACGGTCAGTCCGACAGCGAGACGGTCTACGTGATCATCGTCGAGGACATCAACACGGCCGTGTTCATCGACAAGGACGCCACGGGAACCCCCGACGGCTCGATCGACAACCCGTTTACGGAGCTGCGGTCGACCTTCGTGAACGCGCCGAACGATTCGGACTTCTACATCCGCACGCCGGCATCGGGCGAGCGCTACAGGCTCAATGCAGACAATGAGACGCCGCAATCACTTGTCGGCGGCCAGAGCGTCTACGGCGGCTATGGTGCCGACTGGGTGCGCGACCCCGAGCTCAACAAAACACCCATTGATTCCGTCAAAGTCGGCGTCTATCACGTCAACGTCGCAGCGCCGACAGTCGTGTCGGGTCTGGAAATCGATGTGCAGGCCGTCGACGGCGGCACGGTCACGGGCAGCCTGTTGGGTGTGCTCGGACTGGGATCGGGCGCCGGCAGTTACACGGTCGCGGACAACAGCATCGTGGTCGACAGCGTTGCTGCGCGTTCCAATTCATCGTCCGGCGCGCCTGTGGTTGGTGTCTACCTGACGAACCTGCCGACCGCTTCCGTTCGCGACAACGCGATGACGCTTGGCGACGGTTCCCCCGCAACAGACCTCAGCGGTCGTGCTACGGGTGTCGGTCGCGACGGTGTACCCGGCGGAAATGCCAGTGTGGGCGACAACCAGACGGGCGGTACTCGGGGCGCCTCAACGGGCGGTGGCTGGAACGGCGGCCGGGGTGGCGACGCGGGTACGACGTCGTTCGAACCCGGCGAAAACGGCGGTCGCGGTGCTGGACGCACGAGCCCGGTCGTCGTTAATGGCGGATCGCCTGGCTTCCTGGGCTTGGACTCGCAGGGCCGAGACGCCGGTCCCGGTGGGCGTGGCGATGATGGTCCCCGCGGGCCGGGCGGCAGCGGCGGCATTGGTCGCGGTTCGCTGTCTTCGCAAGGCGAATATGCGCAGTCGATAGCTAGCCTTGGCAGCGATGGCTGGTCCGGCGGCGGCGGCGGTGGTGGCGGCGGCGGTGGCGCCGGTGCCGCAGGTGTCAACGGCGGTGCCGGCGGCGGTGGTGGCGAAGGTGGCGACGGCGGCGCGGGGGGCTTCGGCGGTCGGCAGGGTGGTGCCTCGATTGGCATACATCTGGCGCGCGTCACCTCAAGCGAGGTCGCGGGCAACGACATCACCACGGGCAATGGCGCGACGGGTGGTCGCGGTAGTGCCGGTGCTGCGGGAGGCTTCGGTGGTGCGGGCGGCCTGGGCGTCGCCGGTACCAACGGCCTCGGCAGCAACGACGGCGGTCGCGGTGGCGACGGCGGTGCCGGTGGTAACGGTGGACCCGGCGGATTTGGTGGCGGCGGGGGTGGTGGTCCCGCCTTCGGCATCTTCTTCGGCGGTGACGCGGGCGGCACGGTGACGGGCAACACGATCACGACGGGGAACGGTGGCACGGGTGCCGCCGCGCGCGACAGCAACGAGCTGGCAACGGCTGGAGAAGGCGGCTGGAGCGTGGGCATCTTCGATGCGGACACTGCAGACGGGATCGCGATCACCCAGTCCGGTAACACGTTCACGCTGGGTGCGGCGGGTGCCGACGGGGCCCCGTCGACGGGCACGGGAACGGCCATGGAGACCAACCTGCCGTAGCACTTGTGTCTATGCGGTAACGCGTGGCCGGCCCGGAAACGGGCCGGCCTTTCGGGCAGGATAGGGCCGGGTGCCCGCCCGATAGAAGAACAACGGAACAGGGCCTTGGAATGACCACCGACGAGAAGCGCTGGCGACAACTCAACGACCTGCTCGCCCGGGCGCTCGAGCAACCGGCGGCCGAGCGGGCAGCCTGGGTGGCCGAAGCCTGCGGTGACGATGCTGCGCTGAAAGCCGAACTACTCGAGCTCCTCGAGTACGACCTCGAGAAGACCGGTGACCTGCGTGCGTCGATCGCCAGCGCATCGGCACGTGCGACCGATGCGCTGATCGGCGCCTCGATCGGTACCTACCGCATTACGGAGCGGATCGCTGAGGGCGGCATGGGCGTCGTCTATGCAGGCATGCGAGAAGGCGCCGACTTCGAGCAGCGCGTGGCCGTCAAGATCATGCACAGCCACCAGCTCGATGACGTCGCCACGGCACGCTTCATTGCCGAGCGGCGCATTCTCGCCACGCTGCGCCACCCCAACATCGCAAGCCTCATCGACGGTGGCATGACCGACGACGGCCTGCCCTACATCGTCATGGAGTACGTCGAGGGCGAGAACATCGCCGACTACTGCGCACGCCACAAGCTCGACAACGCGAGCATCATCCGGCTCGTCGTCGACGTCTGCGGTGCGATCCAGTACGCGCACAACCAGCTCGTCATCCACCGCGACATCAAGCCCAGCAACATCCTCGTCGATGCCAACGGCGCGCCGCGCTTGCTCGACTTCGGCATCGCCAAGTTGCTGGAGCGCGATGGCAGTGACGGTCAGCAGACGCGCCCTGAATGGCGGGCCGTGACGCCGCTCTACGCGAGCCCCGAGCAACTGGGCAGCCAGCCAGTCAGCACAGCTGCTGATGTCTACGGCGTCGGTCTGCTGCTGTATCGGTTGCTGACGGGAAGACTGCCCTACACGCCGACCAGCGATCATCCGCGCGACGTCGAGAACGCGATCCTGTCGTCGCCGGCCGAACCGCCCAGCAGCGCGGTAACGCGCGCCGACGGCGACGCTTCGGGCGCATGGGCGCAGCGGCAGCGGCGCGCACTGCGCGGCGACCTCGACACGATCCTGCTCAAGGCGCTTCGCAAGGAACCCGAGCGCCGCTACGCCACGGTCAACGCATTGGCCGATGACCTCGGGCGTTACCTCAAGCAGCTGCCGATTAGCGCGCGCCGCGACACGCTGGCCTACCGGGCGAAGAAGTTCGTCGCACGCCACCGGGTACCCGTCACCCTCACGAGCCTGCTCATAGCGTCGGCGGTCGGGTTGACGACGTTCTACACGGCGCGCCTGGAAACCGAACGCGCTGTCGCACAACAGACGGCGGACTTCCTGACCGAGCTGTTCGTTGACGCCAACCCCTTGCGACGCAGCCGCGAAAAGCTCACCGTTGCCGAGCTCGTCGATGTGGGTGCGGAGAGGGTCGCCAGCGATACCTCGCTGAGCCCCCAGGTGCGGGCGCGGCTGCTCGGCACGATCGCCGTGGTGTTCAACTACGTGGGCGAGAGCGATCGCGCGGAACAATTGATCACGGAATCGGTATCCCTCTACGACGCGCTCGGTTCGCCCGAAGATCAGGTCAATGCGCGTCTCACGCTGGCCAATACACGGCTCGTGCAGGGTCGCTACGCTGACGGGCTTGCGGTGCTCGAGGACGCGCGTGCCATCGCGGAACCGGCGTTCGGCGCGCGGTCGCTGACCGCTGCCCGAATCATGTGCGACGCGGCGTACCTCAGTTACCGCAATGGTGACTACGACACGACCTTTGAACAGGCATCGGCGGCCCTCGAAATCTACGAGGCGGCGCTGCCGCCTGATGATCTTCGGCTCATTTGCCCGATGACCAGCCTCGCCACTTACTACCAGATCACGGGGCAAGCTCGTAAGGCGCTCGAGACCAAAATGCGTATCCTGGAGCTGACGACGCAGAACTACGGCGTCGACGACATGCGCCGCGCACCCAGGCTTCAGACCATTGGCGTCGCGCACACCGATCTTGGCAATTACCGCGAGGCCGTGGCGCACTACCGCGAGGCCGTCGATCTCTGGAATCGCGGCAGTGAAGGGAAGGCGGCAGGCCTGCTGCTGGCCCTGTACGGGCTCGCGCACACAACGGGCAAGCTCGGTGACTTTGGTGAGTCGCACCGCCGCTTCGTCGAGCTCGTCGATCTGCAGGTCGAGCGTACGGGTGAAAACCACGACAAGGTCGCCTACTGGCTCAACGGCCACGGGGACATGCTGGCCAATATCGGGGCCACCGACCTCGCCGACGCGGCGCTGCAGCGTGCGATGGCGATCTACGAGACCAACGGGAAGCCGGCCGGTCATTTCGACCGCAGCGTCACGCTGGTCGGCCTCGGCAAGGTGGCGCGCAATCGGGGCGACCTCGACACGGCAGCGGACCTCATGCAGCAGGGGCTCACCATCCGCGAAAACACGATCGGTGTTGAGCACACCTTCACGCAGCTCGCGCGGATCGATCTCGCCGATGTCTTCTTCCGCCAGGGACGAATCAAGGAGGCACGCGGCGCCTTCGAGCAGGCCCTCGAGGTGCTCGAAAAGAACGGCGACAGCGAACACCCGACCGCAGCCCAGTCGCTGACGGGCATCGCGCGGGTTGCGCTGGCCGAAGGCGATAGCGATGCGGCCATCGAGTTACTTGAGCGCGCGATTGCCATGACCGAGGGCTCGATCGGCCCCGATCACCTCGACAACGTCGATCGACGGCTGCTGCTGGCCGATGCCATCGAACAGCGCGGCGATCGCGACCGCGCCGACGCGGTCCGCGTTTTGGCCAGCGCCACCCGGACCGGCATCATGGCCGATTGGCATGCCGCGGTGGCAGGCACGGGCGGGGGCGACTGACGCGTCGCGCGTGCTTCGGTGCGCGTGACACGGTCGACGGTGCCCGCTGCAAGGGGTTTGCTACGATCCCTGCATGTCTGATGCAGAAGACATCACGTTGCTGCTCAATCGCTGGGCGGACGGCGACGAGGGTGCGCGCGATGCGGTTGCGCCGCTGATCTACGACGAGCTTAAGCGGATTGCGCGCAACGTGTTCCGACGCGAAAGCGCGCGGCAGACGCTGCAGCCCACGGCGCTCGTGCACGAGGCCTACGAAAAGCTCGTCGGGGTCGATGTGGAATGGCAGGACCGGGGGCACTTCTTTGCACTGGCGGCACGCATGATGCGCCGGCTGCTCGTGAACCACGCCAACAGCCGTGTCGCACAGAAACGCGGCGGCGGCGCGCTGCGTGTAACGCTCAATGACGCCGTGCATGGGGCGCAGGACGCCGAAGAGGACGTGCTCGCACTCGACGAGGCACTCAACAGGCTCTCCGAGCAGGACGCGCGCAAAGCAACCGTACTTGAGCTGCACTATTTCGGCGGGCTCACGCAGCCCGAGATTGGTGACGTACTCGAGACCTCGGAGTCGACGGTGCGCCGCGAATTTAAGCTCGCACGCATCTGGCTCAAAAAGCTCATGAATGACGGGGACGGCGCGGCGCTGTAACCGTAGCATCCGCAGGACCGCCCTCCTTCGACCGCAGAGCCACCGACTCGTGATGCCGCGCGCACCACGAGTCGGTGTGCTGCCCGCTAGCGCCGGCGTCGCTCGCTGAGCCACACACCGCCACTGCCGTAGACCATGCGGGTGCCATCCCACGAGAACGAGGGCCGCGACTCGTCCGCGGGCTCTGAGTCGAATGGAACCGTTTCGCTCAGATTGACGACCTCTGTCCAGGGAAAAAACTGCACGCGACGGTTGGCCGTGTAGATGTCGAACGCCGAATCGACGCCGTTGGCGCCCGGTCGGTTTGACGCGAACACGATTTCGCGTCCGTCGGGGCTCACGTTGGGCTGCTTGTCGTCGTACTCGGTGTTGATGGGGTAGCCGAGCCTGTGACCGGGGCCAAACGTGCCGTCGGCGCGCAGGGTGCTCACGTAGATATCCTGGTTGCCCGTCAGGTAGTCCGACGAGTAGAACAGGAAGGTACCCCAAAGCGACTCGATGACAGACGGGCTGAACTCCGCGCCCGGGGTGTTGGGCCCGTGCGGGTGGCAGGCGAGGTGTGTCGGCTCATCGTAGCCCGTGGCCGGATTGTTCACGGACCAGTAGATGTCCGCGCCGCCGCAGGCGGCATCGGGCGCTTCGAGTGTGCGCGTCGACACAAAGTACAAGAGCCCGTCGCGCAGTGGCGTGGGGCAAAAGTCATTGGCGCCCGGGTCGCTGATCACAGGCGCCAGGATGTCGTCGCCTTCGAACGGCGCGTCGAGGCTCGTGCGCGAGTTCACGTAGATGTCGATATTGCTGCCCGTCGGGTTCTTGGCCACAAACAGGAACTTGCCCGCCGCGGATTCGATCGGGCAGCCACCTGGAACCTGCGAGCCGTCGGCGCGCTCGAGCGGCGCGCTGGGCCCCCAGCTATTGATGGTGCCGCCGCCGGCGTAGCCGCTTGCCGAGGCCATGACGGCGCAGGCTGCCGCAAGCAGAGTGATTACTCGATGCGAGAATTGTCGTTTCGTTGTCATCGCCCTTCTCCTTGGTTTCGTCTGGGTGGTGATGCTCAAGGTATTGGCGTCGCGGACCGTTCTCCGAGTCCCGCGCCGTCAACATCGACTATCCGCCCCGGCAATGTGGCTCTGCGTGGTAATGAGCGTGTGAATTGCGCCAATCGGTGCTGTGGCTGAAAAAATCCGCGCCGATCAGTACCATCCACAGACCGCGCGCAGGCCTGCCGGCCGCGCGACCCGCTGGGAGCCACCGAGTCTGCGATGCAAACCTCTGACCTGACGCCCCGTGAGTACTGGGCCGAGATCAAGCGCAACCCGAACCGGGCCAAGTTCGGCTTTGGTGAGAAGGCCGCGATCATCAATATCGATCTGCAGCGTGCCTACACCGACACCGAGACCTTCAAGACGGCCTACCAGACCGACCCGAACCAGCTGGACTACATCAACCGGCTGTCGGCGCTGGCGCGGTCCAAAAACATGCCGGTTATCTGGACCTACGTGGCCTACATGGACAGCGCCGACGACGCGGGCGCCTGGGGTACGCGCACCAACACGCCGGATTCGTTGCAGAATATTCGCGAAGACTCGGAGCGGTCCGAGCTCGACCCGCGGCTCGAGATCGACCGCGCCCGCGACGCCGTCATCAACAAACGCATGGCCAGCGTGTTTCACGACACGCTGATCCCGTCGCTGCTCGTCTGGCACAAGGTGGACACCGTGATCCTGACGGGCGGCAGCACCTCTGGCTGCGTGCGCGCGTCCTGCGTCGCCTCGCTGTCACACGGCTACCGCACGATCATTCCCGAGGAGTGCGTGGCCGACAAACACGAGATCCCGCACTTCGCGAACCTCTGTGACATGATGCTCAAGTACGCGGATGTCGAGGACATCGCCGCTGTTGAGGCCTGGTTGAAACAGCACCCGGGCTGCCAACCGATTCGCGAGGCTCGCGGCAGCCCGTTCTAACCCGTTCACGTTGCGCGCATTTTTGGGGGACGTCTATGCGCTCAGACCCAGGCCTGTATCACTACTGGCCCTATGAGGATCGGCCGAAGATCAGCTGGCCCGGTGGCGCGCGCGTCGCGTTCTGGGTCGCCCCCAACATCGAGTTCTACGAGCTCGACCCGGCTGTAAACCCGCACCGCAAAGCCTGGCCCAAACCCGTGCCCGACGTGCACGGCTACGCCACACGCGACTACGGTAACCGCGTCGGCCACATGCGCCTCATGAACCTGCTCGACAAGTACGGTGTGCGCGGTTCGATCTCACTGTCGACGGCGCTTTGCGACCACCACCCCGAGATCATCGCCATGTGTCGCGATCGTGACTGGGAATTCTTCAGCCACGGCATCTACAACACGCGCTACGTCTACGGCATGAGCGAGGCGCAGGAGCGTGAGGTCATCGAGGCCGCCATGGCCACGATCCTTGAGCACACCGGCAAGCCTTGTGCCGGCTACCTGGCGCCCGCGCTGACGCACACCGAGCACACGCTCGACCTGTTCGCAGAAGCCGGCGGTATCTACACCTGCGACTTGTTTCACGATGATCAACCGACGCCGGTTCGCGTGCGTTCGGGTGAGAAGTTCATCTCGGTGCCGTACTCGCTGGAGATGAACGACACGATCGTCTATGTGGCCAACAAGATTGAGCCACGCCGTTACGGCGAGATGCTCAAGGCCAACTTCGACCGGCTCTACGCCGAGGGCGCCGACAACCCCGTCGTCATGTGCATTCCGTTGCATGCCTATCAGGTGTCGCACCCGCACCGGCTGCGTGCCTTCGAGGAGGCGCTCGAGTACATCACGGGCCACAGCGATGTCTGGGTGACCACGGGGCGCGAGATCGCCGAGCACTGGATTGCGAATCACTACGATGCGGCCGTTGCCGACATTGAGGCGCGGGGCGCGACGTCATGAGTCTCGACGGCGACTACCTCAAGTACGCGCGCCGTGGCTACGGTATGGACCACGACCACTACGACTGGTCGATGCTCGCCGATCGCGCGCCCGTCACCTGGCCCGGCAACAAGCCGCTGGCGCTCTGGGTGAACGTCGCGTTGCAGTTCTTCCCGCTCGACCAGAAAGGCAAACCGTTCCCGCCGCCGGGCGGCATGGTCACGGCCTACCCGGACCTGCGTCACTTCACGCTGCGCGACTACGGCAACCGAGTCGGTGTTTTTCGGATCTTCAAGGCGCTCGACGCGTTCGGCGTTACCGCCAGCGTCGCCATGAGTGCCCGGCTTGCCGAACGCACGCCCTACTTGCTGCAGCGTGTGGTCGATCGTGGCCATGAGCTGCTCTGTCACGGCTGGGACATGGACAGCCTGCATTACGGTGGTTTGGACGCGGCCGAAGAGCGCAAGCGTATCGCGCGGTCGCTCGACGTGCTGCGCGGCGCGTCCGGACAGTCGATCAAAGGCTGGCTGAGCCCGGCCAAGAGCCAGAGCGAGAACACACCCGCGTTGCTCGTGGAGCATGGCGTTGAATTCATGTGCGACTGGATCAACGACGACCTGCCGTTTCCGTTCCGCACCGCCGCGGGCGAGCTTACGGCGATGCCGTTGTCGACAGAGCTCGAAGACCGCTTCGTCATCACGGACAACGGCCACGCCGAGCTCGAATGGGCTGAACAGGTTGAGGACGCCTGCGACTTCCTCATCGGCGAAGCCGAAGCCACGGGTGGCGGACGCCTGCTGGCGCTCAATATTCACCCTTGGATGCTGGGGCAACCACACCGAATCCGTGCGCTCGAACGCGTACTCGAATACATCACGCAATCCGGCAAGGTCTGGAGTGCGGCACCTGGCGAGATTCTCGCGGCGTGGCGTGCAGTCCAGGCCTAAGCTCTGAAAACAAAGATAAAGGACACACCATGACTCGTTTGATCTCTGTGCTGCTCGCCTGCACGCTTGTGACAGCGACTCCGACGCCGGCGCTGGCTGACGACAAACACCCGCTGGCCAGCCTGCCGCTGCGCACGATGGGTCCTGCAGTAATCTCAGGGCGCATCTCGGACTTTGCGTTCCACCCCGACAACAAGAGCGTGTACTACGCGTCGGTCGCCTCGGGCGGTTTGTTCAAGACAGAGAACAACGGCACGACCTGGAAGCCGTTGTTTGACGGCGAAGGCAGCTACGCGCTGGGCGTCGTTGAGCTGGATCCTTCCAACCCCAACACGGTGTGGGTCGGCTCGGGCGAGAACAACGCGCAGCGCAGCGTGGGTTACGGCGACGGCGTCTACAAGTCGCTTGATGGCGGCGCGAGCTGGTCCAACGTTGGGCTCAAGAACTCGGGCCATATCAGCCAGATCTGGATCGACCCCGAGGACGGCGACACCGTGCTCGTCGCGGCCCAGGGCCCGCTCTGGAATTCGGGCGGCGACCGCGGCCTTTACAAGACCACGGACGGTGGCGAGAACTGGACGCAGATCCTCTCTGTCGATGCCGACACGGGCATCAACGAGTTCGTCGTCGACCCGCGCGACAGCAGCCGCATCGTGGCCTCGAGCTACCAGCGCCGCCGCCATGTCTGGACGCTCATCAACGGCGGACCCGGCAGCGGCATCCACCGCAGCGCAGATGGCGGTGAGACCTGGACCGAAATCTCATCGGGCCTGCCCAAGGACAACATGGGTCGCATCGGTCTTGCGGGCGCACCGGGTGATGCGGACCGCGTCTACGCGATCATTGAGGCCAAGTCAGACGAGCAGGGCATCTACCGCTCCGATGACTTCGGCCTGACCTGGGATAAGCGCTCGGGCCACATGACCTCGAGCCCGCAGTACTACAACGAGCTGGTTGTGGATCCGACGAATCCCGACCGCGTGTTCTCGGTCGATACGTTTACGCACGTGTCGGTCGACGGCGGTTCAACGTGGTCACGCTACGGCGGCGACCACCGTCACGTGGATGACCACGCGCTCTGGATTGACCCCGACGAGCCGTCGCATCTCGTGATCGGAGGTGACGGTGGCATTTACGACACCTACGACGACGGTGCGAACTGGCGCTGGATCGCGAACCTGCCTATTGCCCAGTTCTACCGCATACAGCCCGACTACTCGGAGCCGTTCTACAACGTCTGTGGCGGTACGCAGGACAACAACTCGCTCTGCGGTCCCTCGCGCACGACGATGCGCCACGGCATCACGAATGCCGACTGGACGCTGATCCTCGGTGGCGACGGCTATGAGCCGCAGTTCGACCCCGAAGACCCGAATATCATCTACACGCAGTACCAGTACGGTGGCCTCGCCCGCTACGACAGAACCAGTGGCGAGCGCGTGTTCATCGCGCCGCACCCGGCCGATGGCGAAAACGCCTACAAGTGGAACTGGAACACGCCGCTGATCGTCAGCCCGCACAACAGCAAGCGGATTTACTACGCTGCGGAAAAGCTCTTCCGCTCGGATGACCGCGGCAACAGCTGGCGAGCCGTGAGCCCGGATCTGACGCGACAGCTCGACCGCAATGCGCTTGAGGTCATGGGCCGCGTCTGGAGCGTGGACACGATCGCCAAGAACAACTCTACGTCGATCTATGGCGCAGCGATTGCGCTTTCGGAGAGCGAGCTCAGCGAGGGCCTGATTTACGTGGGCACCGATGATGGCGTCATGAACGTCACCGAAGACGGTGGCGAAACCTGGCGTCGCGTCGATTCGTTCCGCGGCGTGCCCGACATGTCGCTCATCGAAGATGTCGTCGCTTCGCTGCACGACCCCGATGTCGCCTACGCCACCATCGACAACCACAAGCGTGGCGACTACAAGCCTTACGTGCTCAAGACCGAGAACCGGGGGCGCAGCTGGTCGCTGATCTCGAACAACCTGCCCGAGTGGGGTTCGGCGCACACGATCGTGCAGGACCATGTCGACGCCGATCTGTTGTTCGTCGGCACCGAGTTCGGTGTGTTCTTTTCGCAGGACGGTGGTGATGCCTGGCACCAGCTCAAGGGTAACTTCCCGACAATCGCTGTGCGCGACATCGAAATCCAGCGACGAGAGAACGATCTCGTGGTCGGCACCTTTGGGCGCGGCATCTACATCCTCGACGACTACACACCGCTGCGCACGGCAGCCGGCGATCTCGAAGCACAGCATCTGTTCGACGTGCGTGATGCCTGGTCTTACGTCGTCGGTGACAACATCGGTTACGGCGTGAAGGGCTTCTTCGGTGCGACGCACTACAACGCCGACAACCCGCCGTTCGGCGCCGTGTTTACGTACCGCCTCGAGAAAGGCCTGGAGTCCGCCAGCAAGACGCGCCGCAAGGCGGAGATTGAGATCGAGAAGGAAGGTGGCGGTACGCCGTACCCCTCCTGGGAGGCGCTGCGCGCCGAGGATCGCGAGGAAGACCCGGCCGTGATGCTGATCGTTCGCGACACAGACGGTAATGTCGTGCGTCGCGTTGCCGGCAAAACGGGCGCCGGTGTGCATCGCACAGCCTGGGACCTGCGCTACCCGCCGACCGATCCCGTCGACTTGTCGACACCGGTCTCGGTGCCCTGGGCCTCACCGCCGCAGGGTCCGCTGGCAGCGCCCGGCGAGTACACCGTGAGCCTGGCGGTTCGCCAGAACGGCGCGCTTGAGGAGGTTGCAGGGCCGAAGACGTTCACGGTCAAGTCGATGCCGCAGGGCAAGGAAACGAGCCTGGACCTCAGCGCCGTTACCGCGTTCCAGCGCAAAGCCGGGGAGCTCTACCGCGCGGTGGCCGGTGCCAGCGCGCTAACGGGCGAGCTCAACACGCGCATCACGCACCTCAAGGCGGCGCTGACGGATACGCCGGCGGCCGACGAGTCGCACGAGCAACGTCTGCGTCAGATCAAGACGCGCCTCGATGACCTCGTCGTCGCGCTGAATGGCGACCGTACGGTGGCGTCGCGCAACGAGGCCACGCCTTGGTCGATCTCCCGGCGTGCGGGTGCCGTCTACGGGCTGCTGCTCAATGTGCGTTCCGATGTGCCCGAGATGTACGAGTCCTCCTACGCAATGGCGGCCAGCGCCTTCCGCTCGGCGCTGACGGACTTGCGTGGCATCGAGCGTGACCTCACGGCGCTCGAGGAAACTCTGGAACGCATGGGCTCGCCCCACACGCCGGGGCGCGTACCCGTGTGGCAGGAGTAGTGCAATGACATCAGGTAGCCCGGTGGACACGCCCCGCGGTGCTCAATAAAAGTCAGCTAAAAAGCCTGGCGCCCTGCAAGAAGCGCTGGCGGATCTACGAGCGCTTCGTCGTTCCCGTGATCACACGCCTAAATGAGGTGGCGACGCAAAACCCGTTCGCCGTGCAAGCGCTTGAAGACCCGCAGCTGGTCCGGCCGCTTATCGAGTTGCTGGACCGGCTGACGGCCGCAGCCGTTGCCAGAGATCTCTACGAGCTGCGCGAGTATCTGGAGCGAAAGCGTCACCGTTGGCGCCCGCCCCCGCAGATCAGCGAGATCAACAAGCTGCGCCGGACCTACGACGCCATCATTTCTGATGACAAGCCCGAGCAGGCCGACAGAATCTACGACCGCTACTTCAAATGGCTCATCATCCCCGAGCTGATTGTCGATACCGAGACCAGACGGCCCGGCATCGATGTGTTTTTCGAGTACCACGCGACGACTCGCGTCCTGTTGGAGCGCGTCAGCGAGCAGTTCAGGAGCAGCATGGCGCTGGCCGTTCAGCGTCTGGCAGGCGACCGCGAGACCATCAGCAACGTCTTCTTCGACGACGCGGGCATCACGGCGCTGGTCAGGATCACCCCCTCGGGTGGCGATACCCACAAACGTGGCCGCGCGGTCCTGTTCTTCTCGCTGCAAGTGGCCGGCGCCAACGAGGGGCTACACAAACTCGTCTACAAGCCCTCCGACATCGAGATGGACTACCGCTTCTGCGGTCGCACCGATGCCTACAACCCCTACGGGGATGACGCGCCGCCGCAGAGTTTGGCCGAACTGATCAACGCGTTGCGCCTGCAGGCCGGCCTCAACCCGAACGTGCCGGAACTACCGACCTACCGGATCTTGCCCAGGCACCCGGGTAGCGGGCTTGAGGTCAACGACAACCAATTGCCGGTTGGCAACTCCTACGGCTACATTGAGTTTCTCCGCCATGCGCCCGAGGCGGGCATTGACGGCTTGCCAGCGGGGCCGGTCAGTGACGCGGATTTCGCGGCTTCCGACTGGCTGACCACCACGGAGCAGAGCGACGTGTTCTATCGTACCTGGGGCGCGTGGCTGGCAATTGCACGCGTGTTTTCGTGGTCTGACTTGCACCTCGAAAACATCATTGCGCACGACAAGCTGCCGGTACCCATTGATCTGGAAGTCAGTTTCTCCGGCCCCATCACGTCACTGCCCGGTACGGCGGCGGTATCGGACAAATCGGCACCGGGTGGTGCCGGCGGTGAGAATGACGCGGACAAACAGGAGACGGGTGGGCTGACAGGCTGGCTCATCAAGCAGCAGGCGATTGGCATCCAGCTCGATGGTACCTCCCGCATGTATCTCGATTCCGTAGACTCGATCAGGAGTGTGCCGGCAAGCAACCGGGTGGTCGAACTGCACGGTTCGGGCTGGCGCCGCGTTCTGCCGCGCGAGCAGACTGCGCGCATCGGGGCGGCCATGCAACACACGCTGACCCTGATTGCAAACAATCAGCCGGAATTTACGACATGGATCGACGCCATGGGTGACTGCATGGCGCGCGCGGTACCCGTGCCGAGTGCGGGCTATATGCGTGCGCTCGGCATTATCACGGCCTCCGCTCACAGCACGCGCAATCCCGAAGGCCAAGCCAACACGCCGGACCGGCCCGCGTGGCATCGCGTGGATGCGTTCCTGCATCCTCCCGCAAAGCTTGCCCTTGGCGCGGGCAATGCGGCCCATCCCGCGGATCAGCTGCATACGGACCAGCATGACTATGACGATCTCAGCCACCACGACATACCGGCCTACTATCATCGCCTGGAATCGAGAGCGCTCTACAACGCGCGCGGTCGCGTGGTGTCTGCGACCTATTTCGATCGCGCAACAATCGAGGACGTGCGCCAACAACTCAATGACCTCAACGACGCGCGCATCATCGAGATGCGTGATGAGGCGGTGCTCGCCATTGCCGGGTTAGCCAATACCGAAGACAAGCTGTCTGCGCTGCAGCTGCTGCTGAACCTAGACGCATGAGCGCGCGACGCCCAACAGTCTGGATGGACACAGTGGCAGCCAACCTGCGTCGCGGTGACGCGTGGCTCGACGACGTGGCGCTCGACAATCTGGCACTGCTGCAGGACCGGGTACCCGGTGTGGAGACCTGGGCCTTCACAATGGCCGAGGCCGATGGCGCCATCGTGGCTGCGCGCGGACCCGTGCGTCCCTTCGGTTTGCCTGAGCAGTCGGCGTCGCTGACGCTTGAGGGCTCAGACGACACCTGGCATGGGCATCTCGATTGCGCTTTGCCGTCATCGGCCGTAGCGCTGCCGTTTCTCGAACAGGCGCGGCTCATTGATGCCCAACTGCATGTTGCGATGGGCGGCACCGGCGAGGCGTTGCTCATGGCCGAGCCGACGCTGGTGGTCACCATTGCGGTGCGCGGCCAGCAACATACGCTGCGCATCGCATCCAGCACCGACACCATCGACGTTTGGGTCGAAAACCAGACGTTCGACCTTGCCGCATTGTCCGGCTTGCTCGAGGCCAGTGGGTTGGGCAGCTTGCTGGCTGAGCTGCCGGTCGATCAGCTGCGCGGTGAGATTGAGCTGACCACGCTGGCTTTGGCGCTGCGGGCCGGTACCTTCGTGCCCGCCGCCGTCGAGCTGGGTTTGCGCGTGCCCGAGGTTGCAACGCCATTCGATGGCGTCACGCTGGCGTCGTTCGCGGTATCGCTGCAGGGCCAGAGCCTCACCGATGCGGCGCGGCGCCGCGTCTCGATGGGTGCCAGCGCCACGCTAAGGATTGGGGGCACTGCCATCGCGCTGTCTGGCGAGCTGCCGCAGTTCCGCTTCCGCGGCGCGCTGGACAACGAGTCGGGCGTGTCATTGGCGTCGCTCTATCGTGGTCTTGCCGGGTCTGCGCCGCCCGACCTATTGCCGGCGTTGTCTATTCGGCAACTTAGCGTTGACGCCGACTGGCCCGGCAAGCGTCTGCAGGCGATGAGTACGCTCGAAGGCGATTGGCCGATTCCGGGCACCAACGCCACATTGCAGGGCCTGCAGCTCGACCTCGAGCTGTCGGCGGACAATCCCGGTGCACGGCTTTACGCGACGACCGTAGTCGGCGGCGAGCGTGTGGCCGTGCGGGGCGCCATCGGGCGCGATACCGAGTTGGCAGGCAGCCTGCGGCCGACGACCCTGGTGGCGCTATTGGCGCGTTTTGATGTGACCGCACCTCCTGAGCTACCGGAAATTGCGTTCGGTTCTACGGCGCTCGAGATCTCGGGCAGCCAGGGCGTGTTGCGCCTGCAGTCTTCGGTCACGGTTCACGCAGATCTTTTCGACACGGGCTCACCGACGGCGCTGACCTGCCGCCTGCAGCTTGCGCTGCGCGCCGGTAAGCCGCCCATCGCCGAACTCGCCGTAAGCGCTGACGGGCCCATCGCGATCGATACGGCACTCGTGCTGGGCGGTGTTGAGCTCAGTTTCAATCTCGGCGCCGACGGCGCGTGGGTGGTTGCTGGCGACCTTGAGGCTTCGCTATTCGACCGCCCGGTCGCTTTGCGCGCGAGCTATGAACAATCAGGCCAGGGCTCGGCATTGCGGCTGTCTGTCACGACGCCGGTTCAGGTGGCGTTAGTGCCCGATGTGGCAACGCTGTGGCTTGAGCAGGTCGCGATGGTGGTCAGCCGCGTGGGCAAGCAGCGCAGTACGGCACTGCAGGCGCTGGGCGCGCTCGAGTTGCCTGACCTGATGACTTACCAGGCGCAGGTGTCGCTGTCGGCCAATGGTATTCAGCTGACACCCAACCCGGATGCCGGCGATCAGGCCGTGCGGTTACCGCTGTCCATCGATCCGGATCAGCCTGAGGCCGCGGCTACGGTCGTGTCCCTGCTATCGGTTGGTTTCGCGCGCAGCGGCCGCGAGGCGCCGTGGCAGGTCACGGCCGACGCACGAGTACACTTTGAAGGCGTCCCGTTTCCTGTCAGCGTGTTGCTGCCCGAGACCGAAGTGCGCGCCACACTGCAGCTCGGGGCGCATGAGATCGCACTGCAGCTCGAATCGGACGGTTTGCAAAGCCTGGCGCTCGATATCGGCTCGGACGCGATACCGGCACCCGATGTGTCGGTGCGCGCCATCGGCATACGGCGCCGTTCCGGCGCGGGCAATACCTGGCAGCTCGGTGCCGATCTGCGCGTAGACGCGCTGGACCGACTCAACCGTCTGCTGGGCGGTGCCGATGTTTTTGTCGAGCGTCTGGACCTTGCGCTGGTCGTCGACGGCGGCGTTCGCGTACAGCCCAAGACCTCGCCGTTTCGAGCCATTGCGCTGCGCACCTTACCCGACGGGTCGCTGTGGACCGAGTGGCATCAATTCGAGGGCATCGGCACGCTGAGTTTTCTGGTGCCCGAACTCACCTTCGACTTCAAGGGGGGGCGCTGGCGGGCAAGCGGCGGCGTGCTCTCAAGCGATGGTCTTTCGTTACCCCTGACGCCCGTTCGCTGGCTCGCGCGCAAATGTGGCCTGCCGGATGCCCTACTAAACAAGATGCCGGATTGCATTCCACTGCGTGAGCTGGACCTCGCCTCGCCCGAGGTCGTGCCCCAATTGCTCGATATGCTCGGCACCCCATCGAAGGCGGTCACCGCCGCGTTCGAGAAACTGGCTGACGCGCTGGCGCAGGGTATCGACAATTTGCCTGCGGATTTCGAGGACTATCTGCAGCTACACATTCCAACCAATTTCCGCTTTGACCTTGCGATCGAGCCCGGTGGCGGCGCCCATGTGACCGTTGGTGTCGAGGACGACAAACCAATCCGCGTCATCATGCCGACCGTCGCGGGAGTACCACCCCTGCCGGCTCTCATGGGCGTTACGCTTTATGAGGTGGGCTTTGGCGTCTCCAGCGGCGGCGCCTTGGGTGTGGTGCGCTTCGACGGCTGGATCGACCGGCTCGATATCGTCAACCTAGTGTTCGCGCTGCTGAGTGGCAAGGGCGAGGCCATCACCAATCGAGTGACCTTGCGCAAGCTCGTCGCGCTGGTGCCGATGGCCGCTCCCGTGCCCATGCCCTTGTTCTACGACGAGCTGGGTTGGCGCTATCGCAATTTCCTGGGGCTCGGCATGCAGTTGCAGGCGGCGTTTCCGGACCCGGAGCCCTCGCTGGGCGACTGGGTGCGTCTGGTCGTCTCGCTGGTGCGGTTTTTTACGGATGACCAGGTCTTCCTTCATCAGGACGACAATTTGCCCGACAGCCTGGCGTTGCCCTTTACGCTGGGTCCGGCGACCTTGTCGTTGCCGAATTATCTGGGCGGCGCGCGCATCGGCATAGATCGCGCACTGCCGCCACTCGAGATGGCCGACACGCTGGCGCATGGCATCGACGGTATCAAGGCGGGCAACGCGGGCTGGCTGATCCGAACGGTGCCGTTGTCCTATCGAGAGGGGCGTGCCACGAAGTGGCCTCGGATCAGCGACATTGATATGGCATTCGGTCCGCTGAGCTTTCGTGCCGTGTGTTGCGTGACCACCGATGCGGAGTTTCGCAACGTGGTCATGAAGAGCAAGTCGGCGATGCGCAAGCTGGCCAAGGCCGACCCCGTCGCGATGATCGGCTGCACGCCGGTCAACATGGGCGGCGCACCATACGACAAGGGCTATCTCGTCCTCATGATGGGCGAGGCGGCGATCAAGGTGGGCCGGGTCAACCTCATTCGCAGCAAGACCCAGTTCGGTATGGCCCTGACGGGGCCCGGCAACCGCCAGCTTGCGGTTCGTCAGACATTGCAAATCGGCCCGGAAGGGCTGTTGGCGGTTCGTATCAACGGTCTGGTCAAGACGCGCCGGGTGCGGGACGACTCCGACAAGGTCGCCGTCAACGTCGCCGGCGAAATCGCCTTGCAGATCGCCCGCAAGACCTTTGCGCTGGGCGGCTCGCTCAAGGTGGTGCCGGGTGAGTTGTTCGAGGCCCGCATCCGCCTCGTGTTGGCTGACGACTTCTGGTTGCAGGGCACTCTCAAGATCGACGCCGGTGGTCTGGCCATCTCCGGCACCGTGGTCTGGGATACGCCAGGCCGCGACCGGATCGAGGTGCGTACCAGCGCGGTGGCGAGCGCCGATGGCCTGATGTTCAAGCCAGCGGAGCTCAAGGTTGGCGATCTCAGTGCGACGATGTTTCTGTCTTTGCCGGGCAAGCGAAACTCACTGTTCAACGCTGGCTTCGAGCTCGAGCTGCCCAAGGGCTTCAGCGCGTCCTTCCGTAAGGGGCTCAAGTCCGTCGCCAACAAGGCCGTGGGCAACGAGGTTTCCGACGGCTACAACATGCTGATCTCGGCCATCAAGAAAAAGGACAGTTTCGAGGCGAGTCTGCGGGGCGTTCGGCGCAACATTCCGCCAGTCTGCGCCGAGGTGAAGCGGCGCATTGCCAGCAAGACCAGCAAACGCTCTGTGCACGCCATGATGGACAGCTGGGCGGGCAAGCACGTCGGCAGGAAGCTTATTGTCGCGGGGGCCAAGCCGTTTGCGCCCAAGGAAGCGCGCGAGGCGGCTGAGCCCTGGATCGACAAACTCACGGCGGTGCAAAATGCGGCGAAGGCCAAAATAGACAGACGCTACCGCACCAACCTCAAGCGCGCGCTCAAGGCGCTGATCCGCGAGAACGTTGCAGAAATACGCCTGGGCGAGTTCAAGGGCTTCCCCGGCATCCTGCTATACCGGCACAAACCCGTGCTGAGCAAGACGCAGGTAAAGCTAGTGAAGCAGGCCATAGAGGCGATCGACGAATTGCCAGCGGCGACGAAGCAACGGCTTTCGGCAGAGCGCGTGCTCAAGAGCATGCCTAAGAACCAACAGGTGTTGGCCGATGTCCGTCGCAGCGTGGACGAGGGCATTGATTCCGGTATCCCCAACATCCGGTCCGTGCGCTTCGAGAAGTCGGTGCGCCCCCTGCTGCCTGACGATGTGGCGTTGCGTGTGGAAATCGCCTACAAGGGACGGGTCCGTGTCTTGAGTATTGCGGTCAATCTGATGCAGGCCGGCAAGCTGCCGAAGCAGATTGCCGAGGCCTTCGCCAGGAGTCTCAAGAAATGAAGATGCACAGTTCCACCGCCATGAATAGGGGTGTTGCGGTCGTACTGGTCGCGCTGCTGACAGCTTGTGCCCGCGACAGTGCCGAAGATGGCGTGACGCAACGTCAGGACACGCAGGTCGATCGGCTCGAGCAGCGCGTCGCAGATCACGAGACCACGCTCGCGGCGCGCGAGGCGCGGATTGCGCAGCTGGAGCAGGAACTGGCCGATGCTGAGGCCGCCCTGGCCGAGGCGCGCGCCGCTGCGGCGGCAGCCGAGGCACGCGCTGCGGCACTGGCCGAAGCATTGCGCGACGTGGAGGCGCGCGCGATGCAGGAAGCGCGGGAAGCCGAGATACGTGTTGCTGAAGCCCGCGCCGCCAGCGAAGCCAGCGTTAACAGAGTGCGGCAGCTGGCGGAGCAGAATGCCGTGCTGGCGCGCGAGTTGGAGGAGGCGCGCCGGCAGGTCGATATGCTACCCAACCTGGCGCCGGCGGGCGCCATCGTGCGTGCCGACCAAGCGACAACGACCGAGGTCATGGCCGCCGAGGTCGAACTCGAGGACCTTGCTGACGACACTCCCATTCTCAAGCGCGTGTATTTCGCGACCAACCGGGTGCGCCTGTCGCGGACCTTCGGGGACTACCTGAAGCCCTTCCTGGGCTTTGCCGTGGCACTCGTGCTTACCGCGTTGCTCACGCGCGCCATCCGCCGCTATATCAAGGAAGAACACCAAAGTCGCCTGGGCCTGGTCGTGCGGGTGGTCGGCGGGCTTGCCATCGTGGTGCTCGGCGGCCTGGGGCTGCAGAAGTCGCTCCTGATGCGCCAGGACGACGCCATCCTCAAGGTCAAGTTTGGTAATGAGATTCGCGAGGCGGATGCATACGGCACGCCCTATGAACGGGGCTGGGTCAGTGTCTCGATTCCGCCCAAGCGGCGCGCGGGCGAGCTTAACCGGCCCAGTCTCATCCGGCTCGAATTCGCGGTGGACCCTACCAAGCACTTCCAGCTTGCCGCAGTGACGCCGCCTGACGACGAGACATTCTATGCCGAACTCTCCGAGACACTGGCGCGGGACCCGGAGAAGCAGGCGTTCGTTTTCGTGCACGGCTTCCACAACACGTTCCAGGACGCAGCATTTCGAACGGCGCAGATTGCGCACGACATGCAGTTCCCCGGTGCGCCGGTATTCTTCAGCTGGCCGTCGCAGGGCGCCGTCCTTGACTACCTGACCGATGCCGCGAATGTCGAAACCAGCGTGCTGCACCTGCGCCAGTTCCTTGAGGAGCTGCACCGGGAATCGGGCGCAACACGCATCCACCTGATCGCGCACAGCATGGGCACGCGGGCGCTGTCACAGGCTGTCGAGAAACTGTCGGCGGACGGTTTGCCGGACAATGCGTTTGGCCAGCTGGTATTCGCCGCGCCAGATATCAAGCGGGACCTGCTGGCGCAGAAGATCGAAGCGCTGGACCGTATCACCGACGGTGTGACGCTCTATGCGTCGGCTCACGATTCGGCGCTGTTGCTGTCGCGTGCGCTGCAGGGTGGCGACGAGGAAAACTACCAGCGTGCCGGCGAAACACACCCGAGGCCGATGGTGGCACCGCCCATGCAGACGGTCGATGTGAGCCAGGCGACCAAGGGGCACTCCTATGTCGCAAACAGTCGCCTCATGTTGCGTGACCTTGCGATACTGTTTCGTGAGGCGCGCATTCTCGAGCCCTCAGCAGATAACTACGTGCCGACGGGCATCGACGCCGGGTACTGGTTACTGGAGCCGGAATGAACAGCAGGTGAGGCGTATGGGTGAACGGCGGGTAACTGCAATACAAACGGGCGCGCGCCTGTGGCGTGCCGCGCCACTCTTGTGTGCGTTGTTGTTGAACGCCTGCGGCATCAATAGCACGCAGCCGGCGACCGCGGCGGAGGCGCCAACGGTCACCATCATGACCTTCAACGTCGAGAACTTATTCGACAATACGGACGACCCGGGCAAGGACGACCACGCCTACCTGCCGGTTGCGATGAAGCAGACGGCGGCGCACAAGGCACTCTGCGAGCCCATCGAGGTGCCCCGTTGGCGCAGCGAATGCCTCGAGCTCGACTGGAGCGATGAAGCGCTCGAATTCAAGCTTGAACAGGTGGCGGCGGCGATCCTGCAGGTGAACGACGGGCGCGGGCCCGACATCATCGCGTTGCAGGAAGTCGAGAACGTCAACATCTTAAAGCGCCTGACGCGCGACTACCTGGGCGCGGCGGGTTACCGCGAGCTCGTGCTTCTCGAGGGGCGCGACCTGCGCGGGATCGATGTGGCGTTCTTGTCCCGGCTGCCGATTCGCGGTATGCCCGTGTTGCACCCGTTCAACATGGATGCGTTCCCCGACCGGGCGGATGACACGCGCGGTGTGCTCGAAGCCACGTTCGAGTTACCCGATGGCAGGCTGCTCACAGGCTTTGCCGTACACTTCCCGGCACCGTTCCATCCCATCGAGATGCGCGAGCTGGCTTACGACCATCTCAACGAGCTGCGGGCCAATGTGCCCGATGCCCACGTGGTGTTTGCCGCGGGCGACTTCAACACGCCTAACCGTGAGATGACCGACACCAGCATCATGGATGATCGTGTGCGGCCTTACTGGCGCGTGGCGCACGAAGTCGATTGCGACGGCTGCATCGGCACCAACTACTGGCGCACCGGCAAGAGCTGGTCGTTTCTGGACATGGTGCTGTTCTCACCGGCACCCGCGGCGCAGGAATCCTGGCGCATCCGCACGGGCGGTGTTTACCTCGCGAACGGCTACCGCGATCAGCTCAATGAAGACGGCACGGTGCGGCGCTTCGATCTCGAGCGTCGCCGCGGTGTGTCGGACCACCTGCCGCTCGTGATGACCATCGAGGCGGGGCCCTAAGACCCCGAGTCGAAGTCGATCGTTACTGAAGGCGTGCCGCCGGCAAACAAGGCGGACTGAGATTCGCCGTCACGCTCTACGGTCACGAGGTTGACCTGGTCCGGCCAGATGTCGCGCAGTGCGTTGTGGCTCATCGCGAGCGCCTCGAGGTTCTCGGGTATCGGCGTCTCGGCGTAGACCCAGAGAAATTGTCCCTCGATCTCGTGCCCGACGGGTGTGAGCTCAAGCCAGTTGTCGTCCTGGTCCCGCATCTTGAAGCGTTTGCTGACGTAGGCCGCAAATTGGTCGCGCGTGGCCTTTGAACTCAGGATGTCAGCATCAGCGCCCACGATGTCGCGCACGGCGTGCTCGGCGTCGTGCACAAGAAAGCGGTGCATCACCTCGATGTTGCCCGTGCGGTTGTTGAACAACACGCGCGTGACCGCTTCCCGCGCCTGGTGTGCAACCGCACTGCAGGCCAAAAGCAGCGCCAGCGCGGCGGTTGCCGCGCGGCGGTGATGGCTCACTCGTCGTCGCACTCGTTGCCCGATTCGCAGACGGGCTCAAGCTCGGTCTTGCTGTCCTGCATGATGTCGCGGTACTCGAAGCCTTCACGCGGCGGTGATTTGAACATCTCGATTCGCGAGGGCACCATGCGCCGCGGGTAGTGGTTGTTCTCCACGTCGACATCGGCTGTTTCCCACTGCGGGTCGACCACGACACTGACGAGTGCTTTCTCGAACACGAGCAGCTTCTTGACCTGCATTGCGTTACGGCGCCAGATCTCGGCCGGGATGTCGTAGCGCTGCTTGCTGCCGTCTTCGAACTCGAGCTCGAGCAGGATCGGCATGACGAGCCCGCCCAGGTTTGAGAACTCAAGCACGTAGTAGTTGCTGTCTTCCTCGACGGCGCGCTCGAGTGTCACGCGCTCCCAGTCCTCAAGGCCGTACAGGAACTGCTGGTACTCGTTACGCTCTTTGTTGGTAACCGTGTACTCGTCGTTCTCGTCGTAGAAGTCATCCAGGCCGGGGTTGCGCTCGACCCAGGTGCGCAGCCCGCCTTCGCGGTCGCGTTGCACGGTCAGCGACTCGGGCTTGTCGGCGTTTTCCTGGCGACGACGGTCGAAGTCGATATCCGGGTCCTTGGTGTCGAGCCGCAGCTTCCAGATCCGGTCGAGCGAGATATCGACGTGGTCCGTCGTGTAGAACCAGCCGCGCCAGAACCAGTCGAGGTCGACGCCAGAAGCCTCTTCCATGGTGCGGAAGAAATCAGCAGGCGTCGGGCGGCGGAAGCGCCAGCGACGGGAGTACTCCTTGAACGCGAAGTCGAAGAGCTCGCGGCCGAGGATCGTCTCGCGCAGGATCGTGAGCGCGACGGCTGGTTTCGCGTAAGCGTTGGGGCCGAGCTGCAGCACGCTGTCGGACTGCGTCATGATCGGCACCTGAAAATCGGAGCGCATATAGTCGACGATGTCGTGCGGCTCCACCTTCCAGGGAATGTCGGGGTCCCACTCGCGACCGGCCAGCGCGTCGAGGAAGCTGTTCAGGCCTTCGTCCATCCAGGTCCACTGGCGCTCGTCGGAGTTCACGGTCATCGGGAAATAGATGTGCCCGATTTCGTGGATGATGACACCCACGAGGTAGCGCTTCTCCGCCAGGCTGTAGGTGCGCGTGCCGTCGTCCTGCAGGTCCGTGCGCGGGCCGTTGAACGTGATCATGGGGTATTCCATGCCGCCCACGGGGCCGTTGACGGACTGCGCCGTCGGGTAGGGGTAGTCGAACGAGTAGCGCGAGTACACCTCCATGGTGTGAATCACGGAAGCCGTCGAGTAGTTCGACCACATCGGCTCGCCTTCCTTGGGGTAGAAGCTCATGGCCATGACCAGCGGCTGTACGGTGCCGCCCTGCTCGTAGCCCTGCGCGTCCCAGATGAACTTGCGTGAGGAGGCCCAGGCGAAGTCGCGCACGTTGCGCGCCGAGAAGCGCCAGGTTTTGGTGTCTGTCGTGCCGTCAGCTTCGTTCTCGAGTGCTTCCTCGGCCGTCACGATAAATACCGGGGCGTCCGCTGTCTTGGCCTGCTCGAGGCGCTCTCGTTGTGTTGCCGTGAGCACGCGGGCCGGGTTCTGCAGCTCACCCGTCGACGAGACGATGTGGTCGGCGGGCACTGTGATGTCGACCGTGTAATCGCCGAACTCCAGCGTGAATTCGCCGCGGCCCAGGAATTCCTTGTTGGTCCAGCCTTCGTAGTCGGTGTAGGCGGCCAAACGCGGGAACCACTGCGCGAGCAGGAAGATGTCGTTGCCACCCTCGCGCGCGTCGTCGGGGAAGTGCTCGTAGCCCGCGCGCGCCGGGACTGCGTTCTCTTCGACGATATCGAACTCGAAATCGAGGCTAAAGGTCGTGGAGCGACCCGGTGCCAGCGGCGCCGCGAGATCGATACGCATGAGCGTGCCGACGATCGTGTAGGCGAGGTCGCGGCCGCCCGAGGTTTTGACGTTGCTGATCGTGTAGCCGAAATCGGTGTCGGCCATGGCCTGCTGTCGGCGCAGCTCGCCGAGGCTTAGCTGCGGCGGCTCACCGGCTTCTGCCTTAACCGCCGGGCCGCGTCGGCTCGGGTCGGCAAACGCGCCAGAACGTTCGGCCAGCGAGTCTCGGCGGAATCGGTTCTGGTCGAGCTGCAGCCAGAGAAAGCGCAGCGTATCGGGACTGTTGTTGGTGTAGGCGATGGTCTGGCTGGCCGTAAGGCGTCGCCCCGCCTCATCGAGCGTGACGTCGATGTCGTAGTTGACCTTCTGCTGCCAGTAGCGGTGACCGGGTTCGCCGCCTGCCGTGCGGTACGAATTGGCGGTCGGCAGAACCTCATCAAGCTGGCGGAATTTGTCGACGAAGTCGCCTTTGGTTTGCACAACGCCGGCGTAGGCGCAGTTAAACGTCAATGCGACAAGCAGGAGGATTCTTTTGGTCACGATGGTGCTGCCGTGGTGGGGGCGGCCGCAGAAGATAGCGCATGAGCGGGCCGTACGTCAGCACGCGCCGGGGCTGCTTTAAGCGTCAGCCTTCGAAAACATGGGGTCGATGGAGACGAGCAGGCGGTCGCCCGCGTAATGCGGCGAGCGGTGCACGACCCCGTGGAACAGGTCGTCGGCCCAGGTGCCGCCCTTCATCAGCGTCCAGGAGCCCGCCTTGAGGTGGCGGACCTCCTTACCCTCGACGACCGGGATCGTCTCGTTTGTGCGGCCCTCAAAGGCAACGCGGTCGACCTCGTCGTGTGCGATCCACTCGGTCCCCGGCCCCATGAGCGTCATAATCATCCGGCAGGGCACGTAGTCGACGTGAAACCTGGGGCACATGGGGCCGTTGAGTGTCGCCACGCGGATACCGGCGCCTGTGCAGCCCAGGAGATCGGCCATTAACTGTGTGGCCGAGTCGATTTCGTCAACGAGGCATGCGGATGCCTCGGACTCGACGGCGCGGTGGACCTGTTCTTCCGTGACGGCGCGGTCGCCGGGTGTCTGTGACCAGCGCGCCTTGATGGCGCGACGGGACAGATCAGCGACGTCGCTCATCCGTGGCCCGTTTTTGGGTGTAACGCTGACCAGCTCGACGTCAGCGTCGTAGATGCCCGCGAAGTCTGCGAGGTTGGTGCTCGTCACCGCGCGCATCAGGCCAGTGCCTCCTCGATGACGGGCGCCCAGGCCGGAAACGGATCGGTGTACTGCGACCAGGCGGCCTGGCCCGCGGCCAGCTCGGCATCGGTGAGCAGGCAGGCGTCGAGCGCCGCCGTCGCTTCCGCGGCGTCCATGTTCTGGCCGATAAAGACGATCTCCTGGCGCCGGTCGCCGTAGGGCGGCTCGACATGGCTCATGATCTCGCGGCGGTGATCAGCATCGGGCGGCCAGAGTTCGGGCTTCACAGCCGACCAGAACAGGCCCGCGTAGCCGTGGTGCATGATGCCGCCGGCCTGCGACCAGGAACCGGCCTGGTCGAAGCGGCTCGCGAGCCAGAAGTAGCCCTTGGAGCGGATCAGGTTGCCGTGGCGCCAGCCCTTGACGAGGAAGTTGTAGAGCCGCTCCGGGTGAAACGGCCGACGCGCGCGGTAGACGAAGCTGCCGATGCCGTACTCCTCGGTTTCGGGAACGTGCTCGCCGCGCAGCTCGGCCAGCCAGCCGGGCGCGTTGGCGGCGGCCTCGAGGTCGAACTGGCCTGTGCCCAGGATGGCTTCGGGCGGGACGTTGCAGTGGCTCGCCGCGATGATCTGAGCGCCCGGGTTGAGGCGTTGCACGGTTGCAATGACCGCGTCGGCTTCGGCGGGCTCGAGCATGTCCGTCTTGCTGACGATGATGACGTTCGCGAACTCGACCTGGTCGATCAGCAGGTCGGCGACACTGCGCTCGTCCTCGGGGCCGATCTCCATGCCCTTGGCCTTGAGCGACTCGGCTTCGCGCAGCATGTTCGGAAAGTTCACGGCGTCGACGACGGTCACCAGCGTATCGAGCCGCGCGACGTCCGACAGCGAGCGGCCATGTTCGTCTTCAAACGTGAAGGTCTCGGCCACGGGCATGGGCTCCGAGACGCCCGTGGACTCTATGAGCAGGTGGTCGAAGCGGCCCTCGCTGGCCAGCTTCGAGACCTCGATAAGCAGGTCCTCGCGCAACGTGCAGCAAATGCAGCCGTTGGTCATTTCGACGAGCTTCTCGTCAACGTGCTGCAGCGACAGGTCGTCGCGCACGAGTGCAGCGTCTATGTTGACCTCGCCCATGTCATTGACGATGACTGCAACTCGCAGGCCTTCGCGGTTATTGAGGACGTTGTTCAGCAGCGTTGTCTTGCCGGCGCCAAGGAAGCCCGACAAGACGGTAACCGGGAGGGGCGTATTCACAGTGGGTGAACCTGTGACAGCGTTGGTGCAACGTTATAACATTACAAGCCTTACAATGCACCCCGAACCCGTCGGCAACCGGCTTGTCGAACGCAGGGGACGGCGGGTGGACCTTTGAACACTTTGCGCCCGCTTTATGCCAAGCTTCACGGTTTTACGACCTACGCTCCCAAGGAGCCGCATCATGACTTCGAAATTACCCTGGATTGTGCTCGCTGGCGCGCTCGTTGCCGGCTGCGGCGGGGACCCTGAAACGCCCGCAGCGGCCGAGACCGAGCAGGCTACAGCCGCCGCCGATGACATCACCGTCACTGAAGCGGAGCTCGCGGGTAATCCCTTCCTCGAGGAGTGGGATACGCCGTTCGGAGTGCCGCCGTTCGACCAGATTTCTGACGACGATTTTCTGCCCGCCTTCAAGAAAGGCATGCTTGAGCAGCGTGACGAGGTTGCGGCCATCATCAACAACCCGGAGCCGCCAACCTTCGAGAACACCATTCTCGCGCTTGAGCAAGTCGGTGACCTGGCCGTCAAGGTGGGCCTGACATTCGGCCCGCTGGCGTCGACCGAACTCAATGAGAAGAAGCGTGCGCTTCAAAGCGAGATCTACCCGATGTGGACGCGAGAGTCCGACAAGATCTCGCTGAGCGATGAGCTTTGGCAACGCGTCAACACGGTCTACGAGGCCCGCGACACGTTGGGTCTCAACGAGCAGGACGCCCGCTTGCTGGAACTCATGCACCGCGGTTTCGTTCGCTCGGGCGCAGCACTGGATGCCGACACCAAGGCGCAGGTGGCGGCCATCAACGAAGAAATCTCGGGTCTGACCACGCAGTTCGGCCAGAATCTGCTGACGGCCACGAAAGCCTTCAAGCTGGAAATCGCCGACGAGGCGGACACGGCCGGGCTTTCTGACGCCTTCAAGGCGAGCATTTGGGATGAAGACGCGCAGGCCTGGGTCGTGACGCTCGACCGTTCAGTCTACGAAGCATTCATGACGCAGTCCGAGAATCGCGAGCTGCGTGAGCAGGCCTTTAACGGCTATCGTCTGCGCGCGAGCGAGGGCGAGGGCGACAACGGCCCGTTGGCGATCAAAATCGCGCAGCTGCGTGCCAAGCGCGCTTCGCTGCTGGGTTACAAGACACATGCCGACTACATCCTCGAGTACAACATGGCGCGCACGCCGAAGGGCGCCGAGGACTTCTTGCTTCGTGTCTGGAAGCCTGGCCTCGAGCAGGCCAAGCAGGAACGTGCCGACATGCAGGAAATGATCGGCGACGCGTTTGAATTCGCGGGTCACGATTGGTGGCACTACTCCGAGAAGATTCGCAAAGAACGCTTCGACATCGACGAAACTGCACTCAAGCCCTACTTCGAGCTCAGCGCGGTTCTCGGTGGGTCCTTCGAGATGGCCGAGCGTTTGTTCGGCATCACGTTTACCGAACTCGACGCACCGGTCTGGAACGATGTGGTGGAAGCCTACGAAGTGCGTGACGCCGATGGCTCGCATCTCGGCGTCTTCATGTTTGACATGTTCGCGCGTGACTCCAAGCGCGGCGGTGCCTGGATGAACAGCTTCCGTGCGGCCTCCAACATCGAGGGTGACACGATTCGACCGATCGTCACCAATAACCTCAATCTGACGACACCGCCCGAAGGCGAGCCGGCACTGCTGAGTTTCGATGAAGTGGCCACGGTGTTTCACGAGTTTGGCCACGGTCTGCACGGCATCATGACCACGATCGACTACCCCACCTTCTCGGGTGTCGATGGCCCGCGTGACTACACGGAGTTTCCCGCGCAGATTCTCGAGCACTGGGCTTCCGAGCCGCTGATGTTGGAGCTCTATGCGCGGCACTATGAGACGGGCGAAGTGATTCCCGAAGAACTCGTGCAACGCATGAAAGCTGCTGCGAATCACAACCAGGGCTTCAGCACGACGGAGTTCATCGCTGCCGCCCTGCTCGATTTGCGCTGGCACATGCTGACAGCTGAAGAAGCTGCCGCGATCACGGATGCCGCGGCATTCGAAGACCGCGTGCTGGCGGAGTACGGCCTCATTGACGAGATCGAGCCCCGCTACCGTTCGCAGTACTTCAGCCACATCTTCGCGGGTGGCTACTCAGCCGGTTACTACGCGTACCTCTGGTCCGAGATTCTTGACGCCGATGGTTTCAACGCTTTCAAGGAAGCCGAAGACATCTTCGATCCTGAAGTGGCAGACCGACTTCGCACTTGGGTGTACGAGGCAGGTGGCCTGCGCGAGGCCGACGAGCTTTACCGTAACTTCCGCGGCGCCGATCCGAGCATCGAACCGCTGCTGATTGGCCGGGGCGTCGATCCGGGCGCGGGCGGCGACTAGGCTCGCTACTGTTAGACATCGTCGAGCGCGCGTGCAGCCCATGAACGCGCGCTCGATGGCCCACCAAAAACCGACACTCGCGATGAGCAGTGAGGCCGGGGTGACCACCCAGCGTCTGTAGGTCGTGGTACCCGCTTCGTCTGCCGTGCCGATGGTGTGCTGGGCCATCACCAAAACGGCAAGCGTCGCGAGTACGACGGCCAGCTGCCCGATTTCCACACCCACGTTGAAGCCGATCAGGGCGCTCCAGAATTGCCCGGGCGGCAGGCCGAGCTCGCCGAAGAAGCCAGCGAAACCGAGCCCGTGCAGCAGCCCGAACCCGAACACGACAACGGGTCGCCATTTGGGCATGTCACGAACCCACACATTTTCGATCGCTACGACGGCAATGCTGGCAGCGATCAGCGGCTCCACGATGCCCGCGGGTGGCGTTATGACGCCGGCACCCGCCAGACCGAGCGTGACCGTGTGCGCGAGCGTGAACGTCGTGACCTGGATGATGAGTGGCCTCAGTCGCGTCGAGGTCAGCACGAGCGCCATCACGAACAGGATGTGATCGAGCCCGCCCGGCAGGATGTGGTCGACGCCGATTTGCACGTAAAGCGCAAAGGTCGCCATCGCGCTGCGCGGCTGGCCTGTTTCGTCGAGCAGTGGCTGAATCTCGCGCACCGAGTTGTCGCTGGCGCGATCCATGGCGGCAAGCTGCTCGCACAGCAGCGGGTCCATACCACCGTCGCCCGGGATACAGAATTCGTCTTCGGGATGCGCCGTTGCCGTCGCGGCAATCATGCCTGCTGTGAGCAGCACGGCCAGCGCGGCGAGCAGTCTCGCAGGGCGCGCTTGTGTCACATTCGCGGGGTGCATTGGCGGTAAGATAACAGCCCTCAGAGACCTGCCCGAGTCATTGCATGAAAATCAATCGCAGAGAAGCCGTCGTCGGCATGACGACCGCGCTGGTGTCGCCTGTCGCCGCGTCGATGGGTAAACAACCGGCGTTTGCCAATGACGTATTCGTGCACGGTGTCGCCAGCGGCGACCCTGCCGCCGATAGTGTGGTGCTCTGGACACGGGTGTCTGGGCAGTCCGGCACCGTTACCGTCGAGTGGGTAGTTGCGGCGGACCCTGAGCTGAGCGACGTTATCGCGCAGGGCCGCGCGACGACCTCATCGATCAGCGATTACACGGTCAAGGTCGTGCCAGAGGGTCTGCCTGCGGGCGCGGTTCTGTACTACGGGTTCTCGGCGGCGGGCACCGCCTCGCCAACGGGGCGTACGCGTACGCTGCCCACGGGCAGCCTTGAGCAGCTCGTCATTGCGGTCACGAGTTGTTCCAACTTCCCGTTCGGCCGCTTCAACGGCTATCAGGCCATCGCCGATGACCCCGAGGTGGATGTCGTCGTGCACCTCGGTGACTACATTTACGAGTACAGCGCAGACGGCTACGGGGCAGCCGACGGGCGCAGGCTCGGGCGCGAGCATCAGCCCGCCCACGAAATCGTGACGCTGTCGGATTACCGCACGCGGCACGCGCAATACAAACGCGACCCGGGTTCGCTGGCCATGCACGCCATGCACCCGCTGATCCCGACCTGGGACGACCACGAATCGACGAACAACCCCTGGTTTGGCGGTGCGCAGAACCACCAGGAGGGCGAAGGCGACTGGCTCGATCGCCGTAGTGTGTCCCTGCGCGCCTATTACGAATGGATGCCCGTGCGCGAACCTGGCCCTGGTGAGCCTCCCGAGCAACGCCGCGCGCACTTCAGCTTTGGCGATCTCGCAAGCCTCTACATGGTGGAGACGCGGCACATGGCGCGCGCGGAGCAGGTCGACTTCGCGGACCACGAGGCTGCGCTCGAGACGCCGGAGGATGCCGCGACGTTCTACAAGGATGTGGTTGGTGATGCCTCTCGGCGCATGATCACCAGCGCGGATGCCGAGTTTCTGCGCGACGGGCTTGCTGAGTCCGTGGCAGGCGGCCAACGCTGGCGCGTCCTGGCCAACCAGATCATTCTCGCGAAGGTGGTTGCGCCCGATCTCGACGACGAGATCTTTGCGAGCGCGCTGTCGATCGATAACGACTATGCCAAGCGGCTCTACGCCGGCATGGCGCAGCTCGGCGAGGTCGGCCTGCCCTTCAACATGGACGCCTGGGACGGCTACCCGGCGGCACGGGAGCGCCTCTACAACATGCTGAGCGAGGTCGGCGCGCGTGATCTGCTCGCCGTGACGGGCGACACACATGTCTTCTGGCAGAACCGACTGGTGGACAGTTCGGGCGCGTCCGTAGGCCTCGAGCTCGGCACGAGCGGAATTACTTCGCCCAGTGGTTTCCAGGGCTTCGGCAAGGCCGCAGCCGCGCGCCTCGATAAGCTGATCGCTGCGCACAACGACAGCGTCGAGTGGATTGAAGGCGGTCAGCGCGGGTTTGTCCGGCTGACACTTCGCCGGGAGACGGCGCGTGCTGAGTTTGTCGCCCTGTCGACGATCGACACCCGCAACTTCAAGACGCAAGTCGTTCGCTCCGTGGACATCGTCCGTCGCGACGGCACGCTGGATTACGGCTGAAGCCGGTCGCGCAGCCTATGAGCAAACGTATCCCCGTCACCGTCCTGGCCGGTTTCCTGGGTGCCGGCAAGACCACGCTGCTCAACCGCGTGCTGCAAGACTCCGCCAACAAGCGCGCGCTCGTGATCATCAACGAGTTCGGCTCGATTGGCCTTGACCATGATCTGGTCGCACACGCCGATGTCGACTCGGGTGTCGTCGAGCTGTTCAATGGCTGCCTGTGCTGCACGATTCGGGGTGACCTGACCAAGACGCTCAAGGACGCCCCCTGGCGTTACTCGCGCGGTGGCGAGCGCTGGTTCGACCGGGTGATTATCGAGACCACGGGGCTCGCCGACCCGGCACCCATTGTTCAGACGTTCCTGGCTGATCCGGCCATCGCCAAGCGCTATGCGCTGCGCCAGATCGTGACCGTTGTGGATGCCGTCAACGGCGTGGGCACGCTGACGGCGCAGCCCGAGGCTGAGAAACAGGTGGCTGTAGCGGACGCGATTGTGTTGACCAAGACCGACCTGGCCTCCGAAGACGAGATCGCTGTCACACGCTCGCGCGTTCGCGCGCTCAATGCTGCGGCGCCTCTGTACAAGGCGCTGGCTGATGACGCGCTGACTGAGTTGCTGCAGAGCACCGTCACCTTCAATCCGGAATTGAAGGGCGCGGCGGTTCAGGCCTGGCTTGCAGAGGAAGCCCACGCTGGCCACGACGATCATCACCACGACGATCACGGGCATGACCCCAATCGCCATGATTCGCGGATTCGATCGATCAGCCTGAGTTTCGATACGCCCCGATCAGCGAAAGTGTTCGACGCCTGGTTCGATCACCTGGCGCAAATGCGGGGCAGTGATCTTCTGCGCGTGAAAGGCATTCTCAATGTCTCTGAGCTCGACGTGCCCATGGTGATCCACGGTGTGCAGCACATCTGGCACCCGCCCGAGATCCTTGAGGCCTGGCCCAGTGAGGACCGACGCTCGCGCGTCGTCTTTATCGTCCGCGATCTTGAGCAGTCCGATTTACTGGAGGCGCTCGCCTTCGTGACGAGCCACGTCGAAAACGCACAGCTGACGGGACTCACCGGCGAGGAACGCGCGGCCGTCGACTAGAGGCCGATTAAAGCTCTACGCGTTTCGCGTCGTGGAGCTTGTAGACGGCACCCTTGCCGAGCTCGACAGGCTCGAACCGGCCTTCCACGATGATGGGTTCCCAGGACACTTCGATGCCATCGGGTGCCAGCACCTCAACGGTGCCTGCGGGGCCGCCCGGGATATCGAAGTAGCAGTGCGGCGGGCTCGAGGTCAGCAGGAACCAGCGCTGCGAGTTCTCGGCCTGTAGCGGCGTCATGAAACCCGCGATGCGCACGGTCTCGCCGGCGCGCTGTGAAATCACGTTCGGGAAGTCAGCCGCGATGCTGCCGCCCTCGTAGCGCACCCGCGCCTGCATGAGGTCGGACCAGGGGATGCCGCGCTCGACTTCCGGTAGCGCAGGTACGCCAGCGGCCGCCAGGCTCAGCACATTGAGCACAACTTCGGTCTTTGCGTCGCCCACCTGGACGGTAAGCAGGTCGAGGCCCATCTGGCCCGCGAGCACGACGATTTCAACGATGCCGTAGTCGTCACTGGTTGTCAGTAGCGCCTCCGAAGAGTCGACGACCAGACTGGTGCCCTTGAGCGAGGTCGTCGCTTTCGCGCCGCTCACGGGCGCGCCGTCGGGCGTTTCGATGCGAACCGCCAGAAACGCGTTGTCGTTCTCGATGACGTCGATGACCAGGCGGCCCTGAATATCGGAGTAGCCGCCGCGGGCCAGCGGCGTCAGTACCAGCTCTTTCGCGTCCTTGAACGCGACGGGCGGTTTGGCCGCCTCGTAGAGGCCGTCGCCATCATCGGGCTGTGCAGCCAACTCGTCGTCAGTGAGGCCACCATTGATCACCTTGACCTGCGCAGCCAGATTGGCTGCGGCAATGCCGGCCAGTACGAGAGCTGTGGCCAGGCCTCTCAATACGTGGGGTGTCATGGAGCCTCCGCGAGTGTTTTCGCAACATCGGTACGATACGCCTGAATGGCCGGAATTGCTGCGGCGGCGACGCCGACGGCGAGCAAACCTGCAATCAGCGCCGTTTCCACGGGCAGCCAGATCAGGCCGGTGAAGGAGACGCCGCGCGACTGTTCGAGCCAGCCGCCCAGCACCTCGACCATGATGTGACCCGCCACGAAACCGAGCAGGACCCCCATCAGGGTCAACAGTAATCCTTCGAGCAGCAAAGCGAAGAAGAGTTCCCAGCGGGTCGCGCCCAGGCAGCGCAACATGGCGATGTCGCCGCGGCGGGTGCGCAGAGAGCCGTACAGCGCTGCGAAGATCGAAAGCCCGGCCGAGACGATCAGGATCCAGGCAAACGCGCGCAGGCCGTCGAGCCCCACGCCGATGAGTTGCAGCACGCGCGTGACCTCCACCGCGGGCGCCGCGGCGACGAGGTTGCTGGTCGTATTGATCTGACGCGGCAGCGTGACCGCAGCGACGGGCGAGGTGTAGCTGAGCAGCATGGCCGTGATCTCACGGTCTTCATCGCCGTGGTCGTGCTTGTCCCCGTCGTGGTCATGCTCATCGCCGTGCTCGCCCTC
>CALBPI010000068.1 GCA_937899415.1 uncultured Gammaproteobacteria bacterium | reverse complement strand
TGACCTGGACCCAGCTCGGGATACACAGAAAGCCGCTGGGGCTGTTCAACGTGGCCGGCTACTACGACAAATTACTGGCCTTCATCGATGACCAGGTTGCCGCCGGATTCGTTGCACCCGACCACCGATCGCTGCTGATTGATGCCCACGAAGCGGGGCCACTGCTCGAGGCGCTGGCAGCACAGGAGCTACCCGAACGCGGCAGGTGGCGGGCGACGCCCGAAGCGTAAACGCTAGTCGCGCGGACTGAACAACGCGCGCTGCGCAGCCGCAGTTGCGGCGGGCGCCTCGTACATCGGTACATGACCCACCTGCTCGAGCATGACCACTTCTGCACCCGGGATCGCCTGCGCATAGGCCGCCGCACAGCTCGCGTCGAGCACCTGGTCCTCCTTGCCCCAGACGATGAGCGTCGGCGCACGCACGCGCGCTAGCGCAGGCTCGAGTCCTTCGCTGTCGTGCGCGTCCACCAGTTGCCAGAAAATGCGATCGAGGAGCGCCTGATGCGCCTGATAGCCCTTGAGCAGGAAATCGCGCACAAAGCGCGGCAACCGCATGGGTTTGTAGCTCAGCAGGCCCAGCAGCTTCCTGAGTGCTGCATCATCGGACGCGACCAGCGGGTTGTCGCCCGACTCGGCCACCGTCTGCACGACAGACGGATTCGCACCGTAGAGACCAGCGGCATTCATGAGCGTCAGCGTGCGAACAAGATCTGCGCGATCGACGGCGAGCCACGCACTGATGAAGCCGCCCATGGAGCTGCCGACCACATGGGCGTCCTTGATTCGCAGCGCATCGCAGAACGCTGCAAGTCGCCGCGCCTGAGCCCGGGGTGAGTAGTCCCTGTCGGGGTCACGCGTCGCTTCCCCAAAGCCCGGCAGATCGGGCGAGATCACCTGGTAGCGCCTCGAAAACAGGCGTGAATAGGAGAGCCACATGTCCTTGTCGGCGCCATAGCCGTGCACGAACAGGATGACGGGCGCCGAGGCCTGGCCACCCTCGAGGTACACCCAGGTCTCACCCGCGACCCGCACTGTGCGACGTCGCATGCCCAGCGCGCGACGTGCCACACGCAAGATGCAGTGCACGGCCGCGACAGGCTTCAGGCGCGCGATGGCCCAAAGACCAAGGAACGCCCCGATGACGACAACAAGCGCTGTGGTCATGGCTTGAGCCTGAGAACTCAGGCCGAGCGGTCGAGCATGATCTGCTGCTTCTGGGCGATCGTAACGAGACGGTCTTCGAAGCGCTCCAGGATGCCGTCCAGCGCACGGCTGATGCGGGTCTGGGTGCGGATCTTCTCGATGGTCGGCCAGGTCGCGCGCTCGCCCATGCGAATCAGGTCGAGTATTTCGCGTTTGGTGCGCGGCGACAGCAGATGGAACGGGTTGAAACTGCGCGATGCAGGCAGGATGTTGATGTCACCCGTGTACGTCTGCGAAATGACAGAACCGTAGGTGTTAATCCAGCGGCTGATTGTGAGCTCGCGGCCCAGCGGTTTCTGAATCAGTTGCGCCGCGGCCAGCGACCAGTCCTTGGCCGTTTGCAGCCCCGTGTCACGCACAATGTCCCAGACCGAGTGACGGTTCTTGAACTCGCTGATGAATGGCAACACCAGCGGGTTGGTCTGGCTCACGACAGAGTGGTTGACGCCGTAGAGTCGAGACAGCCGCTTCAGCGGCAGGTCTTGCGCCACCGATCCGTCGACCCACTTTCGGTTCGCGAGGTAAGGCTGACGGCGGCCCTTGGAATTTCGAGCCGCCAGCGTCACAGGCGGGTAGACCGCCGGTACGGCGCAAGACGCCAGCACGGCCTCACGCACCATCACATTGGGTGAAGTGATCGCGTTGAGCAACCGCGATGCTTGGTGGTGCTCTACGGGCGCCACAGAAATGTTGATGTGCAGCTTGCTGTGCTCGTAGGCCTCCTGGAACGTCATGTCCGGGACCAGGCGCTCGATCACTTCCCAAATCTCATCAGCCGACATGCGCGAGCGCGAGAACGGGAACAGCTGTCGGACGAAGCTGCCCTCCTCGGCTGCCTCGGCCTCAAGGAAATCGTCGTCGAACAACTCGTCGAGCTCCGAGTCACTGCGGGTGCCTACCAGGCCTGCAATAAAGGCACCGCCACTCGAACCCGACAGAATGCTGGGCAGCACGCCCTGCTCCCAGAGTGCTTTGATCACGCCCAGGTGGTAGTAGAGCAAGCTGCCGGCACCGCTCATAAGCAAGGCAGAGCGGCCGTAGCAGTGACTCGCACGCTGGAAAAAGTCGAGCTTGTCGTCGAGATCGATATTGCGCACGCGACCGCTGGCAAGGTGCTCGAGCGCGGCAACGACTTCCTCGGTGTAGTCGATGATGAGCTTCTTGGTGCCGAATTTGGCCTTGCGGTAAAGCGCGGGCCTGCCCATGCCGCCCAGGTTGCCGTGGATACCTTCGTTCAGGGTGAACAGGAGCGCCTGGTTATCCTTGCGGGCGCGCAGCTCGCGCAGTTGCTCGAGGCGGGCGCGTATTTCGACAAAATCGTAGTCTTCGGACCGGTCGTCACGCTTCCAGCGGTCGAGCTTGAACCGCCGGTCGTAGCGTTGGGCCGCCCGTTTCCATTGCTGGTAGGTGTCGGCTCGACGCATTTGTTGTTCTTCTGTCGTCGGGAGTTGCAGCAGCACGCGGGCTCCAGTCAATTCTGCAGCGGGGCGCGGCATGCCGGCACGGCCTTACAAGACCATGCGCCGAGCCCCCCGTCTGTCGAACCGGCAACGCCCAATAGACGCGCCAGAAAGCCAAAGGATACCGGTCACAGCCCATCCAAACCAGTGCATGGCACGCAAAAGTGGTTTCTCAAGTATTGACTCTATATGCCTGATTAATATTGTCTTATTATATTTTCTGCATTGGCAATCAGGCCGCCGGATCGAATTTTTTTGTGCGCCGCAGCAGACTTATCAGGCAGCACCTGCAGCCAACCGCTGCGCTGTGTGCTCGATGAGGTCCAGCAAGGCATCAATGTGCGCGGCCTCGGTGAGTGCGTTCATGACCGTGAGTCGCAGCCAGCGCTTGCCCCCCACCTCGGCCGAGGTGATGTGGGCTTCTCCACGGCGCATCATGGCATCGCGAATGCCAACCATGAGCGCATCGTCGTCACCAAACCGGAACATGAGAATGTTGCTCTCGGGCTCGAAGGGCACCTCAAAGCCCGGACGTGCCGCAATCTGGGCGGCGAACTCACGGGCCGCGGTATAGCGCGCATGTATGAAGTCGCCGAGTGCGGCCTCCCCGCGCCAGGCCAGGTTCATGAACAGTTTCAGCGCCAGCGAAGACTTGGTGCATTCGACGGCGCGTGGCAACGAGTCGTAGCTGTCGACATCCTCACCGTAGGCCAGGTAGCTCGCTGCCTGCTGAAAGGCCGCGGCACTGTGCGTGTCATCGCGGAACAGTGCCGCGGCGCACAGCGCCGGCACCTGCAACATCTTGTGGGCGTCCCAGACGACCGAGTCCGCAAGCTCGATGCCGTCGACTAGGCCTGCTGTGCGGGTGTCGAGCAACGCGCTGGCGCCGTGACAGCCGTCGACGTGAAACCAGGTACTTGTTTCCTGACACACAGCCCCTATTTCCCGCAGCGGGTCGTGCAGGCCCGTCGCGGTCGTACAGGCATTGGCAATCACAGCCATGCACCGCCGCCCTTCTGCCTCGACGGCTTCTATCGCTTCGCGCACGCCGGCAGGGTCGACGACACCATGCGCCACCGCCTGCAAAGGACGCACGGCATCAGCGCCCAGCCCCAGAATGGCCACGGCTCGCTCAACCGAATAATGCGATAGCGGCGGCGCGAGCACGACGAGATCATGCGGAGCGCCTTCACGCCAGGCTTCGGGCGCAATATTCGCGCGGGCTGCCAGCAGGCAGGTGAGGTTGGCCAGTGAGCCGCCGTGGGTCAGTACGCCGCCCCCATGGCGCGCCGTTCCCACCTTGAGCGGGCGCGGTTGCCAACCGATCTTCTCGACCATCCAGTTGACGATGACAAACTCGAGCGCGGCCGCCGACGGGCCCATCTCGTAAACCGCCATGGGGTTGTTCATGAATCCCGTGATCATCTCGGCTAGCGCCGCGGGGTAGTCGGGCACCGCGACCTGATGCGCGATGTGCATGGGATGGTGCAGTTGCACCGAGTGCTTGAGGTAGTTTTCAAGGAAGCCCGAGAACTGCGCCCGGTCCATGCCGCCGTCGCGGATCCACCGCTGTGCGTCGAGCGACTTGAGGATGTCCCGCAGCGGTGCGTAGCCGCTGGCCGGCGTCTCGGCGCGCTGTTGGCCTGAAATGTGCGCCGTAATGCGCGCAACAGCGTCGTTGAAAACCGGTTCGAAGTCCTGAATGTCCTGGGTCATGACCCGCTCCAACGGGTTGCGCATTCGACCCGCGATTTTAGTGGGTTTCAGCGTGATGCGACACCACAGCCACAAAAAAGGGCCCGATGACGAATGCCATCGGGCCCTGATGCTGCGACGAGGTCATTGCGACCGCGTCTTTATGCTTTACAACGTGAAGTTGTACTTGTAGCGCAGGTAGTAGAAACCACCGTTGAAGCCGAACGGCGAGAACTGGCTGTAGAGGTTACCTACACCACCCGCCGCACCCGGGTTTGCTTCCGGGTAGGTGTCGAAGATGTTCTGGGCGCCCAGAACGATCGTCGAGTGATCGGCGATGCTGTAACCCACTTCGGCGTCAAACAGGATGGCGTTGCCGTAATCCCGGTTGTCTTCCGAATCGAACCAGCCGTCGTAGAAGCTGCCGCGAACGAGGAAACGGAAGTTGCCGTAGTTCGTCGTGCCGGACAGCGACCAACGCGTTTCGGGCAGACCCGTCTCGAGTTCACGAATACGCGTGGCGTCGAGCGTGACCGGGTTGAACTTGTCTACTTCCGTCTTGGTGCGGTTGTAGGTGAAGCTCAGGTCGGTCGTCGAGTTGTCCGTTTCCAGCGTCGTCGTGGCGACGACGTCGACACCAGACGTCTTCGTGTCGAAGTCGTTGGTGAAGAAGCGGAAGTTTTGCAGGTTCTGCGCACTCGTCACACCCGCGTCGATCAGGTCCTGAAGCTCCTGAGCGGACAGGTCGTTGATCGAGAACAGCTGCGACGGCGTGATGCGGTCTTCAAGGTTGACCTGGAAGAAGTCTACCGTGACGGTCAGTGCATCCTGCTCGAGGATGAAACCGGCCGTCGCGTTTAGCGACTCTTCGGGATCCAGCGGCTGACCACCGAACAACACCGCAACGGGGTTCGTCGACGGGATCGTACCGTTGTTTACGAGATCGTTGAGTGCCGTATCGAACTCGGTCGAGACGTTGAATGCGTTCGATTGACCCGGCGTCGGTGCACGGAAGCCCGAGCTCAACGAACCGCGAACTGCAAAGTTGTCGTTGACCCGGTAGTTCGTGGACACCTTGAAGTTGGTCGTCGAACCAAAGTCACTGAAGTCCTCGAAGCGCAACGCACCCGTCAGCAGCCAGTTGTCGACCGGGTAGATCTCGACGTCGATGTAGGCGGCAACGTTGTCACGCGACCAGCTACCGGCGGCGATGTCACCGAAACCCGGGAAGCCGTTCGACGCGGCACTGAAGCCCTGGTCGGCCAGCGGACCGATATCAAACGACTCGGTCTGACCGATGCCGATTTCGAATTCCTCGTCACGGTACTCAACACCGGCGGCAACGTTGACCTGGTCACTGACGGCGTAGCTGACGTCAAAGTTGAAGTTGAGGTCAGTCTGCGCGTAGAGGCCCGGGTCGAAGTTGGTCGGCGTGGCCGGCCCCAACGACGCGTTGACAGTGTTATTGATGAAGAAGTCGACTTCGTTAAAGCCGTATCCGACGCTCGCATCCCAACGCAGACCGTTGTCGAGTTCGCCGCGGAGACCGCCAACGACCGAGTAGTCGACCACGTCACCCCCGAAGCGCGGCGTAAAGCCACCCGGGAAGATTTCCTGGAACGAGAAGCAGTTCGGGTCGTTGAAGACCTGGCCCAGTGCTGTCGGATCCGGCACGTTGTCCGTGATCGTGACCGTCGGGCAGCCGATGCCGTCGTTGGGCGTCAGGTCGCCGATGAGCAGCGTCGCACCACCGTCGCTCGAATACACGCTGCCGCGGGTGTTCGGGTTACGGAAGTAAAAGCCGCCGTCGACCGTCTTGCCGGCGTAGTTGGCGTGGCCGTAGAACTCGGCGGCATCGCTAATGTCAGCGCCAAAGTTGGCCCAGAGCTTAATGTCGTCGGTGACCTCGGGCGAGCCCCAGATCTGCGCCGGGTTGGCGACAGCCGTGTTGCCGGCGGCAATCAGGCCAGCGGCATCGTCACGCTGGATCGCGCGGTCGGTGGCGTCGGTCTCGCCGTACTCAAGACTCAGGTTGACGAAGCCATCATCACCCAGCGGCAGGCCAACGTTGCCCGACAGCGTCAGCTGGTCGCCGTCGCCCTCGTAGAACGTGCCGTAGCGCAGCTCTACCGAGCCGCCTTCAGCGTCGTCCTTGAGTACGAAGTTCATGACACCGGCAATGGCGTCCGAACCATACTGCGCCGAGGCGCCGTCACGCAGGACTTCGACCTGCTTCAGGGCAATCGCAGGGATGGCCGAGAGGTCAGGGCCCTGGGCGCCGTCCGAGACACCGTTGCCGAGCCAGTAAATGACTGCAGCGCGGTGACGACGCTTGCCGTTGACGAGCACCAGCGTGTGGTCAGGTGCAAGGCCACGCAGGTTAGCGGGACGAACAATCGTGGCCGCATCTGAGATGGGCTGCGTGTTCACGTTGTACGACGGCACGATGTTACGAATCAGGTTTGAGAGGTCTGTGTCACCCTGGTTGACGAAGTCGTCAGCCGAGATGACGTCGACAGGGACTGCCGATTCAGTGACCGAGCGCGGGCGCGACCGGCTACCGACGACAACCACCTCTTCGATGGCCTCGCTGTCCTGGGCAAGCACGGGTGCTGAATAGCTCAGCGTACCCAGTGCACTGGCGACGGCTGTTGCCAGCAACGTGCGCCCGAATGGTTTCTTCTGCATGGTGTTTCGATTCCCCCAAAGGACGGTTACTACGGTCCGAAATTCGGCACCGTGCGCCCGAAAGCCGGACGCAGTTCACATCGGTGCAGCCAATACAGTTGCTTTCGGCACACACCCGACAGCGTAGTGATACACCAAACAGCCAGATGTCACAAGGCAGAAACGCCGTAGACACTTGATATATGGCCGGGTTTGCACAGAGTGCGCACGTGTCTGATTTTTACCACAGGCGGACGCAGCCGCACCGAGGCGATGGGGGTCAGATCACGCCGGCCTCGCGCAGGGCCGTGAGCTCTTCTTCGGACTTGCCCAGGATGTCGCCGTAGACCTCGCCATTGTGCTGGCCAAGTTCGGTCGGGCCGGGCCAGCGGATCGTGCCCTGGGTCGCCGACATGCGCGGGAAAATACCCTGCATCTTGAGGTCATCAAAGCGCGGATGCGGCACATCGACGATGGCCTCGCGCGCCGCGTAGTGCGGATCTTCGATCATTTCAGGCGCACGAAAGATCTTGCCCGCCGGCACGCCGTGCTCCTGCATGAGCGCATCGACCTCGTCCATGGTCAGCGTCCGGGTCCAGGCCTCAATGATCTCATCGAGCTCATCCTGGTGGGCGCCGCGGGCTGTATGCGTGGCGTAGCGCTCGTTATCGGAGAGATCGGGACGCTGCATGGCCGCGCACAACCTCGCGAACACGGTGTCCTGGTTGGCGGCGATGAGATAGGCGCCGTCCTTGCAATCGTAGAGGTTCGACGGGGCGATATTGGGCAGCGCCGAGCCCGAACGTTCGCGGATGTAGTCCGACACCGTGAACTCGGGGATCGTCGACTCCATGACATTGAGCACCGACTCGAAAATGGAGGCGTCGATCACCTGGCCTTCGCCCGTCTTCTCGCGGTGGTGCAGTGCACCCAGCGCGCCCAGGCAGGCGTAGGTGGCCGCCAGGCTGTCACCGATAGAGATGCCGGCCCGCGTCGGCGGCCGGTCCGGCCAGCCGGCAAGATAGCGCATGCCACCCATGGCCTCGCCTACGGCCGCGTAACCGGCACGCTTGGAGTACGGACCCGTCTGCCCGTAACCCGAGACACGGATCATGATGAGGCGCGGGTTGATGGCCTTGAGCGTCTCGTAATCCAGGCCCCAACGCTCCATCGTGCCGGGCCGGAAGTTCTCCAGCAGAAAGTCCGCGTCTCTAACGAGCTCTTTGACCAGTGCCTGGCCTTCTTCGACGCGCAGGTTTGCGGTCACGCAGCGCTTGTTCCGGGCACACACGGTCCACCACAGCGGATAGTCGCCACGGCCCCACTCGCGCATGGGATCACCCTTGCCCGGCGGCTCGACCTTGATGACGTCCGCGCCCATGTCGGCCATGAGCTGACCACAGAACGGGCCCGCGATGAGCTGACCGAGCTCGATGAGCCGGAGATCGGTCAGCGGTCCCGTGCGCGGCGCGTCGGGGCCCGTGACGCCCGCCGGGCTCATGCGGCCCCGCGGTTACGCCAGACCGGCTGGCGCGGCGCGGGCAGGCCCGTGTCCGCCTCGCAATTGGCGCGCAGCGTATCGAGATCCGGGCCGAAGTCGAAGACACCGAGCTCGCCGCGGCCGCCGCGAAGTTTTTCACGCAAGGCCTCTGTGGCCGATTGATCGACACTGCCGCCCGCATCCACGACCACCCCGTAGCGGCGCGCACCGTCGACGCTGACAAGACCCTGCGCCACTTCCTGACCCACAAGGCCCGGATCGCGTCCCAGCGGGTCGCCCCAGCCCCCGCCACCCCAGGTGACGTAGTGCAGCAGATCGCCCTCGTGCACGTCGATGTTGTCGACTTTCGAGCCCAGATGCTCGCTGGAGCCATCGGCGCGATCAATGCGCTTCCACGACCGTGCGGCCGGCAGGCCGCCGTTCACGCCCCAGGGCGGCACAAACCAGCGATCGTCGTGAATCGAGATGCGCCCATCGTGCAGGAAGCGGTAGGTCATATGGATGCCGTTGCCGCCGCGGTGCAGGCCGGCGCCACCCGAATCGGCAGCAGACTCGTAGCGCTCGATGAGCATCGGGAAGTAGTGCTCCAGAAACTCGTTGGGCACGTTGGTGAAGCCCGGCCAGAGCGAGTGACCGTCGGGGCCGTCGCCCATCGGGCGCCCGGGGATACCGCCAAATCCAATCTGGAACAGCTGGTACCACTCGCCCGTCTTGTCGAAGCCCGAGAACATAAGGTGTGGACTCGACGAGAAGCCCGCAGCGCAGAGGAAGTCCGGCGTCTTCTGACCGAGCAGCGCACCGAGGACATCGAAAATGCGGCCCAGCGCATGCGTCCGACACGACAATGCCGCGGGGAATTTCGGCTTGAGCAGCGAGCCCTCGGGGACGCGTACCTCAACGAGGTCGTAGAAGCCGTCGTTAAACAGAATCTGTGGATCAAAGACCATGATCATGTAGATGCCGAAGAACATCTTGAACATGTTCTCGTTGAGGTAGAAGTTGATCGACGAGTCCGACTGGGGGTCTGTGCCCTCGAAGTCAAGGATCACTCGCTCGCCTTCGCGCCACATCGTGCACTTGATCTTGAACGGCCCGTTGCCCTTGCCGTCGTCACAGATGAAGTCCTCAAAACTCACACGATCTTCGCCGATCGCCTGCCCGATGAGGATCTTCATGGCGCGGTGATTACGCGCGAGCAGCTCCTCGGTGGCCGAGACGTAAACGTCTTCGCCAAAGCGCTCGCAGATCTCGTTAACGCGCAGTGCGGCAACACGACACGACGCGACGATCGCGTGCAGGTCGGCGCGGTACCACTCGGGCATACGGCTCTGGTGCGTCGCGATCTTCAAGATATCTTCCTGCAGCTCGCCTTTGCGGTAGAGCTTCACAGGCGGCATCCGGAGGCCTTCCTCGAAGATCGACGTCGCGTCCGTAGGCAAAGAGCCCGGCACCTTGCCACCGATGTCGGTCATGTGACCGAACATGGCCGCCCAGCTGATCACACGACCATTACGGAAGATCGGCATGATCACAAGCTGGTCATTGTTGTGACTGATTGCACCCTCGCAGCTGTAGGGATCGTTGAGCAGGATCACGTCGCCGTCCTCGAGGTCGCCGTCAAACGCGTTGAGGAAGCCGTCGATGAATGAGCCAAACTGCCCAACGATCATCTTGCCGTTGCGTTCTGCGATGAGCGGGAAGGCGTCACCCTGTTCGCGAATCCCCGGTGACAGCGCCGTTCTGAACAGCGTCGCATCCATCTCGATGCGCGCATTTCGCAGTGCGTTCTCGATGATGTCGAGCGTGACAGGATCGACCTCGACCTTTTCGAAGCCTGCAGAGTTGGTTTCGATGAGTTTGGCGACCATGTCAGTGTCCTGCCGAGGGGTTGATGAGGATGTTGCCGTAGTCGTCTACAGTCGCGACGTGGTCTGGCAACACGAGCGCGGTCGAGTCCATCTCCACGATGATGGCCGGCCCCGGAATGCTGTCGCCCGCGCGTAACTTGGCCCGGTCGTAAATCACGGCGTCGCGCTCTTCGCCATCAACCCACAGACGATGATCCGAGAGCTTGGCTCCTGAAGGGTCGCCGTTGCCTTTTTCGATCTCGAGTGCCGGCAACGCCAATGCCTGGCCCAGCGCGATCACGCGAAGATTCACGAGCTCATGTTCGGCGTCCATGTTGAAGGTGAACATTCGCCGGTGCTCTTCGTCGAAGGCATCGCACAGCGCCTGTAGGGCGCTGTCGTCGCCGTGCTTGCCTGTGAACGGCATGGGAATCTCGAAGCCCTGGCCGTGGTAGCGCAAATCGATCTCGTATCTGAGCTCGGCGTCGTCGGCGCCAATGCCCTCCTCGGCCAGCTCGGACAGCACCTGCGCGCGGAGCTCAGCCAGTGCATCGGCAACCTCGGCGGCATTGGTCTGCGAAATGACCTTGGAGTAACTGCGGGCCGCTTCGGCGCGCATGCGCGTGGTCGCATCGCCCAGTGCGCACAACACGCCCGGCGAATTGGGGACGACAACAGGCCAGGCACCCATGAGCTTGGCCACGGCGTTCGAATGCAAAGACCCGGCACCTCCGAAACCCATGAGCGCGAAGTCGCGTGGATCGTAACCCTGTTGCACCGAGATCATGCGCAGCGCACCGAACATATTCTCGTTGACGATATCGATAATGCCCTGTGCGGCTTCGTGTAGACCGATGTCCATTGCGTCCGCGACTGTTTGTACCGCGGCTACCGAGGCGTCTCGATCGAGCGTGAAGCTGCCGCCAAGCAGTGACTCGGGCAGATAACCCAGCACCACGTTGGCGTCCGTGACGGGCGCCTGTTCGCCACCCTTGCCGTAGCACGCGGGGCCAGGCACAGCGCCCGCACTTTCGGGGCCCACACGCAGGGCGCGCGTCAGTTCCGGTACGTGTGCGATGGAGCCGCCACCAGCACCCACCGTTTTCACGTCGAGCGACGAGGCGCGAACACTCAGGTGGCCTACATCCGTATTGCGGACCAGTCGCGGCTCGAGGTCTTCAATGAGCGCCACATCGGTCGAGGTGCCGCCAACATCAAGCGTCAGGATGTTGTGCAATCCGGCCTGGCTTGCGACCCACAGTGCACCCGTGACGCCACCCGCAGGCCCCGACATGAGCAGATTGACGGGGGCATCCTGCGCCTTCTTGGCGGTCATGAGACCGCCATCGGAGCGCAGCAGGTTGATGCGACCGCTCATGCCGAAACCGCGCAGCTCACTCTCGAGGTTGCGCACGTAGCGGCCAACCACAGGCCGCACTGCGGCATTGGCTACGGTCGTGAGTGCCCGCTCGTATTCATACATCTCGGGCAGGATGTCGTGGCTCAGCGAGATCGTGATGTCTTGCCCATCGAACACCTCGGCCGCAATCTCGGCAACACGGCGTTCGTGCTTGTCGCTGACGTAGGCGTTCATGAGGCAGACCGTTATGGCTTCGACACCATTGGCCTTGAGCTGCTCGAGCGCCGCGCGCGTGGCGGCCTCGTCGATGGGTCGGTATTCCTCGCCCGTGGCGAGCAAGCGCCCCGGCACTTCGACGGTGTCCTCAAGACGTGCGAGCGGTTCGGGCTTGGGCCAGATGATCCAGGCGGCAAGGCCACCGGGCACGAGCGAACGTGCAATTTGCAGGACCTGGCGGTAGCCCTCGGTCACCACGAGACCGACGCGTGCGCCCTTGCCCTCAAGCACGGCATTCGTGGCCACGGTGGTGCCGTGCAGAAAGTCTTCAATGTCGCTGGGGGCGATACCCGCGGACTCACAGATGCCGCGGGTGCCCGTGATCACGGCTTCAGAAGGATCGTGCGGTGTGCTGGGCACCTTGGAGCGGAACGTACGCCCGCTTTCGTCGTTGAACAGCAACAGGTCCGTGAACGTGCCACCCACGTCCACTCCGAGTCGGTAGGCCATCTGTTGTGATCCCCCGGGCCGGCTACCGGCCGAATTGTTCTAAAGATATAACATTATGCCGCAATCGGGGCTGCGCGCAACGCAGCGCGCCCCGGCCAAAAGCCGGGGCGCACGTTGCGATCAGAAGCGGTAGGTAAACTCGGCGCCGTAGGCGTCGCGGGCACTGGGGTGCACGAACGAACCGCCGAATTCAGGCGCCGGAATGACTTCCTGCAGGTACTCCTCGTCGGTCACGTTGCGGCCATACAGCGTTGCCGTCCAGCGCTCGCCTGACAGGCTGAATCGCAGATTGAGCAAGCCGTAGTCGTCGCGCTTAGCCTGCGAGAGGTCCTGCGTCACACCGGGGCCGAAGAAGATTTGCCAGACCGTCGGTGTGGCCTCGCCCTGCAAGGTGTGGAACCACATCTCGTCGACGAACTGGTAGTCGATGCGTGCGTTGAATTCGAGGCCGCCAATCGGTGCCGTGAAGTTGGCGCCCAGGTTGTAGGTCAGCTCGGGCGCCTGCGGGGCGTCGTTACCGACCGACAACGGGCGATTCCGGTTCTCGGTGATCTCACTATCGAGCACGCCGATGCCACCAAAGATCGAGAACTGCTCCGTGATGAGTGCGTCGAAGTCCGCCTCGAAACCCGAGATCTCGAGCTCATCGATGGTCGTCACGACACGCAGCAGGCCCCAGGGTCCCGCAAAGAACTCGAAGAACTGGTTGTCTTCGACTTCATTGCGGAACACCGCGGCATTCACGCGCAGACGACGATCGAGGAAGTAGCCTTTGGCGCCGAGCTCAAAGCTCGTCGTGACTTCCTTGTCGTACTCATCGCGAACGAGCAGCTGCGCATCAACCACGGCGCCCGGGTTGGTGCCGTCACCGTTGTTGTTGAGCCAGAAGTCGATCGTGGCCTGGCTGCCGATGGAGTTGAAGCCGCCGCTGCGGAAGCCGACACCGTAGGTACCGAACACGCTCAGATTGTCCGTCGCGGCCCAGTTGAGGCTAACCTTTGGCTGAAACTGGCTGAAGCTCGCGCTGCGGTCGGGAATGCCACCCGGGTTGACGCCAAACGCCGGGTTGATGGGACCCGGTACGCCACCCACAAGCGTGTTGCCGTTCAAACCGGACGCCGCGACGTTGGGCACGTTGTTGCTGACGTCGCGGTCTTCCTCGTCGTAACGCGCTGCAATTGAAAGCTCGACTGTATCCGAGAGATCGAACTCCACCTGACCGAAGGCCGAGATGACCTGGGTGTCAAAAGTATCGTCGAACAAGAGATCGGTCGGGTTGGGGCCCGTCGGTGCCACGTAGGGCTGGCGCAGGAAGCCCTGCCCCGTATCGGCGCCGTAGGCAACGACCACATCGCGCTCAATGTCGGCGAAGTACAGACCTGCAATCCAGCGTGCGGCGTAGCTGTCGTCCGAGGTCAGACGCAGCTCGAGGCTCGTGTCCGACTGGTTGCGCTCCTGGTATTGGTAACCGTCACACGATGTGGGCGTGTACGGGCCGTAAACGCCCTGGAAATTGTTGGGGTCCGTGAACGGGTTATTGATGTCCGTTGGGGGCAGTACGCCGAACGGGCCGAAGAACGGACCAAACAAATCGGTGCGGTCAGCACCGCCGATGGCGCCCGGCGCATTGTTCAGCGTCAAGCGGTCGTTGAGGCAGGACGGCGTGACCTCGTAGCCGTAGAACGATGCGCTCGTACCATCCGACAACAGGTATTCCTCGAGGTCGTTGTAGGCGAACGTGGCCGTGAGCGTGGAACGCGCAAACTGATAGTCGGCCTTGACCGAGAACTCTGTGGTGTCCTGCTCGTTCTCACCGGGCACGTTGAAGGCGAACGTGAAATCCTGGTCGTTGACGTTGGCGTCGAAGGCGGGTTGGTTGAACACGGCCGCGAAAGCCGGGATCGCGAACACAGCGTTGAAGTTAATCGCACCGCCGTCGACCTGGCTCACGCCTGCACGGAAGTCGAGCGTCAGGTTCTCGTTGACATCCCAGTCGAGGCGGCCCTTGATCGAAGTGTCCTCGAGGTAATCGACGGCATCGTCACCGCCTTGAAACACATTCTCGTAGAAGCCGTCGGTGGTGCGGTAACTCGCGCCGATGCGGCCGCGAACGTTGTCGGAGATCGGGCCCGATGCCACAGCGTTGAGTCGGCGCGTTCCGACGTTGCCGACACCGGCCGTGACGCGACCTTCGAATTCATCGCCAGGCGCCTTCGTGGTGACGAGGATCGCGCCCGACACAGCGTTTCGGCCGTACAGCGCGCCCTGCGGCCCTTTCAGGACCTCAATCTGCTGCACATCGAAGAGCTCTTCGTTGAACGCATTGGGGTTCGTGATGAGCACCCCGTCCACCACGTAGGCAAACGTCGACTCGGCATCTCGCGTCGAAACGATGCCGCGAATGCTGACCTGGGTGTCACCGACATTGGCGGTGTCGACGATCGTGACGTTGGGAATCAGCCCGATGAAATCCGCGGGCCGTTCGATGCCCGCCTGTTCAATCTGCGACTCCGTGAAGGCAGACACAGAGATTGGCACGTCCTGAAGGCTCTCCGAGCGCTTACGCGCGGTCACAACGACTTCTTCGAGTGCCTGTTGGGCCAAAGCCGCGCCTGGAACAGAAAGCGCGACGGCGACGGCCAGCGACAAGCGACCTGCGGCGATGCGCCGCGAGCGCACCGGTGATGACATAGACATGCCTGAGAACCCCCTCAGTGTTGATAGCGGGACCTGCACGCAGAGACCGCGACCCCCCCGGTGACGGCTTTAGTGCAGGTTCAACGTTACACGCGCGTCTAACTTGCGTGCCGCGACAGAGCATACAGCGGCGACCGAACTTAGACAAGAGAGGCGTTTATCGAGACAAAAGGGCCGCCAGTTCTTTGACGAATTTGACACAAACCATGGCGGTCATGTCCTGCCAGTCGCGCCGGGGGTTGTACTCGACGACATCGGCACCCACCACATTGCCCCCCAGCGACTGCAGCACGGCGAGTACATCACCCACGCTCATGCCACCGGGCTCGTGATGCGACACGCCGGGCGCAAACGCGGGATCCAAGGCATCGATATCGATAGAAATGTAGACGGGACGCTCGAATTGCAGCGCTGTGGGCAGTGGTGCCCCGCCCCGCCAGGGGTGCGTTTCGACGTTGTGGCGCTCGATCATGTCGCGTTGCACATCGGTCAGCGTGCGAATTCCGACCTGAACGAGCCGACTGGCAAGCCCCTCCTCCAGGATGCGGGCAAACGGGCTCGCGTGTGAGTAGCGGTTGTTGTCGAAGTCGGGGTAGATGTCGGCATGGGCGTCGAAATGAAGGATATCGACCGGTCCGTGGGCCGCGTGCACGGCCTTCACAGCGGGCCAGCTGATCGCATGATCGCCACCGAGGGTGAGCGGCTTGAGGCCACGATCAATGACCGCGCCGAGGGCCTCTGTGACACCCATGACCCCGTCGTGACTGTCCGTGAGGCTCATGTTGCCGAGGTCCTCGAGCACGCCCGGGGCCGACAGGTCGAGGCCCGACTCGCTCGTGAGGTTGGCAGCGCCGTTGTGCATGACGCGCCGGATGATGTCGGGCGCCAGCGCCGGGCCGCGGACTAAGCTCGAGCTCGCGTCGTGAGTCGCTCCTATGAGCCCGACCGTCATGCCACAGCGCTCCCGGCGGACTCAGGGTGCGCCGCCGCGCCCGCGGCGGGCAGCCAAAGCGATACGGCGAGCCCGCCTTCGCGCCGATTGCGCAGCGTGATACGACCGCCGTGTGCGTCGACGATTTCGCGGCACAGCGACAGGCCGAGCCCCGAACCGGTGCGCTTGGTGCTGTAGAACGGTAGCAAGGCATTGGTCAGCGCCTCATCGTTCATGCCCGGCCCTCGATCCGCGACGGTGATCAAGCTGCCCGTGTTCGATCCCACCACGCGGATGGTGATGCGTTCGGGATCTGAACCGGACTCAACCGCATTTTTGGACAGGTTGATAATGACCTGTTCGAGCTGGTCGGGGTCGGCATATCCTGAGCTGCCTGGTGCGTCCGGCCGGTAATCGAACGGGTGCAACGCCGACAATCGCGTGAAGAACGGATCCCACTCGATCTCGCGGCGTTGCGGGTCCGGCAACTTCGCAAATCGCGAGTAACCTTCACTAAATCGTTTCAAGTGTGCGCTGCGCGTCTCGATCGTGCCCAGCAACTCGACGACGCGTTGCGTGTCGTCGCGCGCCATCAAAAGTTGCGCCGAATGGGCCAGCGACGAAATCGGGGCCAGCGAGTTTGTGAGTTCGTGACCTATCATACGAAGCACCTTCTTCCAGGTGGCCACCTCCTGCCGGTTGAGCTCTTGCGTCAATCGTTTGAGCAGGTAGAGACGGTGCCCGCGCGCATTGAGCGTGAACTCGTTGCAGGACAGGTGATAGCGCTCGTCGTCGTTGTCGGCCTCGATCGTGACCATTGCATCAACGCCCTGCACAAGCGCCGTCTTCAAAGAGTCCGAATGGTCACTGACGACGTCATCGAGGAAGTGCATCCCGGCCATGCGCCGACCCGCCGTGAACAGCGCACGCGCCGTCGCGTTGGCATAGATGATGTGACCATTGTGATTGGTCAGGACTAGCGCGAGCGGCGAAGCCTGCAACACCGTATCGAGCATGAGCTCGCGTTGGTGCAGGTTCTGGCGCTCGTCGCGCAGCGTTCCGACCATGCGGTTGTAGGCACGCACGAGCCGTCCCACCTCGTCGTCGCGGTGATCGGCGATCGTAAAGCTGAAATCGGCATCGCGCAGGCTGTCGGCACTGTCGACCAGCGCGCGAATACGCGCCCGTGTCGGCTCCAGGGCTCGGCGTACGGCCCAGCCAAATGCTGGGATCGCGACGAGCAGCCCCACAGAGACGGCGAGTACGGCGCTGCTGGTGCGTTCATACAACGCGATGGCGATCGCGAGTGCCACGACGAAACACAGCATTGCAATCGCGAGCAGGCGACCCTGCATACTCGTTGCGGGGTTCACTCGCGTGGTCTCGTCAGTTGCCGCTGCCTTGTTCATGCAAGCCGAACTTTACCATCCGGCGGTAGAGCGCCTGGCGACTCAGGCCGAGTTCACGCGCAGCCCGGGCCACCACGTTGTCGTGGAGTGCCAGCGCGCGCTGTACATCCGCCTCTGAGGGTTCGGGCAACTCACGCTCGGGCGCAGCACCGAGACCGAGGTCATCGAGGCCAATGACATCACCGGTCGCCAGTACCGCAGCGCGCTTCATGAGATTTTCAAGCTCGCGCACGTTGCCGGGCCAGGCCTGCACGGCAAGCAGGCGTTCCGCCGCCGCCGTCAGTCGTTTGCCCTCCGGCAGGAACGCAGCCGCAAGCGCCGGCACGTCACCGGCACGCTCGGCCAGCGCAGGAACGCGCAATTCGATGACGTTGAGGCGGTAGAACAGATCCTCACGGAACGTGCCGGCCGCAATGGCCGCCTTAAGGTCCGCGTTGGTCGCACTGATGATGCGCACGTCAACGCGCCGCGTCTGGGAGCTGCCAAGACGCTCGAACTCGCCGCTTTGCAGGACCCGCAGGAGCCGGTTCTGACCTTCAGCGGACAGATTTCCGATCTCATCGAGGAACAGCGTGCCGCCGTCAGCGGCTTCGAATCGGCCAATGCGCGTCTTGCTAAGGCCCGTGTACGCGCCCGGCTCGGCGCCGAACAATTCAGCCTCGAGCAACTCGCCGGGCAACGCGCCCGCGTTGATGCGCACGAACGGCCCATCGGCGCGGGCTGAGTTGGCCTGCACGATCTCGGCCAGCTTTTCTTTGCCCGAGCCATTGGGACCCGTGATGAGTACGGCAATGTCCGAGTGCGCCACACGACAGGCCAGACTGACCACGTCGTGCATCGCATCACTGTCGTAGACGGTGCCACAGAGCTCATACTGCGCTCTCAGCGCCTCGCGTGTCGCGGCGCGTTCCGCCTCGAGTCGCCGTGAGCGCTTCTGGGCCGCGCGCAGTTCGAGCAGATTACGCGCTGTCGTCATCAGCCGATCATCGTCCCAGGGCTTGCCCAGGTAATCCGCAGCGCCCGCCTTCACCAGACCCACCGCAGTTTCGAGATCCGTCCAGGCCGTGAGCAAGATGACCGGTAAGCCGGGATACGCCTCTCGGATCTCCTTGAACAACGCCACGCCCTCCGCGCCCGAGGTCTTCTCCTCAGCGAAGTTCATGTCCTGGATTACGAGGTCAATGTCGTGCTCGGCCAACGACGCCAGGCCTTCCCTTGGCGTCGCCGCGGCCACCGCATCGATGCCGTGCACCTCTAGCAGCACGCCCAGGGCTTCGCGGACGCCGTCGTTGTCGTCGATGATGAGCGCGGTGGCCATGGTTCTCCGATATTCGGTTCTAGACGGTCCGAGTCGCAATGGCCGGATCAATACCCGTCGCCTTGCGTGCGGGCCCCGCTGCGGCCAGAAGACCAACCGCCCACAAGCCCAGTACGACGAGCGGCAAGGCCACCGGGTCGAGCTTGGGCAAAGTGTACTTGGTCACTAACCAGTAATTGAGTGCAAACGACAATACGAGACCCAGCACAATGCCACCCGTTGTAATCAACCAGTTCTCGACAAGGAAATAGCTCAGGATGTGGTGGCGGCGCGCGCCCACTGCGCGACGCGTACCGATCTGACGATGCCGCTGCGCCACGCTGAAGCTCGCAAGACCGACGATACCGAGCGCCGTGATCGACACGACGAGCGCCATCACGATGGTCAGCATGCGGTTCATGGCGACATCACGTGAGTAGGTCCGCGCGATGACTTCGCTGTGCGTACGCGGCTCACCCACGAGTCGGTCCGTGTCGAGCGCGACCAGCGTCTCCTCGATGATCGGGATTAACCGATCGCGGTTCTCTGGCGCCGTGCGGATCGCGTACATGTAGTTGATCTCGACGAACGGCGTGAACGACGTCGAGTAGAGCTCTCCCCAGTTGTACCAGGGACGCCCAACAGACGAGATCGTACCGATGATCTCAATGGCGTCGCCTCGACTCGTGTAGATGAACTTGCCGATCGGGTCTTCGCCTTCGAAGATCTCGTCTGCTACAGCGTCCGACAATACCTTGACCCGTGGCACCTCGCCGTCGCCCGGGTTGTAGACGATCTCATCGTCACGGAACCAGCGCCCGCGCGTGACCTCAAGCCCCAGCGTCTCGGTGGCAACAGCATCAGTCTGGTAATACGCCAGGTTGAACCAACTGCCGTCTTCAAGCTCTGCAGAGGTTGAGAACGTCTGGCTCGAACCTGAGTTCGACAGCGGCACCGTGGAGATCTTGGATACCTTCTGTACTCCGTCGATGCTCATGAGCGCCGACGTGTCGCGTTCCACGATGCTGCGGACATCGATATCGCGATCAGTCTGCAAGGCACGCGCAAGAATGAGGTTGCCGTCATCAACACCTGTCGTCTTGGCCATGGTGTCGCGTCGATCCGCGATCACAAACGCCGCGTTGATCACGACCGCCATCGTCAGCGCAATCTGCAGCGCGATGAGAATCGCACCGGTCTTGTTGCGCAGGAGCGTCGAAAGTATGGGTCTAATTTCCATGTCAGAGATCTCCGCGCTACTGCGCCTTGAGGTGAACCGCGGGCTGGATTCGGCTGATACGCCAGGTCGGGTAGAGACCGGCCAGTGCCGCTGAGAACACGGCGAGACCGATCGCAGAGACCACCATGGCCGGGTCGAGGTGCGCCAGGTACTCGTAGCCGCGATACCACGACCGCACGGCGATCAGCCCGGCCCAAGACAGTAGGAGTCCCGCCAGGCCGCCCATGACACCAATGATCAGGACCTCAACGCCGTGCTGACGAATGATGTCGAACCGGCTTGCGCCCAGTGCGCGTCGAACACCGACAAGCGGCGCGCGGTTGATGAATTTGGCGAGCATGAGGCCGATGGTGTTCAGCAGGCAGATCGCCAGGAACATGAAGGCAAGCACCATGAGCAGACGGTTGTCGTCGCTGACCACTTCACGAAATTCGAGCCAGGTCATGATGTCACTGAGCCGGTTGTCGAGAGGACGACCGAAGCGTCCCAGCTTGCGCTGCTCGAGCGCATAGGCATCGATGAACGCCTGGAACTCTTCGCGTTGCGCATCGGAGTCGAGCTGCGCCCAGTGTTGCAGCCAGACGCATTCGCTCTGCAAGAAGTCCTGGTACGACTCGATTCGCTCAGGTTTCCAGCAGTTGGTGCTGCCGTCTGCATGATACTCGAGCGAGATCGGCACCTGGAACGGTACGAACAGCTCTTCGCTGTCGTCGAAGTCGCCGCCATTCAGATCGTAGAAGTGCGGGATTGGCCGCCATTCGTCGATAACGCCCACCACGGTGAACGGGGCACCGTCCAACATCAGGCGTTCGCCAACCGAATCCTCTCCACCAAAGAATTTGTCGTTGATGCGCTTGGACAGCACCACGACGCGTTCCGCACGATCGTCGGCATTGCGATCCCAGCCACTGCCAAACAGGAACGGCACGTCAAACATGGGGAAGAAGTCGCCATAGGTGGCGCGCGTCGACAGTCGCTCCGGTCGCGCACCGTCTTCGTCGAGACGTGCCGCGAATCCGCGGTGCAGCATCGCGGCCTGGTGCGTCGGGATGTCACTCTCCATCAGTGCCATCGAGTCACGGAACGTTGTCTGTGGCGGCGGTGCGCTGCCCTCGTCACGCTCGTAATAAGGATCGTCGGGGTTCCAGGTATCAAGCTGCACCGCGAAAACCCGGTCGCTCTTCTGTGGCAGCGGGTCCGACGACATGACGTGGTAGAGCGTCAGCGTCGTCATCGACACGCCGATGCCGAGCGCAATGGCGCCGATCATGAGCGAGGTCAGCAAGGGATTTTTGCGAACGCTGAGCCACGCGAGTTTCAAATAGTAAGCCGTCATGGTGATTCCCCGATCAGGCGACAGAGCGCACGCCGTCGTCATCGTCGGCTTCTGCCGGCGGCGGCTCGAGCGGCTGGAAGTCGGACACCTGTCCGTCGAGCAGATGCACGTTGCGACCGGCGCGACGCGCGAGTTCAGGGTCATGCGTCACCATGATGATCGTCGTGCCGCGTGCGTTGATCTCCTCAAGCAGGTCCATGACCTGGCGCGCCATGAGTGAGTCGAGGTTGCCTGTGGGCTCGTCAGCGAGCAGCAGCGCCGGGTCACCCGCAAGCGCGCGCGCAATCGCGACGCGCTGCTGCTGCCCACCCGAAAGCTGTGCGGGCAGATGGTTGCGACGTGAACTCAGGCCCACGAGCTCAAGCGCCTCGTCGATTCGGCGCTTACGCTCACTACCCGAAAAGCCGCGGTAGCGCAGCGGCACATCCACGTTGTCGGCGATGTTGAGATCGGGAATCAGGTTGAACGCCTGAAAGATGAAGCCAATCTTCTCGTTGCGAATCTTCGAGCGCGCGTTGTCACCGAAGCTCGAGACATCCTCGCCGTCGAGCATGTACCGACCACCCGAGGGTGACTCCAGCAAACCGGCAATGTTCAGGAACGTGGTCTTGCCCGAGCCAGAGGGCCCCGTAACGGCAACAAACTCACCGGACTTGACCTCGAGGTTCAGGCTGCGCAGCGCGTGCGTCTCAATGAGACCGGCTGCGTAAACTTTCGTGATGTCCTGCATGTTGAGCATGGCGTGCTACTCCTCGCGCTTGGCGTTCTTGGTTCTTGAATCAGTCTGTGATGAGGACTTCAGGCGCCCCTTCGAACGCCTGCGTGTTGGATACGACGATACGGTCGCCCACAGTGACGCCCGACAGCACCTGGATCACCGAGGTGCTCGTGGCGCCGACGGTGACCGGCGTGCGGATGGCAAAGTCGCCGTCGACGCGGTACACGGCGCGGCCGCCGTCGCTGTTGAAATAGGGACCGCGCGGAATCATGAGCGCGTCTTCCACGGTTTCGATTTCGATCCGCCCCGTGAGCCGCTGGTTCTGGCGCAGACCCTCGGGCTGGCCATCGACAAACGCAATTCGCGTGGCCACGGTGTTGTTCGTGACCTCGGGTGAAATCGAAGACACACGTGCCGTGAACGTGGTGCCCTGGTAGTTGATCGTTGCCGGCATGCCCACGGCGATGTCATCGGCGTAGCCCTGCACGAGCGGAACCTCGAGTTCGAGACGTGTGAGATCGACGACGCTCACGAGCGGCAGATCGGCGGCAACGGCGCTGCGGTCTTCGACCAGCAGGCTGCCGACAACGCCCGCGACAGGTGACCGCACGCTGAGCGCGCCGACCTGGCGTTCGAGTTCGGCCACGCGCAACTCTTGCTGCTGCATCTCAAGCGCCTGGGCGCGCTCCTCGAAATCCTGGCGTTCGCGAAACAGCTGCGCGTCAGCTTGCTTGTGTGTGTATTCGAGTTGCGCACGTGCCAGGTCGTCGACAGCCTTTTCGTAGTCCTGACGAGAGATGACCTGGTACTCCCAGCTTTGTTCGGCGCGACGGAGCTCACGCTCGGCCGCCTTGATGGCAACCTCGGCCAGGTCGACGGCCTGCTGATTCTGCAAATCGGTCTGCCGCCCCGTAATGACCTCGCGCTCGAGTGCGATCTGTTGCGACTGCAGCAGCGCGCGCGCCTGGTCGAGTGAGTTCTTAAGCGTGGGGCTGTCTATCTCCGCGATCACATCGCCCGCAGCGACCACATCGCCTGGCGCCACGCGCACAGCGACCTTCCCCGCCGACGGCGCGAACAATGTCGGTTTTACGGCTGCGACAATCTCGCCCTGAATCGCGACATCGCGAACGAACCGGCCCTCGGTGACCTCAGCGATGCGCAGGCGCTCGCGTGCCACGGTGACGTCGGCGCGGGCCCAGGTGCTGGCCATGTTGATCAGCACCACGGCAACGGCGATCAGTGCGACGGCCAGCGCCGCCCAGATCGGCCAGCGTCGACGCGGTTGAGCCACCACCCGATCCTGCGCTTCGGTGCCTCGAATGCCGGCGGCCGCTGGCGTGTTGTCATTCACGGGCTGCAATGCCATTTCAGCCGCGCTCGGTGTTATCAGTCATGACCAGCAGCGCCGGCGCAAACAGTGCGGCCGCCGGTGCCTGCAACTGAACACTCGATACGGGCGGCGTTGCTGTGCAAGCCGTAGACTCGGCGCGGTCCATGCTCCAGGCAACAACAGCGAGGTCGAAGCTGACAAAAACGATGCCTGCGATCCATGTGAAGAGTCTGATCTGTTGCTTGCTGTACATATCGGTACTCCGCTTGCCTGATAGACACTTTGCAACGCCCGTGCCAACTCTGGAAAAACACCTAAGTGATTAATCGCGCTCATGTTTCTCAGGTAACGATTGTGTCCGGCCGACAACCGACCGTCCGGCTAGTGCGCGGGCGGACACTTTTGCGGACACTCCACCGGCCGCGGGGTACACTGCGCGCCCCATGACGCACAGCGACAACCACATCGGCAAACCGCGTATCTCGCTCGCGCTCGGCAGCGGTGGCGCCCGGGGCCTCGCCCACATTGGCGTGATTCGCTGTCTTGAAGCGCACGACTATGACGTGGGTTACATCGCGGGCACCTCCGTCGGCGCTCTTGTGGGTGGGATCTACGCCGCCGGTCGACTCGACATTTACGAGTCCTGGGCGCGTGAACTCACTCGCCGCGACATGCTCAGGCTGCTCGACTTTTCATTTCGCCGCGGTGCGATTATCAAGGGCGACAAAGTCATCGACGCAATCTGCGAGCTTGTGGGCGACGCCAATATCGAACAACTGGCTGTCGGCTTCACGGCAGTGGCCACCGATATGCTCGATCAAAGCGAAGTCTGGTTGTCTCGCGGTTCGCTGTTCAACGCGATCCGGGCCTCGACAGCCATTCCGACCCTGATATCACCGCTGCGGATCAATGGTCGGCTGCTCGCTGACGGCGGGCTCGTCAACCCGCTGCCCATAGCGCCGACGCTCAACCATGGCGGTGCATTGACCGTGGCCGTGGACCTCAACGGCCCGCGCGAAGGCCTGGCCCGCGACGTTGAGCCCATACCTGAGCCTGAGCCCGAACCTGATGCTGGCGGCAAAGGCCGATACGCCAATGCCATCGCCGAGTTCGTCGAGAAGCTCAGACCCAACCGGGATATGGCGGCGAGCAAGGACGATGCGCCCGGGTTTCTGCAGATGAGCACGCAGACCATCGAGATCATGCAAAACGCCATTGCGCGACTGAAGCTCGCAGCGTACCGACCCGACATGGTGATCTCGATACCCCGTGACGTGTGCCAGTTCTGGGAGTTTGATCGCGCCGCCGAGATGATCGACATCGGCTACGAACGCGCGGAACGCGCCATTCGCGACTTTAGACGTTCGGGCGCGCACCCAACGGCCTACGACGCCTCATCCGGCAGCACATGAATCCGAACGCGGCCGGCGACGAACTCATGCGCGGCAATGCCCAACACCACTAACAGGACCCTGACATGCGACTGCTGCTCGGCATCATTTTGTTCTACGGCCGCTTTGGCCTGAGCTTCACGGCCATTGGCTACTTTGTCCGACGCCTGTTCTGGCGCACGGACGGTGACCGCCTCGACGGCAAGCGCGTACTGATCACGGGCGCGAGCGGCGGCATCGGCGCTGCCACTGTCGCGGGCTGCCAGGCAGCCGGCGCCAGCGTCACGGCGGTCGCGCGCGACGCCGAGAAGCTTGCGGGCCTCAATGCATCACTGCCTGCACCCGTGGAAAGCGAAGTGGTCGACCTCGCCGAGCCCGCCGATATCGATGCTCTGCTCGACCGACTGGAAGCCGAGGGTGACACCATCGACGTCCTCGTCAACAACGTGGGCGTCATGCTGCACGAGCACGCGCGCAACAGCGCAGGCCTCGACACGCAGTTCGCCGTGAATCTGCTCAACCAGTTCCGGCTCACGGAGCGCGCGATTGCGAGGGGCGTGCTGGCCGAGGACGCCATCATCATCACGGTCGCATCCGGCGGCATGTACATGGCCCCGCTCATCATTGCGGCACTGGCCACGGAAGATGCCGGGACACACGATGGTCAAACGGCCTATGCCGTACAAAAGCGCGCCCAGGTCGCGCTCAACGAACACTGGCAGGCGGCCCACCCCGGCCGCAGTTTCTACGTGATGCACCCAGGCTGGGTCGACACCGCAGGTGTGAAACAGTCCTTGCCCACGTTCCGGCGCCTGCTCTCACCCGTTCTGCGAAATGCCGAGCAAGGTGCCGACACGATCGTCTGGCTCGCACGGCAGCGCCCCGAAGACGACAGCGCGAGCATCTGGTTCGATCGCAAGGCGCGCAAGACGCACGCCTACGGCTTTACGCGCGATCGCTCGCAACCGACCGACACGCTCGTCGAGTTTCTCGAGCAGCAACTCGCGTCGAGCGACGCTACTTGAGGCGAACCGCATCGCCCACACCGATGCGGCCAGTCTCAAGCGGAATCAGGTTAACGCCAAACAGGATCTTCCCGGTGTCCGCATCCCGCCGGTAACCAGACAACGTTGCCAGCGGCTCACGATCTTCGCGTTTTTGTCCCGTGGTCGGGTCGACGGTCGTGAAGATGCAGCGCGAGCACGGCGAAATGGCGCGAAACGGGACGCCCCCGACATCAATCGTGTGCCAGCTGTCCTCTTCGAACGGCGTCTCGGTGTCGATCACGAGGTTCGGCCGGAAGTTGCGTGCCGTCACGGGCGCTTCGAGTCGCCCGTTGAGTTCGGCCAGCGACGCCGTGGTCATCGCGAGCAACGGGTAGCCATCGGCGAAGCTCACGACATCGTCGGGTGTCACACGGCGCGATTCGGCCAGGGGCCGCGAGCGCGGGTTCCCCTGCCAGACCAGCCTCAGCGACCGATCGAATTGCGTGCTGAGCCAGTCGGCGACGCCATCACCGGCATCAAACGCCTGGACGGTGTCGCTCCAGACGACCACATCCACAGGGTCACCGGTCTCAGGCGTGTCGGTATCAAACACCTGATCCTCGTACTCAAGTCGCAGGCCGTCAGTGGTCACGAGTGCCCGACATCGCGAGATTGCCGGAACCAGCCGGCCCGTAACGAATCGCTTGCGTTCATCGACGACCATCCAACGACGATCATCGGTCATGCCCTGCGCCTCGACGGACCATTGGGCAACGGCGTTGCCGCGCATGCTTTTTACGGGGTGCACGAAGAGCTGCACAAGCCGCATGTCGTCTCCTCCGGCGGGCGGATTTCTACTCAAGTCACCCGATAGCCCGCCGCTAGCACGGCGATGGCGGGCACATCTCATGCCGGCCACATCATGGACGAACCGTCCCTGAGGCTCAACGCAGGCAGGACGCTTGCGTGCCCCGGGGACCGATCTGGAACGCGCATGTCAGGACCCGCGGCCGAAACGGCCCATGCTGCCCATTCGGCGACCACAATGCGGCGGGGCCTGCGAGCCCAGCTGACTGCCATGGCCGTCGTGCTCATCGCGTTCACAACGCTGGTGACGGGCTATGTGACAGTGTCTGCCAACCTGCGCAATGCGCAGGAAAGCGCGGAGCGGACCGCGTCGGTTCTTGCTGAGGCGTTTGCGAAGGCGTCCGACTTCGGCCTCTACACCCAAAACCCGTCAGAGTTGGCCAAGGCAGCCTCCATCGTCGACGACGTCACCATCGTGGCGGGCGTCGAGGTCTACAACGCGAACAACCGGCCAATCTATCGCGAGTTGTTCCAGAAGATCTCGCCCGAACGCCTCGAGGCCGCTGCAAGCAATGGGGAATCCGTTCAGCTATCCCCGCTCGGAACCGTGCGTGTTTACCGGATTTCGATTCCCGTCTACGCATCCGGCGACTTGCCCAGCACGGGCGCGCGACCGCAACCCAGTCGATTGCTGGGCACCGTCGATACGCTGGTCGACCTGTCGTCCGTGCAGCGCCGCTTCCAACTCAGCGCGCTCTACATTGTCGGCTGCAGCGTGCTCATCGGACTGCTTGCGTGTGTGGTGGCCTGGTCCATCTCGGGCCGCATCCTGCGCCCGGTTCGTGATGTCCTCGCCGGATTGCGCGACGTCTCCGAGGGCAACTTCTCGCACAAGCTGCCGAGCGCGGACTCGAGCGAGCTCGGTGCCCTGATCACGGGCTTCAACCAGATGATCGATGGCCTGCGCCATTACCGCAGTGAGACGGTGCGCGCGCGTGAGATTCTCGAGCAGCGCGTCGCCGTGCGTACCGATGCGCTGCAACGCGAAAAAGAACGCGCCGAAGCGGCCAGCCAGACTAAGAGCGAGTTTCTCGCCCGGATGAGTCACGAGATCCGTACGCCCATGAATGGTGTTCTGGGCATGACCGAATTGCTGCTCACGGGAGCACTCGAGAAGACCGAGCGTCGCTACGCGGAGACCATTCGTGACTCGGGCAACGCCCTGCTCGAACTCATCAACGACATTCTCGATTTCTCGAAGATTGAGGCGGGCCGAATGGAGCTCGAGCAGGCGCCGATGGCGGTCTGGCGCCTCGCCGAAGAAGTCACGACGATGCTGGTCGGCGCTGCTCGAAAACGGGGACTCGAGCTCGTTCTCGATGTCGACCCAGGCATTGAAGGCCAGCACCTCGGTGACAGCGCGCGGCTGCGCCAGGTGTTTGTCAACCTCGTCGGCAACGCGATCAAGTTCACCGAGCAAGGCCAGGTGGTGCTCCGTATGCGGCGCATTGCCGACGCGTCCACCGACGACGTCGACTGCATGCGCTTTGAAGTCGAGGACACGGGTATCGGTATCGCCGAGGACAAGCGCGAGCAGATCTTCGAGTCTTTTGCCCAGGAGGACGGGTCGACGACGCGCCGGTTCGGCGGCTCGGGACTCGGACTTGCCATCTGCCGTCAACTGGTCGCGCTTATGGGCGGCGACCTGCGCGTTGACAGCGAGCTGGGTTCAGGTTCGTCCTTCCACTTTGAGATCGATCTGCCTGTGGCGCCTGACCAGGATATAGCGCGCCCCGAGCTCAACCACGTGCGCGCACTGATTGCGGACGGCAATCGCGACAGCCTGGGTGTTCTCGAGCGCCAGCTCAACGCCTGGTCCATCCAAACCGAAACCGCCGCGGATGGCGTGTCGGCAATGGCCTTGCTGGGTGACACCGCCAAAGACATCGACGTCGTCATCGTCGATGCCACGCTCACGCTCGGACCGGCCCCCAACGCGACCCATCTGATCAGCACAATGACGCAGCACTTTGCCGACTCGGACGCACCCGCACCCGCCTTGGTGGTTACGAGTACAGCAGAACGTCTGCGCGAGCAAACGACGGGCGCGCAGCGCATCGATACCGTCCTCACCCGCCCCGTAACGCGCGACGCCTTGTTCGCCGCCGTGAGCCAGGCGGTATCCCGTAACGAAGGCGTTGCGCCCATCGAGAAAGCGCCGGTTGTAGCAAACGGCCCGGCAGGTCATGTCCTCGTGGTTGAGGACAACCCCGTCAATCAGCGTGTCACGACGGCCATGCTGGACCTGGCACACTGCACCTGGGAGATCGCCACCAATGGCGAGGAGGCGCTCGCGGCGCTCGAGCGCAGCCACTTTGCGCTGGTACTCATGGATTGCCAGATGCCCGTGATGGATGGCTTCGTGGCAACGCGTCAACTACGTGAACGAGAGGCAACGTCAGGTCAGACCACTGTGCCCGTCATTGCACTCACGGCCAATGCGCTCGACGGCGACCGGGAACGCTGCGCCGAGGCCGGCATGGACGACTACCTGAGTAAGCCCTTCACGCTGTCTCAGCTGCGTGACATGCTCTCGCGCTGGCTGCCCGATGCGTCGGAGAGTTCCGCCGACGTGGCCTGACCCGATGCTTCGGGAACCGACGCGAGCGCGTCGCCCCGCACCACCCACGCCGCGCTGGACAGCGCGTACACGATTGCCGCAACGACAACGCCACCACGGGACACGGGCGCAATCTCGGCGGCCGCGTACGCGGCAAGTGGCACAGTCGCGGCAAGGCGGATGAGCTCAAAGGCAACCGCACCCGGCCGTGCATCGCTCGCGATACCTACGCTTGCGAGTAGCAGCCACAGCACCACGCAGGCGGCGAGCAACCCCTGCCAGCTTGCACCCGGTGCTAAGACGCCGATAACGAGTGTCATCAGGATTGCCACCGTGAATTGCGTCAGCAGATAACGACGGCTGGGTTCAGACACCAGCGCGCTGTGCTTCTGGAATGCCTCGAGCGGCGCATAGGGCCGCGGATAGCGCGCAGCCACATCGTCGGGGCGCCATCCCGGGTGCCGCAGCCAAAGGGCGAACCGGTCACGCCAGTTCGAAGCGTGCCGGCTGTCAGCAATGAGATCGCGATAGACACTCCAGTTGGCCTCAAACACGTTGAAGCTCGACAACGGGCGACGCACGCCGAATACAACGGGCTCGTCATCGCGCTCCTCGGCAAAGGTCCCGAACAGCCGGTCCCAGATGATAAGGATGCCGCCGTAGTTTTTGTCGAGGTACGGCGTGTTCTGGGCGTGGTGGACACGATGATTGGACGGCGTGACGAATACGCGGTCGGCCCAGCCCAGTTTGTCGATGTGCCGGGTGTGCACCCAGAACTGGTAAATGAGATCGAGCGCGGCGACCGTTGCGAACACATGCAATGGCACGCCGAGCAGAAACATGGGCACGTACACGATCCAGCCGATGATGAAGTCCGTGCTGGTCTGACGCAGTGCCGTGGTGAGGTTGTACTCCTCACTCTGGTGATGAACGCTGTGCGCCGCCCAGAGCAGCGCCACCTCGTGCCCGAGACGGTGCTTCCAGTAATAGAAGAAGTCCCAGGTCAGCAGCACACCGAGCCAGGCCAGCACGCCCGACGCGGACAGGTCGAACCACTCAGCAGGCATCCGCCATAGCGCGAAGTGCTCAAGCACCCAGGCGTAGACGGCGATGCCGATCAACTTGGTGAATAAACCCGTTGTGGTACTCAGCGCACCGGCACTCAGGCTGCCCAGGGCATCCTGCCAAGGCATCCAGCCCACGTTGCCACGCCGATCAAGCACCCACTCCACCGCGATGGCGGCGAGGAAGAACGGAACAGCAAGACTCAGCAAATCGATCATGGCGGAATAGTCGGTCGGTCGGACCCTGAAGCTTGCGCGATACAAGCCCCCGTCTGTGTGCACGGGGCGCCGCGCGTGTGAAACAATGGGGCTTCCCTACATAGCGGCAACCTCATGGAAATGCATAGCATCGAGACCGTAATCCGCCCACGTGAACGCGACTTAGGCGACTTCACCGTGCGCCGCGTGCTGCCCCACGGATCGCACCCGACCGTGGGCCCGTTCATCTTTTTCGACCACATGGGCCCCGCCGTGTTTCCCCCGGGCAAGGGCATCGATGTACGCCCCCACCCCCACATCAATCTGGCGACGGTCACCTACCTGTTTGAGGGCAGCCTCTTTCACCGCGACAGTGTCGGCGCCAACCAGAATATCGAGCCGGGTGCCGTGAACTGGATGACCGCGGGCCGTGGCATCACCCACAGCGAGCGTAGCGACGATGCGTCGCGCAACGCCGAATCACGCATCCACGGGATCCAGTCATGGCTCGCGCTGCCTGTCGAACATGAGGAAATCGAACCCTCCTTCGTACACCACGCTGCCGACACCCTGCCGGCCTGGCAGGACGGCGCACTGTCCTTTCGCCTCATCGCAGGCGAGATGGCGGGTCACACCGCACCCGTCGACACCCTTTGGCCCATGTTCTACGCCGACTGTCACGCCGAGGGCGCAGGCAGCGTAACGTTGGAGGATCGGTTCGATGACCGCGCCGCGTACGTCGTGACGGGCAGCATCCATGTCGACGGTCAGCAATTCGGTGACGGCGAGATGGTCATCTTCAGCGTGGGCGCTCCCGTGACCATGTCGGTCGCAGCAGGCTCACGCGTTATGCTGCTCGGCGGCGATCCGATGCCCGAGAAGCGCCACATCTGGTGGAACTTCGTCTCCAGTCGACTCGATCGCATCGAGACCGCAAAGCAGGACTGGGCCAACATGCGCTTCGATCGGGTGCCTGGCGACGACGAGTTCATTCCCCTCCCCGAGTAAACGCAACACATGACAACCGACAACCGCTTCGAATTGCAGGAGCCAGGCGCCATTGCCGCGCTCGACGCCGCCGTTGATCGCCTCGGCGACAGCCTGTCACTACCCGCGTCCACGCGCCCCGCAATCGACGACGCCGCACGCGATGCATTGCTTGCGGCCGCGGAACGGCTGCAAGACAACTACCCTTACGCCCACCCGCTCTACGCGGGTCAGATGCTCAAGCCGCCGCACCCCGTCGCGCGGCTCGCCTACCAGCTCGCGCAGTATGTGAATCCCAACAACCACGCACTCGACGGCGGACGCGCGAGCTCCGCGATGGAAAAAGAAGCCGTTGCAGAAATCGCTGCCATGTTCGGATTCGAGACACACCTGGGCCACCTGACCTCAGGCGGCACGGTGGCCAACCTCGAAGCACTTTGGGTGTCGCGGGAAGAAACCGGCGGGCGCCGTGTTGTCGCCTCGGCGGAGTCTCACTACACGCACAGCCGCCTGTCGGCCGTGCTGGGCGTACCGTTCACGGCCTGCCCAACTGACCACACGGGCCGGATGTCGCTCGACGCGCTTGAAGCCCTGCTCGACAGCACCGACGACATTGGTACGGTCGTGGCCACGGCAGGCACGACGAGTGCGGGCTCGGTCGACCGTGTCGATGCGATTCTGGCGCTTTGCCGTCCGCGCGATATCCGCGTTCACGTCGACGCCGCCTACGGGGGTTATTTCACGCTGGCCTCAACGCTGGGTGACGACGCGCGTCGCGCCTACGATGCGATCGCGCACGCGGACAGCGTCGCCATCGATCCGCACAAGCACGGACTACAGCCTTATGGTTGCGGCTGCATCCTGTTTCCCGACCCGGCCGTCGGACGGCACTACCAACACGATTCGCCCTACACCTACTTCAGCTCGGACGACTTGCACCTGGGCGAGATCAGCCTTGAGTGCTCTCGGGCTGGAGCCGCAGCCGTCGCGTTGTGGACCACGCAAAGACTCTTGCCGCTGGAACGTGGCAGGACGTTTGCAGGCATGCTCGAGCAGTGCATCGCGGCCGCGCGCGATCTTGCCGCTCGTGTCGAGGCCGACGAGGGCTTCACGCTGCTGCAGGCACCCGAGCTCGATATCATCGTTTGGGGCGTCAATTCGAGCTCGTTCAGCGAATCCTCGCGATTGGCTCAGGCAATTTTCGACGAGGCCGCCCAGCGCGATTTGCACCTGGCGCTGATCGACGTGGCACCCGAGCGTCTGCCGGCGGGTCTGTCGGCCATGACAGCTGATCGAGATACGCTGACATGCCTGCGCAGCTGCCTCATGAAGGCAGAGCATCGGGACTGGATCGACGACATCACGGCACGGCTTACAGTCTCACGCGATGCCGCGGTCGCGCGCGACGCCGCTTAGTCGAGCACCGCGCGCGCCAGGCCGGCACCGATAATCAGGCCGGCAATCGACAAACCGAGGGTGCCCAGTGCGAATAAGGACGCGGACCAGGACGAGCTGACCTCCGCGAGCTCTCGCGTTTCGAGTGCCAGCGCCGACATGGTTGTGAACGCACCGCAAAACCCCGTTGCCAGCAACAAGCGACCGCTCGTCTCCCAGGCACCACCCCGAAGGGCGAACCAGTACACAAGCGCACCCAACAACAGCGAACCCGCGACATTGACGATCATCGTCGACCAGGGATAGTCGCTGCGCGCAAACCCCAGGTTTACAAGGTGGCGGCAGGCTGCGCCCGCCGCGCCACCCAGCGCGACCAGGATCAGCTGCTTCGCGACGGGCACGGCGCGCCTCAGGCGGCGCCCCGGAGCCGCGCCATGGTGTCGGCGTATTCGTCGGCCATACGCTCGACGAGTTCGGCGACGGGCAGCACATCATGGATGCTGCCCACACCCTGACCTGCACCCCAGATATCGCGCCAGGCCTTGGACTTCTGGTTGCCACCGCTGCCGAAGTTCATCGTCGACTTGTCAGCCGCGGGCAGGTTGTCGGGGTCGAGTCCCGCGTTGGTGATGCTGGGCTTCAGGTAGTTGCCCAGTACCCCCGTGAACAACGAGCTGTAGACGATATCGACGGCCGCCGTCTCCACGAGCATCTGCTTGTAGCCCGAGTCGGCGTTTGCCTCTTCCGTGGCGATGAACCGCGACCCGATGTAGGCCAGGTCGGCGCCAATCGCCTGAGCAGCAATGACGTCCTGACCCGAGGTCATGGCGCCCGACAGCAAAATTGTGCCGTCGAACTCGGCGCGCAGCTCTTTGATGAGCGCAAACGGGCTCAGCATGCCCGCGTGACCACCCGCGCCGGCGCACACGGCGATGATGCCGTCGACGCCTTGCTCGATGGCCTTGCGTGCGTGACGCATGTTGATGACGTCATGGAACACAACACCGCCGTAGCTGTGCACGGCGTCCACAACAATCTGCGGCGGACGCAGGCTCGTAATGATGATCGGCACCTTGAACTTCACGCACGACTCGAGATCCGCCTCGAGGCGGTCGTTGCTCGCGTGACAGATCTGGTTCACGGCAAAGGGCGCGATGGGCTTATCCGGATTCGCCGCCCGCTCTAGTTCCAGCGTTTCTGTAATCTCAGCAAGCCAGTCGTCGAGCAGGGGCTGCGGGCGCGCATTCAGCGCAGGAAAACTGCCAACGATGCCGGCCCGGCACTGCTCGATAACGAGCTTGGGCCCCGAAACGATGAACATGGGCGCGCCGACGACGGGCAGACGCAGGCTATTCTGCAGAACGGGGGGTAAAGACATCACAACTACCGCTTGGGAAACCAGCGCCGAAGTATACGGACTGGCAGTCGTGGCGGGTACCGCTCAGCGAGAGCCCACGGAATAGACGAGGTCGACGGACTGCGTATCACCCGACTGCGACTCAAGCGCCAGGCGCTTGTTGAGCTGTAGACGGACGAGCACCGTACTCACCTGGTCAAACACGCCGTAGGCGTACTCGAGGTAGAGGTCTTTCGAGAGCTGCTTGCCTGCCAGCACACGCCCGTCACGACCACTGCCGGCCACGGTCAGCGTGTCGAGGCCGACAGCATTGCGGATCGCGCTGCTGACCCCGAAGGCGCGCTTGAGACCGAGTGTCAGGGCCGCGTCGGCCAGCGCCGTGTCGCCGGACTCGCCTGCCGACTCGAGTGGTCGCCCGGTGAGCAACAGACTGAACGCCTCGGCATCCGGCAGCGCAGGCTCCGAGAACAGCGTCGACGACAGGGCATCCGGCGTGCCCGCGATGTCGATACCGACGCGCGTCTCGTCAACGACTCGCTCCGCGCGAATGTCGAGCACGGGCGCATCAAGCGGCCCGTTGAACACCAGTTGCCCACGACTGACCTCGAGCGCCTGGCCGTAGGCTTCGTAGGTCGCATCTTTGAGTTGCAGGCTGCCCGTACCTGCAAGATCCGAACGCGGCCGCTTCGTAAGCTTGAGGTCCCCATCGAGTCGCGTCTTGAGGCCAAAACCCTCAAGCCTGACGTCCTCGGAAAGCGTCACATTGACGTCTACTGTGCGCAGCGGACCGGGCGGTGCACCGCTCGGCGCATCCTTGGCCTCGTTGACAACGACGATGTCGTCGCTCACGCGGACCGCGCTCTCTGGCAAGCCGCGAACGATCACTGATGCACTGTCCACGGCCAGCGAGCCGGACAGCGACTGCCGTTCAGGGCTTGCCTCAAGGCTGAGATCGAGGCTCGCGACGCCGGTGGCATCGGGCAAGTCGAGAAAGGTCAGTCGCGTTGCTTTGACAGACGCTCGCGCATTGGGCGCACCATCACCCCGCAGCTGGGCATTCCCCTCAAGCCTGAAGCTGCCTTCACCCGATTGCCCGGCTGCCTCCATACGAACCCTGCCGCTGTCCGTCGATGCCGCATTGAAGCGCAGCTCCCGCAGCTCGATGCCCAACGGCAACAGACGCGCACGAATCGCCGTGGCATCAAAGTCGGTCTCGATCCGGGGCTGCTGCCGCGTGCCCGTGATCAGCACCTCGCCTTCGAGTGTGCCCTCCGAGAATGCCAGCGCATCGCTGAGCACATTCAGCGCTGTTACATCCGGGACTGACAGGTTGACGGTGCCGCTTAGTGCGTCGTCGGAAGCGTAGGCGTCGCCGACGTCAATCTCCACGTCCAGCAAGCCGCCAGTGTCGGCCCGCAGGCCCAGCGTCGCGCTGAGAGAACCGGCTTCGAGTATCAGCGCTGCCTGTGCATCATCAAACGCGACGCGATTGCGCGCGTCACCCTCGCCTTGTGCCATCTCGAGACCGTCGATGCCGAACGACGCAGCACCACTGAGTCGCTCGCGCGGGCCTGCGAGCTGCAGGCTCGCGTTGGCCCGTCCTGCGATCTCCAGACCTTCGGCAATTGGCGGCAACCAGGTCGACAGGTCGAGGCGCTCAAGCGAAGCCTGCGCTTCGATCTCATCGGGGGTGACCAGGGCCTCGAGACAAAGACGTGCTGACGACGCGCTCGCCAGGCAACCTTGCTCAAACCGCACGGTCTGCGCGGACGCGGAAAGCGCGACGGGCGACTCCAGCGACCAGTCTTCGACTGCTGCGTCGGGTGCGGCGAGGCTGAGTTCAGCGACCGTCACACGCCCTGTCCATTGCTGCGACGCGTATCCACCCGTCGCGCGAATCTGCGCACGCGACAACGGTGCCGATGCGCCCTCAAGCACAATCATGTGGTCATCGACCGGGCCTGTGATCGCAACGCGCAAGTCCTCTGCGCGGGTGTCGCCTGAGCGAACCGCTGCGGCCGCAAGGTCGACATCGAAGGCGCCTGAGACGCCGGAGTCTGCATCCACGCGTCCCGACAACGCGGTCAACGCCAGCTCACCGTAGGAAAGCTCAGGGACGTCGAGCGCCAACGCAATCGTGGGCGCTGACACCGTGCCCGAAACCCTTCCTTCCACATAGGCCGCGCCCGCAAGACCGGGCCAGAGCGCAGACAACTCCGGCGCACGCAATGCCACGTCCAGTTCTGCACCAGCCTCGCGGCCCAGCGTACCGGCCAGCGACAGCAGGTTATCACCCACCGAAGCGCGCACGGCGTCCAAGGTCACGGCATCAGGCTCAACCCGCGCTGCGCCCACAAGCGTAACGGCGTAGTCGCGCCACAGACCCTCGATACCGTCGGTCGTCACGCGAACCGTGGGCGCGTCGCCCAAAGCGCCCTGCACCGAAAGCGCACCTGTCAACACGGCATCAATGTCAGGCAACACACGCGCCGTGGGCAGCTGTCGCAGCTCGAGCGTCGCGTCCCAGTCGGGCGCATTAACGAAACGTGCCGACCCCGTCGCACGGAGCCGCGTTTCTCCAACCTCGTTGAGTTCCAGGGCGTCCAGCACGACCGTACGCAGATCACCGCTGGCTTCGAGGCTCGCCGCAAGGCCCGACAAGCCATCGCCATCAAGATCAGCCGTAGCCGTCATGCGCCAGTCTTCGGTCCGACCGGCAACACCCACGACAAGATCCGTCGCGACAACCTCCTGCGATGCGGTAGCGTAGGCAATGCGCGTCGCGGTGCTCTCAAGATCAACGCGCGGCGACGCATCGATGGGCATGGCCACGGTTCCTGCTGTCGTCACCACAAACGGTGCCGCGAGTTCGTGGCGAACCTCGTAGCGCTCACGGTCTCCTGACACGACGAGCGCGCCCTGCGTTTCAGCATTGCCGCTCAGCAGCCAGTCAAGCGTGAGGCGCGCGCGCAGATCCGGGGACAGTTGCACGCGGCCTGCTAGCGCGGCGCGGCCCATCGGGGCATCGACCGCGAGCTCGCGTAATTCGAGATCCTGCCCGTCGAATTCCCCGGAGAAGCTCACGCGCGTGACCTCGATTTCGGGTGCCGCGCCGCGCACGACCCGAAGGTCATTGATCGACAATCGCACCACGTCCAGTGCGACGGGCAACGGATCCAGCGCTATAGCGGGAACACGCAGTGATCCCGCCTCGGGCGCGGGCTCGGCATTGCCCGATTCGGGAAGCGTCAGAACCATGCCCGAAAGGGTCAGTTCGCGAACGGTCACACGGCGCCAGTTGATCACCACAGAAGGCGCTACGCGGACGGTGAGCGCATCGACACGCGCCTGCAGCGCGCCGTCAGCGTAAGCCACGCCCCGTAGCGTCAGGCCTCCGATCAGCGTGCCGTCGACTTCGGCAATCGACAACGCGCCAGGTACGTAGCCGACCGCGCGATTCACAACAAAGCGTGCACCGGAGGTTGTCCCTGCGAGCCAGGACGCCATCGCAACCAGTGTCACTAACAAGACAAGGACAGCAAGCGCGGATCGGCGCAGCCAGCGAAAACGCCGCACGCTCACAGGTCGGCACCAAAAGTCACGTGCAGTCGCACCGTCTGATCGTCATCGAGCGGGTGCGCGAGATAGGCACGCAAGGGGCCTACGGGTGACCGCCAAACGACGCCAAAACCGACACCCGTACGTTCATCGACGTCGCGGTCGTTGAACGCATTGCCCGTGTCGGCAAACACAGCGACGCCCCAGCGCCCGCGCAACGCGTACTCGTACTCAAGGCTGGCAGTCACCAGGCTCGCGCCACCGATGACATTACCCTCAACGTCAACTGGGCCCAGCGATTCATACGCGTAGCCGCGCACGCTGGTATCGCCACCCGCAAAGAACCGCACTTGCGGCGGCAGCTCTTCGAAGTCGTTGCGCCAGGTCGTGCCCAGTTCACCGCGGAAGGCGAGCCTGCCGCGCTCGCCAATCGGAATCAGTTGCCGGTAGCGCGCATACACCTGAAGAAAGTCCGTTGACGAACCGACCGCCGTGCCCGCGCCGCGCAAACGCATTTCAAGGCTCGTGCCCCAGCGCGGGTTCGTATCGCTGTCGGCAACGCGACGCGTCAGACCTGCCACAGGCATCACAAGTGTTGTCGTGTCTTCGACGGTGCCGACAATGAAGTCCGAGCGACTGAGCTGCAGCCCGTAAGTCAACACCCAACGATTGGCCAGGCTGCGAATACGCTCGACGCCAAGCTCGGCCGTCGTGCTTTCGGAGGTATCCGTTTCTTCGTCGGCAAGGCGCAACTGATAACTCTGCCACTCGACCCGGGGATCTTTGAGCGGCTGCCGGTAACGCGCCTCGAGCCGCGACAGTACGGGCGACGCCTCGGCCTCAGCCGTGAACTGGTGCCCGCGTGAATTGACGCGACGGTTGCGGTAGCCGCCCGACAACCGCGGGCCGCGGTCCGTCGATACACCAACCCCGACGAAGTAGCCAATGCGCTCGCCAGGCACGAGGCGAATCGTGACGGGAATCTCCTGCGCGGCCATGGCGTCGTAATCGGGCGCAACGGTCACCTGGTCAAACAAGGCGCTCGAGGTGAGGTCACCCTGAAGCCGAATGAGTTCGGACCGTGAAAACGGTTGCCCGGGCTCAATGTCGATAAAGCGTTCGATAAGCCCCGGCTCGAACGCCTCCTGTTCAATGCGAATCTCGCCATAGCGATACCGCGGGCCGCTCGCGATCGCAATCTCGCCCACCGCCCGTCCGCGCGCGACATCAACATCAACCCCCGCAGCATCAAATCGCCACTCGGCGTAGCCACGCGCCGCGAGCACCTGGCCTAGCCGGTTCTTGTAAGCCTCATAGCGACCGTGGTGCAGCGTGTCACCCGCCTCGGGCCGCGCCTTCACCACCGCATTCACCTGGGCATCATCCGCGGCAGCGCCCGCGACCCTCACCTCGAACCGCTCGTAACGAACTTGCGGCCCGGGTGTAATGCTCAGCGTGGCGTCCCAGCACGCATCACCGAAGCGGATGCTGGAATCGATCTCGGGTGCGTAGTGGCCAAAGGCCGCCAGCGCGTCTCGCGCGAGCGCATTCGCGTCGGAGAATCGACGCCGCATTTGCCACTCCGGTGCATCGCAAGGCTGGCTGTCCAGAGCGACGTAGGCCCGAACGTTATCGGCCAGTGCACCCTCGACGCCTTCGATCACCAGCCCATCCGCGCGCGCGGTGATGCCCGCCAGCGACAGGAACAGTGTCGCAGCGAGGCGTATGCCGTAATTGAAGGTGCTAGCGGTTGCGGTAAGCGGGCGGTCGCGCGTCCGTGAGATCGCGGTAACGATCGCGGAGCAACGTTTGCCTGCTGTCGCCTTCGACGACGGCGCCATCGATCAGTACCTCGACCGGGTAGCTCGTCAACTCCAGCGGGTCGCCGTCCCAAACGACCACGTCCGCCACCATGCCGGGCGCCAGGCGCCCGAATTTGTCGCCCAGTCCCAAAACGTCGGCCGGTGTAGCCGTAATCGCGCGCAGGCCGTCGATCCACGGCAAGCCGTGGGCGACGGCGTTGCCGGCCAGTTGGGTCAGATTGCGCGCGTTGTGCGTGTCACCATCGCCAAACGCGAGACGCACACCGGCCTCCTGCAGCGCGCGCGCATTCTCGAGCGTCGACGAAAGGCTGTCGAAACTGCCCGGCAGGTTGTTGAGCGGTGAGACGATCACAGCCGTATTGCTCGCGGCCAGGCGGTCAGCAACTTTCCAGGCCTCGGCGCCACCCACGATGACGAGTTTCAGCCCGAAGCGGTCGGCCATGTCGATGGCCACGCGAATATCGCTGGCCCGATCCACGCTCAGATACACGGGCGTGTCCCCCGTCAGGACCGACTGCAGCGCCTCGAGATCGGCTCGGCTCACGCTGTACGCACGCCGTGCACCCGCGTCGTAGGCATCCCGGAACCGGGCGTAGTCGATGGCGTCCTCGAACGCGGTGGTCAGCGCCAATAGCGCACCCGCGCGGGAGCCACCCGCCAGCGCGCCCCCGTTGGCGCCCAGGTGGGCAACGACGGCGGCCTTTCTTAAAACCAGAAAGTCATCGCCCTCGCCCAGGTGCACGACGGCCGCCTGACCCGACACCACACCACCGGGCGTGCCGTTCCAGGCGAAGCCCGGCGACGGCACGATGGCCGCGCGCGTAACGCCCTCAACACGAGACACGGCGACCAGCGTTGAAGCCGGGTTGTAAGCGTCGGCCACTTCGAAGGCCGCGCCGAACTCGGTGCCGCGCTGCTGACCGTCGACGGTATCGCTGACGGCATTGACCTCCACGAGACCCAACTGCGTGTGTGCGGCGAACAGACCGGGTGTCACCACCTTGCCGGTCGCATCAATGACAGTCGCGGCGTCCGGAATACGAAGCCCCCGTCCGACGCGCGTGATCTGGCCGTCCTCGATAAGAATCACGGCGTCTTCGATCGTGCCGGTGTCGGACAGCGTGTGCACGGTGCCACCCGAAATGGCAATGACGTCGGCCTGGACCGGTGCAATCAGAAGCGTTGCGGCAGCCGCCAGCGCCATGGCGATCCGGCGGCTCACCGCACACCTCCCGCCGCGCTCACAGTCCCCAGCGCAAAGTCGGTGACCGGTTGCTTGCCCGGGTCGTTACGGTCATACATGAGCACGCCGTCAATCCAGACCTGCTCGGCGCGCGCGTACACGCTGAGCGGATTGCGGTCCCAGAGCACCACGTCGGCCATCTTGCCGGGCTCGAGTGAACCCGTCTCGTCTTCGATGCCGAGTGCCTTGGCCGCGTTGATCGTCAGCCAGCGCATCGCGTGCCCGTCGCTGATCTCAAGGCCCGCGCGCCGGCCAGCAGCCACGGCTTTGGCGGTTTCCTGGTTAAGCCGCTGGATGCCGATTTCGGAGTCGGAATGCACGATAGCGCAGGCGCCCGCGGCGTCAACGAAGGCGACGTTTTCACGGATGCCGTCGTAGGCCTCCATCTTGAAGCCCCACCAGTCGGCCCACATCGCCGAGCAGGCGTCGGCTTTGGCCAGCAGGTCGGCAATCTTGTAGGACTCGACTGCATGGTGGAAGGCCGTGATCTTGAAGCCGAACTCGCGACCCAGGTCGAGCATGACGGCCATCTCATCGGCACGGTAGCAGTGATTGTGCACGAGGATGTCGCCATTGAGCGCACCCGCGAGCGTCTCGAGCCGAAGGTCGCGCGTTGGTGCCTCGCCCTCGCCCCGCGCCGCTGCGTCGAGCTTGTCGCGGTACGCGCTGGCTTCAATCCAGGCCTTGCGGAATCCGGCGATGTTGCCCATCCGGGTTGATGGCGCCTGGCCGCGGCTGCCGTAGACCCGCTTGGGGTTTTCACCGCAGGCAATCTTGAGGCCGTAGGGCGCGCCCGGAAATTTCATGTCCATGACGGTGCGTCCGAACACGTTCTTGACGGTGACTGCACGGCCACCGAATAGGTTGGCCGACCCAGGCAAAATCATCATTGTCGTGACGCCACCCGCCAGCGCCGCAGAGAAACCGGGGTCCTGCGGCCAGACGCTGTGCTCAGCCCAGACTTCCGCGGTGTTCGGTCCCGTGGCCTCGTTGCCATCGGAGTGCGCCTGCACCCCGGGCGAAGCGTACACGCCCAGGTGCGAGTGCACGTCGATGATGCCCGGCGTGACAAAGCGCCCTGTGGCGTCGATGACCGTCGCGTCGCGGGGGGCGCGTAAGTCTTGCCCCACCTGCTCAATGCGACCGTCGACGAGAAGCACATCGGCATCGTCCAGCCGCTCACCCGTGCCTGTGAAAACGGTCGCGTTTTCGATGAGCACCGGATCAGCGGCCGCTGGAACGTAAGTGCTGGCAAAAGCCTCGCTCGATGTGTCGGCGTCATCGTCGCCTCCGCAACCGACAAGCAGGGCCAATCCGAGCACCAAAACAGATCGATTTATACTAATCATATCTAAGGTTTACGCCATTTATTTAAAGTAAAAACTGGAGTAATGCCAAGCACCACGAATGACGAACGCCAACATCGCACCGGCGCATTAGCCGGTCAACATGAATGTGCCTTCGGCCTCGCAAACGACTTCGCCTGTCTCCGCAACCAGCGCGCGCCCCGTGAGCTCTACAAGCCGCCGACGCTCACGCACGCAGGCCCCCTCGAGCCTGAGGGTCTCGCCCACACGACCCTCGCGCCGGTAGCGAATGCTGGCTTTGCCCGTGTAGGCGCGCCGGCCCTGCAGGAACAGCCAGTTCGCCATGACGTCATCGAGCGCCGTAAACAGGATGCCGCCATGCACGACATCGTTGTAGCCCACGTGATTGGGCCCGGGCGTGAACTTCGCGACACACAGCGCGCCTTCCATGCTGAAACGGATATTGAGCCCGATGGGATTGGTTGAACTGCAGGCGAAGCAGTTGTTGGCGTCGATATCGAACGACGTGGTCATGGCGCCACTGTATCAATGACAAGCTCGATGGGGCCGTCGACCTCGGCGCGATCGATACTCAGGCGCCCCACCCAGTCACCCGAGCCACCGATGGGATCACCGTTCATCGACACGCGCGCGACGATCTCGTAGCGCGTCGCGGAGCTGATGTTGCGACCTGCGATCATGGCATCCGCGTCGCCAAGCGCGACCGTCACGGGCAAGACATCGGGGGCGTACTGCGCGGCAGCGAGTGGTGGTCCTGGACGGTCCGCATCACGCACCGACACGAACAGGCGCGCCGCCGCGGGCCAGGCGGCTTGCGGCGTATCGCCGAGACGCACGGCCAGAGTGAGGGCCGAAGCATCGGCCGAGGCGGGCTGCGCCGTCGCCCGCAGCACCGCGATCTGTTCGCGCAGGATCGACGCCACTTCGGGCGGCGGTGATTGCGCAAGCAGCGCCTCCCAGGCCGCAGCAGCGGCGAGATTTTCGCCCCTCGAGGCATGGGCGAGCCCGGCATACCACATGGCACCCGGGACATTGGGCGCCATCTGGTAGGCCTGGATAAACAAGCTCGCCGCCTCGGGTGAAATGCGGTTGGTACCGCCAAAACTGATCGCCTGCCCGAGCAACAGCAGCAGCTCGGGATCGGGCCCGGGCGCCACACGCAATGCCTGTCGCAGTGCGGACTCGGCCTCTGCATACTCGTTAATCTCGAGCCTTGCACGTCCCAGCAGGCGCCAGCCCTGGAAGTCGTCGGGACGGGACATCAGCTCCTGTGACAACGCCGCCGCAGCACGGCGCACGCCGGCTTCATCCTGTGCGTCGAGCAACGCCAGATAGTTCGCACTCAGGGGCTGGTAGTTACTCGCAATCGGGTACAACGCGGCACCACCGCCGACAAGGGCCAAGGCCACCAACGCTGCGATGCCCAAACGGCGTTCACGCAACAACGGCCAGCCAGCCAGCAGAAACCCCGCGAGCAGCATGACCGCGGCAAGGACGTAGAAGCTCGCGCCCATTTAGGCCCCATCCACTCCGATGTCCATACTCGCGCGGCGACGCACGACTCGGACGATGGCAAAGCCACCCAGGGCCAAGAGCACCACGGGTGACAACCAGAGCAGCGCGGTCCTCGCCGAGAACGGGGGCTTGTACAACGCAAAGTCGCCGTAGCGAGCCTGCAGGAACGCATAAATCTCGGCGTCAGTGGCGCCGGCTTCCATCTGCTCACGCACGACAGCACGCAGGTCGCGCGCCAACGGCGCGTTGGAATCTTTGATGGACTGGTTCTGGCAGGTCAGGCAGCGAACCTCGGCGATGAGTCGCTGGTAGCGCGCCTGCATGGCGTCGTCCTCAAAAGCACGCGCTGTGTCGATGGCGACTGCCGATGTCGACAACAGGACACACAACGCGACGAGCCCTGTGCGAAGCAACGCACTAATCACCGGCGCCTCCCGAGTCGAGCTGGGCCAGTCGCGGCATGAACTCATCACGCCATACCTGGGGCGTCAGCGGCCCGATGTACTTGTAGATGATCGTGCCGCCACCATCGACCAGAAACGTCTCGGGTGCGCCGTACACGCCCAGGTCGATCGCCACGCGGCCTTCCACGTCGACAGCGGTCACGACGTAAGGGTCACCCAGGCGCTCAAGCCAGGCACGGGCCGAGTCTTGTTCGTCATTCCAGTTCAGACCGACGATCGGCACACCGTTGCGGGCCAGCTCCATGAGAAATGCGTGTTCTGTACCACACTGCGCGCACCAGCTGCCCCAAATGTTGAGCAACGCGGGATTTCCGGCGAGTGCGGCCTCCGTCACGTTTACTTCAGGGTCAGCAAGATCCGGCAGCGAGAAGCTTGGTAGCGGTTGATCGAGCAATGGCGACGGGATCAGCGTCGGGTCGCGCGTGAGACTAAACGCGAACAGCGCGCCCAGCGCGATGAACACGGCCAGCGGTAACGCGAATCGCATGTCAGCCTGCTTCCTGCGCCGGCGCCGTCGCAGCAGCTGCCGCGTCGCGAGCGCCCGCTTTGGCCGTCGCCGATTCGCGTACGCGATAGCGACGGTCTGACATGGCGACCAGACCGCCCAGCGCCATGATGATGCAACCGAGCCAGATCAACCGGATCATGGGCTTGTACTGAATACGTACCGACCAGGCGTTATCACCGAGCGGATCACCGAGTGCCACAAAGAGATCACGGCCGAGAGAGGCGTCAATGCCAGCCTCGGTCATGGGGCTCTGCTGCTGGCGGTAACGTCGCTTCTCTGGCGCAAGCGTTGCCACCGCATCGCCTTCGCGTGTCACAGCGACCGTGCCACGGATGGCATCGTAGTTCGGGCCCGTAACGGCATCGAAACGGTTTAACGTGAATTCATGACCGGCAACGGCCACCGTTTCGCCGGGACGGATCGAGCGATCGGCCTCAATGCCATACGAGGTGACGATGGCGACACCCAGCGTGAACACGCCCACACCGAGGTGCGCGACGTGCATGCCCATGCGGGCGGCCGACACGCGCTTCTTGCCCGTGAGGGCCTGCACGGGTTCGGCCAGCGACGCGAGAATGAGCCAGACGGCTGCCGTCGTGCCGACGACCGTAAGCGGCCCGGGTGCACCGAATCCCAGCACGGGCAACGCGATGCCGATCGCGAGCGCAGCACCAATGTGCCACTTGAAGCGCACCAGCGTCTCGCGCAGGTTGCCCGTGCGCCAGGTCGCGTGCATGCCCACACCCATGAGCACGACAAGCGGCAACATGGGAATCACGAATGCGAGTTCGAAGACGGGTGCACCAACGGACACCTTGGCGTTGGCGAAATAATCGACGAATAGTGGGTACAGCGTGCCGATCAGAATGAGCGCCGCGGCGACCACGAGCAACACGTTGTTCACGAGCAGGAAGGTCTCGCGCGAGCTGGCCTGAAAACCACCCGCCGTGTCGAGCCCGGGTGCGCGCCAGGCGTACAACGCCAGCGCGACACCGATCACCACGAACAGGAACGCCAGAATGAAGTAGCCGCGTGCAGGGTCACTCGCAAACGCGTGCACGGAGACAAGAATGCCCGAGCGCACGAGGAAGGTACCCAGCAGGCTCAGAGAGAACGCCATGATGGCGAGCAGCAGCGTCCAGCTCTTGAACAGCCCGCGCGTTTCGGTCACGGCCAGCGAATGGAACAGTGCCGTGGCCGCGAGCCAGGGCATAAACGAGGCATTCTCGACCGGGTCCCAGAACCACCAGCCGCCCCAGCCGAGCTCGTAGTACGCCCACCAGCTGCCGAGCGCGATGCCAAGCGTCAGAAACACCCAGGCCGCCGTGGTCCAGGGCCGCGTCCAGCGCGCCCACTGCCGGTCGAGCCGGCCTGACAACATGGCCGCAATGGCAAACGCGAACGCGACCGACAAACCGACGTAGCCCACGTAAAGCATGGGCGGGTGGATCACGAGCGCTGGGTCCTGCAACAGCGGGTTCAGATCGGCGCCGTCGAGCGCCGCGGGTTGCAAGCGCCAGAACGGGTTCGACGTGAAGAGGATGAAGGCCAGCGTGCCAACACTGATGAGCCCGAGTACGCCCAGCACGCGCGCGACCATGTCCTCGGGCAGCGAGCGCGAGCGCCAGGCGACGGCCAGCGTCCAGGTCGCCAGGATAAGCACCCACAACAGCATGGAGCCCTCGTGGGCTCCCCACACGGCGGCGACGCGGTACATCGTCGGCAGCTCACTGTTGGAGTTGTTGGCGACATAGGTCAACGAGAAATCGTTGAGTACGAACGCATTGACGAGGATGCCGAAAGCGATGGCGATGAAGCCAAATTGCGCTACCGCGGCGGGCCGCGCGAAGGCCATGAGGGCGGCGTCGTTGCGCTGCGCGCCAATGAGCGGCAACACGCCCTGCAGCACAGCAAGGATGAGTGCGATGATCAGGGCGATCTGCCCGAGTTCGGCGATCATGAGTTACTCCGCCGCCTGGTAGCCCTGTTTCTCGAGCGAGTCGGCCACCTCGGGCGGCATGTAGTTCTCGTCGTGCTTGGCGAGCACTTCGTCGGCGACAAAGATGCCGTCCGGGCCCATGCGGCCATGGGCAATGATGCCTTGCCCATCACGAAACAGGTCCGGCAACACACCCGTGTAGGACACGAGCAGCGTATTCGCCGTATCGGTCAGCGTGAACTGAAGCTCGAGGCTGCCAGGCTCGCGGTTGAGGCTGCCCTCCGCGACCAGACCGCCGACACGAAATCGCCGGTCTGTCGGGAACTCGCCTGCAGCCACTTCATCAAGCTCCAGGTAGAAGCCCGTATTCTCGCGCAGCGCACCAATGCTCAGCGCAGACACGACGATGAGACCCACGAGTAGCATGCCAACGGACAGCATGCGTTGTTGCTTGGGCGTCACGTCATGACCTCCTTGAAGCCCGGCTGCGCCTCGGTCGATTCGACCTGTGCATTGCGGCGCAGTGACGCGATGATCTGGGCGTGGCGCCGACGCGCGAACCACCCGTTGCCGGCGAGCACGATCAGGGTCACACCGAAGGCGCTCCAGACGTAGCCGGCATAGCCCCCCATGGCGAAAAACTCAGCCATGCGCGGCCTCCCCGGTCACCATCCGGCGGACCCAGCGCGCGTTCGTTTCTCGCAGCAAGATTTCGCCCCGCAAACGCATGAACATCACGGCGCCGAAAAATAGCGTGAACGCAAGAATCATCGTCAAGAGTGGCGTCAACATGCTGGCGGGCATGGTGGCGTCTTCATTCATCACTGTCTGACCCTGGTGCAGCGAGCTCCACCATTCCACCGAGTAATGCACGAGCACGACATTGACCACACCAACGATGGCCAGCACGGCCCCCGCACGATCGGCGCGCTTGCGATCTTCGAACGCGGCGCGCAGTGCCATATACCCGAGATAGAGAAACAGCAGGATCAGCTCCGTCATCATTCTCGGATCGCTCCACTCCCACCAGGTTCCCCACATAGGGTGCCCCCAAACCGAGCCCGTGAAGAGCGCGAGGAAGGTAAATGAGGCACCGATGGGCGCTGCTGACGCGGCCACGGCATGCGCGAGCTTCATACGCCACACCAGGCCGATGGCCGAGGCCACGGCCATCATCGTGTAGGCCATCAGAGACAGGTACGCCGAGGGCACGTGCACGTAGATAATCCGAAACGCGTCGCCCTGCTGATAGTCGGGCGGGGCGAGTACGAGCCCCGCGTAGAGGCTGTACGCTATCAGGATAAGTGCTGCGCCCATCAACCACGGCGCCCACAGCCCCGCGAGGCGGTAGAAATGCGGTGGCGATGCGAGTTTATGAAACCACTTCCACATAGGCTTGCGCGTCGTTCGTTATCCGTCTCTTTCCGGATGCCTCAATCGAGGCTGATTCTCAATGCCACCGCAGCTGCAATGGGCGCCAGCAACGCTGCGGCCAGTCCAATGGCCAACAGCAGGTACACGGGGCCTGCCACGGGGTCGCCAGCGCCTGCCAGTGACACCGCTCGTGTGCCGAAAATCAGCACGGGCACCATGAGTGGCAACACGAGCAGCGCGATCAGCGCGCTGGCTCGTTGCACACCCACCGTGAGCGCGGCCGCTACAGCACCCAGCGCACACAGTGCAAAGCTGCCGACAGCCAGTGCGAGCACCAGTACCGGCAGGGCCTCCAGCGGCAACCGATAGGTTTCCGCAACCACTGAGGACGCTAGCACAAGCGGCAACGCAGCGACTAACCACAAGGCCACAGTTTTCGCGAAACATATGGCCACAAGACTCTGGCCCGACATGACATAGTGCTCGAGCGTACCGTCGTCGAAATCCTGGCCAAACAGGCCGTTGAGCGGTAGCAAAGCAGCAAGCAAGGCGGCGACCCACACGATCCCTGGCCCGATCACCTCAAGCACCTGGGGTAATGGGCTCACGGCAAGCGGAAACATGGTGGCCACCACGGAGAAAAAAAAGAGCGGATTGAGCACGTCCGCGGGGCGTCGAACTGCGAGTTGCAGTTCCCGCGCCACAACGGCGCCAAAGCTCCCGACGGGCCGTAACGAGGCCTCGCGCAGGCGGACCGTGCCCGGCGTCTTGTCCGGGGCCCCGTCAGCCATGACCCTGCCAGGCAAGCCGACGAACGGTCCGGCCCTCAATATCGACAGCGCTATGTGCTGCAAAAACGATGGCACCGCCGGCCGCCGCATGATCGCGGAACAGCTCGCTGACGAGGTTTTGGCCACTATCGTCGAGATTTGTGAACGGCTCGTCGAGCAGCCAAAGGGCAGCATCTGAGAGCAGCACGCGTGCGAGCGCCAGGCGACGCCGCTGCCCTGCCGACAAACCACGTGCCGCCACGTCGCGTCGGTTCGCGAGCCCCAGGCGTTGCAGCACCTCGGACACCCGCTGCGGCGCTGCACGTCGGCGCAGCGCGTTGTCGAAGCGGATGTTTTCTTCCAACGTCAGGTCGCCTTTGAGGCCGGCCGCATGCCCGAGCCAGGCCAGGTTCTGGTGGAACTCGGTCAAGCACCGGTGAATCGGCGCGCCGCGCCACTGGACGTCACCGCGCTCAGGCGTGGCCAGGCCTGCGAAGACCCGCATGAGCGACGTCTTGCCGCAACCGTTGGGGCCCACGAGGTGCACGATGTCGCCGGCCGCGACCTCGAGCGACAAGCTCTGGATCAGGCACCGCTCGCCACGAAACACGGCGAGGTCATGCGCGGAAAACAACGGGGTTTCCAAGTCGGGTCCGGGAAAAACTAATGGGCATTACGAAACAACCGCTTACGCGATTTTTGGAGAAACAACTTTACCAAACGCGGGAAACTGACTGCGGGAAGCCCGTCACAGTGAGACATATGTGCGCGTAATGGCACAACAGCTAATACGCATTTTACACCATCGACGTGCCGCAGTTAGACTGGCCGGCCAGCGAATCGCCCTAACAATGACAAGCAGTTAGGCGCGGTCGCTTGGAGTGTGCCGCGACACAAAAGCAAGTATGAGGGGCCTTACTTGTCCGCGACGACTGAACCACTCGCTGGCTTCGCGCCAGTGCCTTTCGTGACTGATGCCAACAGAGAGCAGGCATTGGAGTCCCTTGCGGCTGCCTATGCACAGCCGCATGGCCTGTCGATTCTTACCGGTGCCCCGGGCTGCGGACTCTCAGCGCTCGTTTCCGAACACCTCCAGCGCATCGCCAAGAAACACGACGGCGATGTCGTCGCAGTGCATATCGACGTCCGTGGTGCGACTGTTGCCGGTGTGCTTCTGAGCATTCTCGAGCGCTTCGGCTATCCGCTGCCTGACGCCAACGAAACCGAATCTCTGGCCATGACTCACGTCATCGCCCAACACCAGACCGACCACGGCACCCCGCCCATCCTGGCCTTCGATAACGTCGACGAGGCGAAGCCGCCGATCCTGAGGCTCATCGTCGAGCTGGCCAACATGAAGCAGCAGCGCCAGAGCACATACCGCATGGTCCTGGCCGGTGGCGATGGGCTGAGTCACATCATCGCCGCAGAGGTCATGCAGCCCGTCCGCAAGCGCGTCGCCTGCGAGGCGCGGGTTGAGATAATGGCAGAAGCCGAGTCTCGCCAGCTCATCCGGATGCTGCTGGAAGCGAACCAGCAAGAAACCGACGACCAGTCAGTCGAAGTGCTCTGGCACGCAGGCCGCGGCCTGCCCGGCCGTATCACACGGCTGGTCGCTGATTCCGTGGGCGCGCACGCACCGCTGCCGGCTGACATGCTGAGCCCAACGGGCGATGCCTTCGAAGAACCGTCAGATGCCACCGAAATCCGCAGGATTCCGGGCGACGCGCAGTCCGCGATTCCCTTCGACGACGGTGGCACGGAAACACTGGGCGACGACCAGGCGCCCTACGGCGAGATTCTCGTTAACTGCAACGGCCAGTTGCTGGAACGCTACGTGATCCGTCGCCGCAAGGTGCTCATCGGCCGTGCGCCGCACAACGACATTGTGCTGCCCTCGCGCTGGGTTAGCCGGCACCACGCGATCATCATCTGCAAGCCGGACGCCGCGAACCTGATCGACGTCAACTCGACCAACGGCATGTCCGTCAACTCGCGGCAAGTGCGCCAGCAGGCGCTCATGCACAGTGACATCGTGGTCATCGGCGACTACCGCCTCAAGTACCGTAACGCGAAAGCGCGGCGCCGCGACGAGGCCGATCCGCTGTCCGAAACTCGCGTGCAACGGATCCTGGCACCCGAGGTGGCCAAGCGCGAGGCCGAGTCGACTATCACGCCCAAGAAAAGGCGCCCCCGCCGCAAGCGCTAACCCCCTGCCAGGCGTTGCTTTTCAGCGCCAGTTTCTTCAGTATCCGCCGTCCCGACCACACGGTCATGTGTGACTCGCGCCGCGGAGAGGTGCCGGAGTGGTCGAACGGGCTTGACTCGAAATCAAGTGTGCGCGCAAGCGTACCGTGGGTTCGAATCCCACCCTCTCCGCCATTCCCACCATCCTTCCCCACTCAGAGCTCACCGACAGCGCGTACGCGTGTCGCGCGGGGATTCGAACCCACGGCGACAGACGATTCGGGTTCGAGCCGAGGGTCGCGCAGCGAACCGAGACCGGCGTTGCCAATCCCACCCTCTCCGCCATTCACATCGACCACACTGGCCTAATTCTCGCCTCCCACGCGGCGCTTGATCTCAGCCGCGACGAGCCAAAGTCGGTCCTGCCCCCAGATCGCGAGATCAGATTCGCCACCGGGCCCGGACACCCGAAAGCACGGCACGCCCCACAAACCCAATCCATCGACCATTTCCTTTTGGCTTTGCTCGACGACGGGCTTCCATTCATCGCTGTCTATGACCTGGCGAGCCTCTGCCCAATCGAGCCCCGCTGCCTCGACAGCACGACGCATGCCCGACGTCTTGTGCAAACCGACGCCCATGGCGAACGCATGGCTCAGTAACGCACTCATAAGCGCTTCATCACGACCCTTTGACTTGGCCCAGGGCAACAGCGAATACGCACGCCGCGTAGGCGTGCCCACGGGCATCACAACCTTGCCGAACGGCACGCCCTCGAAATCTGCCTCACGTTTGGTGTCAAAGAGCAGGTACTGCGCCTTTGGCAAAGGCACCGGTAAGCCACGCATGATCATGGGCAACACGGGCTTGTGGTGAAACTCGATCGCGCACGCATCTTTCAGCGCGATGGTTCGGTCAAACACGATCGCTGTATACGGCGAGTTCAGCGATGGGTAGAAGTCCAAACGCAACGCGCTCGCATCGAGATCAGATACGTCCACATCAGGACGCGGTGCCACGAACGGCAAGTCCGGCCTCTTGCACGCACCTAATTCCCGCAGCCGCTCCTCGAGGTGAAAGAGCCGATCGACGCCCCAGTACCATTCACCACCGTAGTAGAACGTCGCGCCCGAGTAGTGTTGCCGCTCTGCGAGCTGCGCGGAACCACGATCCAGCGCCGCATCGAGATCGGCAGCACTGCCGCCGTCCTCGGCAAGCTCAATGAGCGCCGCCTCGTCGCCTGACCACAGCGCCCGCGAGATGACTTCCACGCGTTCGATGAACGCAGCGTCCTTCTTGTTGGCCAGAGCCCGGCCGGCTAGGTGTTCGTGGTTCGTGTCCGGAACAGTGCCGGCCTGCTCGGGAAACGCGAGCCCGAGATGTGGTGCAATGAGCGCAGCGTCACGACGCGCCCACACCGCGAGCTTCTCGAGCTCGGGCTGGTTCTTACCGCCGGTCGCGCGAGTCAGGTAATACCGTAACTCGATGTCATAGCGTTCGGCGAACGTCGCGAGCACCTGTGCGGTCAAGTGCGAATATGGATCATCAAGCTGGTGAAAGTACTCAACGACATGTGGCTCGCCACGCTTGCGCCGCTCGGCCTCCGCGCGTCGCCGCCGCTTCTCGATGGCCTTGCCACTGGTGAAGGGACCCAGCACGCGCTTGCTGATGAACCAGCGCAGCCAACGCGGCGGGTCCACAATCTTGCTGGGATTCGGGTTGTGTTTTGGCTCAGGCATGCCCGCATCCTAAACGCTGTCGTGTTGACGTAACACCGGTGTGATGTCCCGAAGCGGGCAAACTCGGCTTGCGACGACGCGAATCACATTGCACGCTCAGCATCTGGCACGTCGTGGGAGAGGCAAGGATGACGACCGCCTTCAGACTGGCAGGCTTGGTGGCCTGCAATTTCGTGCTTGGAGGCTGCGCGCTGCAGGCGCCGGCCGAAGCAGAGCCCCTGCCCACCTGGCTTGCGGGCTGCTGGGTATCGAGCGACGGTCAACAGATCGAGGCCTGGTCCGATGATGGCGAAGCGCTCATCGGTTTCTCAAGCGTCGTCGTCGAAAACCGAACCGTGTTTCATGAGCTCATGAGCATTCGTCGTGGCGATGACGGCGCTCTGGTGTTCACGGCCTACCCGTCAAACCAGCCCGGTGGATCGTTTCCGTCTGAACGCGAAGACGACGACCTCGTCGTATTCTTCAATGATGCCCACGACTACCCGCAGCGGATTCGCTACCAGCGTGAAGGCGACCGACTGTTCGCCGACATCTCACGCGCCGACGGCAGCGACCGACGCAATTTCGTCAAGCAGCGCTGCCCCTAACGCGCGACGGGTGCCTGCAGCTCGATAACTTCACCGCCGCGCAGGATGCGCAGCGGCACTGTCGGACCTGTCTGCATATCGCGAATCTTGCCACGGTACTGCTGCATCGCTGGTGAGATCGGGATGCCGTTAACCGACAGAATGATATCGCCGCCGATGTGCATGGGCTGACCTTCCACGACGGCTGCCAGGCGACTGGGCTTGAGACCAAGCCGTTCAGCGGGCGAACGCGCGGCGACCTGCTGCACAAGAAACCCATAGTCCTGCGGCACGTTGAGCGCCTGGGCCAACGCACCCGAGACCATCACGCCGCTCATGCCGGACCAGATCATTCGGCTCTCGAACAGTGCCTCGTAGCTTGCGTTCGAAGTTACGGCAAAGCCCAGACCCTCCGAGCCACCTGACTGGCTGCGGATGTAGCTCACAATGCCAACGACCTCGCCACGCGTGTTGAACATGGGCCCGCCTGAATTGCCCTGATTGATCGAGGCATCGGTCTGAAACACTTCGGCCTGCACACCATCCATCATTGTCCCGTCATACCGGTGACGTGCGGAGATGTGACCAATTGTGAGCGTGTGGGTCAGGCCATAGGGCGCACCAATCACGTAGACCTCGTCGCCGATGCGCACCTTATCGGAGTCGCCGAGCTTCGCGGGCTTGATCCGGTTCGGCATACCGTCGAGCTTGAGCAGCGCGACGTCCTTGAGTGGATCGGAAGATACAACGGCCGCGGTCATTTTCTGCCCGTCGGCGAATTCCACGAGAATGAAGTCGGCGGTCTGCACGACATGTGCCGCGGTCATGACGTGGCCCTCGTCGTCAATGAGCACACCCGAACCCAGCCCTTCGGAAGCCACTTCCCCAGATCGCGTCTGCGCCGAAGGGACCCGCTCGGTCGTGTAGATGACGGCCACGGCCGGATCTGTCTTCTCGAACAATTCACTAAAATCGGTGGCCTTGGCCTCGTTCGTCAGTGCCAGGGCCATGACGGTCGCACCTACCGCAAACATCCGCATCATCGGAGTCTCCAGAGTTGGGCGGCTCAGCCGCCAGTTTGAAACGCTTGGGGGGTTTGGCCCGTCCAGCGCTTGAATGATCGTGAGAAATTGCTGGGCTCGCTGAAGCCTAACAGGTAGGCCACCTCGCTGACGCTGCGACCCGGCGCGCCCAGGTATTGTTGTGCGAGTTCGCAGCGCACGTCTTCAAGCAGACCGCTGAACGTGACGCCACTCGCTCTCAGTTTGCGCTGCAGCGTTCGCGAACTCGTATTCAGCGCTTTGGCAATCGCTGCCTGTGACGGCGCGCCCGCGGGCAACCAGTCAATGATGGCCGCGCGCACCTGGCCCAGGGTGTCGTCAGTTTCGTGCCGCCGCAGGTAGTCGATGATCACCTGGTCGCTGGCGCGCGCAAGATCGGGGTTCGCCATGGGTAACGGCCGCTCCAGCGACTCGCGGTCGAAGATCAGCGCGTTTTCTTCCTGGTCATAGCGAATGGGACAACGGAAGAACGCGTCGAGGCGCGTCGCATCGTTGGGCGCTTCGCGCTGCAGCTCGACGCGCGCAGGCGCCAGTTCACCGGGCTGCGTCAATCGCGCCAATTGAACGTACAGCGCGAGCGCAGCATCGAGTGAAGCCGGCGCTGCCGCGCCGCGTGCCCCCGGAATCCGGTAGGCAAGCCGCAGCCCGTCGTCGTCATCCTCAAGCACAACCTCCCCGGCCGATGCGATCACGCGGTAGTACCGCACAAGCCGCTCGAAAGCATCGCGCAAAGTATTGCTCACCGAACACGTGAAGCCGAGCCCAAGCAGCGAGGCCGGGTGCAGCTGCTCGGCAAACGTGATTCCAAAGGCCTCATCGTCCGTGACCTCGACAGCGCGCCGCCAGACCTGCTGCATGGCCAACGAACGCAAGCGCTCGTCGGCCGCGCCACCTTCGGGCACAACGACGCCCGCCTCTTCAAGCAGGGCCGCGCCATCCACGCCATACGTAGCCAGCGCACGCACCATCATGCGGCCTATGCCCGCATGCGTGGTGGTAGTCAAGTGCTTGTTTTTGCTCTGTTCTTCCACGTTGGCGCGAAATGATAAGCCGTTGGCCGCCAGCGATTATCGGTCAATCCGGGCGCGCCCTAGAGTGGCTGCCGTGGACGAGACGCACGGTGCGAATCGCCACGGACAACCAACCTAACAGGAGTCAGATCATGTTCAAGCACAAAGCCGTCGCCTTCGTCATTCTCGCCGCACTCGTCGGCAACGTCGCGGCCCACGAACCGGCCCAGGTCTACATCGACGCACTTGACGTCGCCAACGCAGAAATCGCCGAGCCGCAGTCCTACAACCGCCTGTCGGGCCGCGATTTCGAGCTTTCCGATGAAGAATGGGCAGCGCTCGCGTCGCTCTACAAGCAGGAAGTCGAGAAAGTGATCGGCGGCGAAGACGAGTACGTCATCGTTGCCGATGCGGAAGTTGCCGACTACGTCATCGAAGGCGAGCTGCTCAAGCTCCGTCCGCTGGCGCCCAAGGACGACGACAAGAGCCGCATGCCCGGCGAACGCTACGTCTCCCAGGGTGCAGGCAGCGCGAAGCTGCGCATCGTCATCAGCGACGCCAGCGGCGAGATTCAGGTCCTCGAAGACAACCGCGACGCGGGCAACAACTGGGGTCGCAACGACCGCTTTAGCAACCGCATCGACGTGAAGCGTATGTTCAACGGCTGGGGACACAGCCTCGTCAAAGCACTCGACAAGATCGACAGCTGAGACATCACGGCGGGGCCTTATGCGGCCCCGCCAGTTTTCCGTTATGACCCCGTGCACGTACACTCCAGGATATGGACCGTGCGCGGCCACATCGACTCATCAAGGACTCCGAAGGAGATCGAAATGAAAGCACTCACCGTTGTTGCTGCCGCTCTGCTGGTCGCAATGCCCGCACTGGCAGAAGACCCACTGATCATTTACCCGGCCGAAGGCCAAAGCAAAGAGAAGCAGCTCGAAGATGAGGGTCAATGCTTCATCTGGGCGCGCGAAGAGACGGGCTTCGACCCCACGGAAGCCGTGGTCGAAGTTGAAGACCCCAAAAAGAAGCGTGGCGGTGCAGTCCGCGGCGCAGCGATAGGCGCCGCCATTGGAGACGACAGCGACGCTGCGGCGAAAGGTGCCGCCGTAGGCGCGGCGCGCCAGGGGCGCAAGAATCGTCGTGCTCAGGCTGCGGCGGACAAGGAACGTGAAGCGCAGGAAGCAGCCATCGCCGAGCAGCGTGCGTTGTTCAGGAAAGCGACTATGGCCTGCCTCGAGGCGCGCGGTTACACAGTGAAGTAAGCCGCGTCTCTACGCACTAGTTTGCGAGACCCAGGACGCTTTTTCGGGTCTCGCCGACAGAAACGATTTCCTGGTGCGACTCCTCCACCGAATCTCAATCAATCCTGTGGAGAACACCATGAAGAAAGTTCTGATGCTGGGCATTGGCAGTGTTGTAGTGCTCGCGTGGCTGAGCCTTGGCGTCGCTCTCACGTTGGATGTCAGTCGAGAGGTCTGGTTCGTGTGGGTGACAGCCGTTGCTATCATCACCGAAGCGGCGATCTGGATTGCGGCGGCTAGCCTCGGTGTTGCTGTCGTTCAAGCAAGGCAACGCATCTGGCAGTGGTTCACGCGGCCGTTTCGAGGGAAAGCCGACGCATAGGCACCCGGCGCCTCGAATCCATTGGTGCCCGGGGTGGGACTCGAACCCACACGTCCTTTCGGACAGCGGATTTTAAGTCCGCAGCGTCTACCAATTCCGCCACCCGGGCTGCGTGGTCTTTGCGACGGCGGCAACGATAGCCTGAATCACGTATCGCCACCAGCCGTGGGGTGCGTCGATTCAGGCTCCGTCTATCACGCTGCCACGCGACGTGTTGCCCCAACTCGGCGGACCAGCCACACAATAACCGCCGTGACGGGAATGGAGCTCACGAGGTAACGCAGCTCGAGCTGAATGACTTGCTCGAGCACCTCGGCGGAGCCGTACGTGTTGATGAACTCCTGACGTTGCCAGAGGCGATAGACCAGAACCAGGATGGCGTTTGCGTGTGCGTAAACCGCGAGTCGAAGCGACTGGGTCGCCGTCAATGCCTGACCGTACGACAGGAATAAGAGCACAGCCACGACGATCGCTGGCAATACCGTCCGCGACGCAAGACTGGCCATCTGCACGACGAGTGGCGAGGGTGCGCCCTGCGCCGCAAGCGCTGTGGTCACCGCGTATCCCAACAGCATGGCCAGCACCGCAAACACCACGGCCAATGACACGAGGTGCGGACGGGACCAATCGGCGTGGAAGGGCAACTTCTGTCCGAAGAATCGATAGTGCACCTGCGCTTGCGCGAATTGCACCTGCGCCCTCGCGGGCAACACGAATAAGGCGATGAGCGATAGCACCGGAACAAAGCCGCCCAAGGTCCAGGCCGCAGGTCGGCTCGACTCGACGGCTGTCGCCAGCCGAAACGTCGCGATTGGCGTGGCGATCCAAGCGAACGTCGCCAGGATGAGCATCGTCGCCCACAGGAAACCGACTGTCGACTTGTCGACAACACCGGAGTCGCTCGCGAGTAAGAGCACGGCGGCGGCGATCAGCAGGCCGAATTGCGTCAACGACAGCGCGGAGAATGACCAGTAGGCATGCGCCAGGTCATACAGGTGCTTCGACAGCTTCGCTTCGGGTTCTATGTCAGCTGAAATGCTGCGCATCGTCGCAAGTCCACCTGCTTGTTACTGACTCGTAGCGGGGAACACACAAACGCCCAGCACCAAAGACCAAACCACCCTGCTAGGTCTCGTCGGCCTGCAAACGCCCCATCTGCTCACCGATCTGGTCAAGCTGACGCGTGAGCTCGCTGACATCCGCACGCACCCCCGCATCAATGTCAGGCAGCGCCTCGAGTTTGCGGGCCGCCCGCTCGAGCGCAGCCTGCGCCTCGGCCAGCTCGGACAGATGCGCACGCACGCCTGACAACGCAGTAGCGTCGGCGCTGTCATCCGTGGCTTGCAGCGCGTCGGCAGCGCGGCCCAGTTGGTCAGACATACCGAGCATATAGCGCTCTGCCGTCTCGCGATAACGCGTGTGTGCGAGTTCACCGGGTACGAGCTTGCGACCCAGCAAGTCTGAGAAGCGCTCGAACAGGGTCTGCGACAGTGTGAATCGATCCAGTGCCTCGGCACCCAGGTCCCCCACGGGGCTTTTGCGATCGGACTCGTTGGCGAGATCGTAAAGCGCCGCGCGAATGCCGCCCAGCCGACGCTGGCGATTCCGGGCCAATGCCGCAGCCGCCTCCGCCACGTAGTCCGACGCGTAACCGTGCCGACGCCATCCAAAAACTGCGGCAACCGCGAGTGGCAGCAGCACAGCGGCAACTGCGAACGCCATGCGCGCCACCACGCCCGCGACCGCGAGCCCCATCACCAGGACAGCAATGATTGCGATGGCTGCCGTCCATCGATCACGAAACAACCGTCGAACGCCGTAGGCCAGCATGGTTTGCCCTGCCCCGGGCACGATCAAGTCCTGTCGCTGCTTGTTCAACGCCAAACGCTCTGCCGGCTGACCATCTTCCGCCCGAGATTAACCCAGGCGCGGGCGCGTGCCTTCAACAACTGGACACGCCCTTCGGCGCGTCGTGTGTAGACCAGCTCGCAGCGACCAATGAGGCGACGCCAATGGCGCGCAAGGATCTCGGCCTCGCGCCGGCGGCCCAGTGCGCTGGGCACCGCGTGATAGTCCCCATCGCCGCGTCGCGCCCGACGCCACGACCGGTGCGGATGAAACAGCAGGTAGCGCGGATTCTCCACGGGATCCAGCACTTCCTCCATACACCGCACGAAGACGTCTGCGTCCCGCAGTGTGCCGCCGCGCAGAGAACAGACGGTTCGACCGCCGGGCCAAGGCGTGACTGACAGCGACAGCGACGCCCTGGACGTTGTGATGACCTCGGCCTCGCAAAGACTCTCGAGAATCGCTTCGGCGACGCGCCGCAATGCCGCCGGGCCCATGCCGTTGCGCATCACTTGCCACCAGTCGCGCATCAAGCGCGGAATTCGCCCAATGTGGATCAATCCACCCAGCGCGGCCCCATGCAGGGCCCAGACAATCGGCGGCGCACCAGCCGTCACTGGCAGCACGAGCATGGCTGCCGGGATGTAGCCACCCAGGACCGTCAACGGCAGCAGGCTGCGGCGGGCTGGGTGCTTCAACACGCGCGAGTCAACAATCTCACGTCGCCCAACACTGACCTCCTCGACGATGCCATTGACGCGCGCGTCGCTCGTGGGCTCGAGTGCTTTTTCCCAGCCGTGGCGAATTCGGTCGCGCGCTGCGGCGTGCACGGTCGAACGGGCGTTAAGGCGTGCCACCTCGACCTCGGTCCAGCGCGCCGGTGCCTCGAACAGGCGCTCGAATCCACTGCGAATCGTGTCATCGTCGTAGCTCAAGCCCTCGAACGCCGAAAAGCGTGTGCGCAGTTTGTGGAAGTCCGAACCACCGTGACCGGTGTCCGGCTCCACGCACACGAGGTGCCAGATGTTTGAAACCTTCCGGGGATTGGCCGGGTCAATCCGGATCGCGCGCCCGCGGACTTGATTCGTCTGCACATAGGACGACGTTGCCGACGCGATGACCAGCGTGTTTGTGGCAGGCGCGTCCCAGCCCTGCCCGAGCAAAGCGACGGTACCCACAAGCACGTGTAGCTCACCGGCATTGAGCAGGTCCGTTACCGCCGCTGTGACCACCAGCCGCGTCCCCGAATCAACGTTGATCTGCAGGTACTCGCCATCGGCCGGCAAAGGAATGAACCGCGGCGCGTCACTGGCGCCGTGCCGCTGCATGGCTGCACTCAGAAGCTCGCGAAGTTGCCGCGGAACAATCACCAGGTTACCCGTCAGTAGGCCAGCGCGAAGCGCGGTGCCGTGTTGCTCCCGAACACGATCGAGTATCGGCACCGCGCCAAGGCGCCGGCTCGTGCCTCCGCTCCGGACCTGGCCGCCCTGAACGTAGTCGGTCAGCACCACCATGCGAAGCGCATCGCCGAGTGCCGCGTGCTCCTTGCCAACGATCGCAACGACGCTGTCGAGCTTGCTCTCACTGTGACGCAATGACCGATCCAGCGACTCGGGATTCGTCAGCACGACCTTTTTGCGGTGAACGACATGCATGGCCGACAGCCGTTGCCGAAGTTCGCGCCGAAAGCCCTCCGAAAGATCAAAACGGTCGGCGCGGTCCGAAATGAGCTCGGTCAGGAGGATCTCAAACCAGCCCTCGTCGGGCTTCGGCGTCGTCTCGCCTGCAACGCCCAGGTAGTCCTTCTGCGCACCACATTCGTGGCCCATCGCTTCGAGGCAGACGATCATTGCTGAGAACAACTCGGGATGCTCAAACACCGATTCACGATGGGTGTCCGAATCAAACTTGCTGAACCAGGGGTGACCCAGCAAGGCACGCGCGAAGTCGGGCTCGCTGAGCAACCAGGACTGCAGACGATCCACCTGTTCCCGGAATGCCGTGATCGCCGCTGATTCCGCGGGCTCCGGCACACTGAAGAAAACGTAGTCCTCGTGCGGGCACAGGTTGCCGGCCTTAACAAGTTCCGGAATCGAGATGATGGCGTCAATCGGGCCGCACATCTCAAAGTAGCGATTCCACTCGCGGGGCGGCACGTCGTAGGGCGGTGTTGCGGTCAGCGAGACAACGCGCAATTCAGGCAGCCGCTCGCGCAGGCTGACCAGCGATTTCCACCACTCATTACGAAGGTGATGCGCTTCGTCGAGCACCAGCGTTTCAATCTGCATAAGCGCCTCTGGCAACTCGGCGTCGTCATCGAAGCCCGCCGAATAAAGCGCCTGGTAGGTCGAGACGGTCAGCGCCGCTGGCGCATCGAGCGCGCTGCTGGCAAGCACCGCCTTGTTCGGGTCCTCCGACTGGAATACGTCACGAAAGTGCTTGAGCCACTGCCCGCGAATGGTGAGCGAAGGCACCAGCACGAGCGCCGGCACGCCCAACTGCCGGATGACCTCAAGACCCAGCACCGTCTTGCCGGCGCCAGGCGCCGCGACGATATGCAGGTGGCGATCATGCAGGTGATCGTGCAATTCCTCGAGCAGGCGGCCCTGGTACGGCCGCCACTCATGGATAAAGCGCAGGTCGTCCGGGAATACGCTCACACGTCGATCTGGATACGCCCCTCAGGACGACGCGAAGCGTCGAGTCGTTCGATAGACGCCGCGGCCTTCGTGGTTACGACTTCGAGCTCCGCGACCGAGGCGGCCATCTTGGGTAATGCCTCGGAGCGGAATGAGGCCACATCGTCGATGGCCACATCGAGATCGGCGAATGCAGACTTCAGAGCATTAATGTCGAGCATTGCCGAAGCCGCCTGCTTCTGAATTTCAGAACCCTGGTTCTTGAGCTGCTCAGCCGTGCCCGCGATAAGGTCAGAGGTCACTTCATTCACGCTGTTGACCTTGTTGATAACAGCCTTCTGATCCGCGAGTGCGATCGACACCGTCGCGGCCACCTTGAGCGCGCGCGCCGTCACATTGATCGCGCGATCGACACCGCGCACGAGCTCTCTGTTGTTTCGGCTGATGAGCTCCGTCGCCAGGATGCCTTGCTGGTTCACAGCCAGTTGCTGCTGCAAATCGATGACCCGCTGGCGCAGCGGGAAGAGCACGTCCTCGGAAAGGAAGCGGTGCTGCTCGGAACCGGACTCGAGTGCGTCTGCCTCTCCGGTGAGCTTGCTGTCGATGAGCTGGCCCAGTTGCACGGCCTTCGCCAGGCGACCCGTCGCGTCACGCATGGCTTTCTGGTCGTCGGCGAGCACAACGTTGTCGCGCTTGAGCTGTTCGCGGCCCAGGTCCAGTGAACGCACGATAGCGTCAATCACCGTGCGCGTGCTCTCGTAGCGCGTGAGGTAACGCTTGAGTGGCGTACCGATAAACGGCAGGTAGCCCAGCATGCGCGAAAACCAACCAGGCTCGAAGTCGAACCGACGCGGATCAACACGCTCCACCGCCACCTTGAGATCAGCCAGCGACATGCCGACCCTACCACCGGCCTCGCCCTCATCGATGATGCGGTGCACGGGCGCGTTCAACAGATCGAGCTGCCGCGCAGACTGCTGCTGCAAATCCATGGCCAGGCCCGAAACCGTATCGAGGCCGGTTTGACGATCGTCCTGGGCTGCCGGGTCAAGCGCCATGAGTGCGGCTACGATGCGCGTGGACTCGGTTTCGAGCACTGCGGTGTCGATGTCGGCATCTACGGGTACGACATCAATATCGGCCGCATCGAAGACGGTCAGCTGTTGTGAGTCTGTAGTCGACGCCATGCTGGAGTTCCTGATCGGTGCACCCGCCTATGGTGCACTCGGAACGCCGCTGGAATCTACTTGCAGTGTCACGGTCTGCCCGGACGACCGCCGGGTGCGAAACACCTTGAGGGATGGAGGCTAGGGTCGGAATCGAACCGGCGTACACGGCTTTGCAGGCCGCTGCATAACCACTCTGCCACCTAGCCGTGGCCGTGAAGGCGCGCAAATATAGCACGCGCGCCCTGGAGAATCACAGACGAAACGTCAGCTTTCGAGGCCCCGCGGCAGGTCCTGCCAGCAGTCCGCGTAGTCCGGGTGCAGCTCGGGCGCACGCATCGCGAATTCCGTCGGCACGAGGATCGTGCGCGACTCGAACATGAACGCCATCGTGTGGTCGAGCTTCTGCGGCGCGAGCGCCGTGGTGGTGCCCGTGCGGTAGCTCTTCGTGTCCGGGCCGTGGCCCGACATGCAGTTGTGCAGGCTCGAACCACCGGGCCCAAAGCCTGAAGCCGCCTTGGCGTCGTACTCACCGTAGAGCAAGCCCATGAACTCGCTCATGACATTGCGGTGGTACCAGGGCGGGCGGAAGGTGTCTTCCATAACCAACCAGCGCGGCGGGAAGATCACGAAGTCGCAGTTGGCCGTGCCCGGCGTGTCGGACGGCGACGTGAGCACCGTGAAGATCGACGGGTCCGGGTGGTCGTAGCTGATCGAGCCCATCGTGTTGAAGCGCTCGAGGTCATAGCGGTACGGCACATCGTTTCCGTGCCAGGCGACCACGTCGAGCGGGCTGTGGCCAATAGGGGCTGAGAACAGCTTGCCGCCGAATTTGGCGACGAGTTCGAAGTCGCCCTCGCGGTCCTCAAAGGCCGCCACGGGGCTCTCAAAATCTCGGTCGTTCGCGAGACCATCGGTGCCAATGGGCCCACGCTCCGGCAGCTGGAAGGCAGCACCGTAGTTCTCACAGATGAAACCGCAGGACGCCGTCTCGATGGCAACACGAAACTTCATGCCACGCGGGATCAGTAGGATGTGCCCCACGGGCACCTCGAGCACACCGCACTCGGTGTGGGCGGTCAGCGTGCCCGTCTGCGGCACAACGAGCAGCTCGCCATCCGCGTTGTAGAAAAAGCGGTCCGTCATCGAGCGCGTGGCCGTGTAGCGGTGCACGGCGATGCCGGACTGGCCCAGGGCGCTACCCGTCGTGGCCAGCGTGACGAGACCGTCAACGAAATCGCCTTCGTTGGCCGCGGGATCGAACGGCCCCCAACGCAGCTGGTTGGGCGTCATGACGCCTTCGGCATCGGGCGCCGAGCGCAGCCGCGCATGATCGAGCGGCGAGAACTGCCCCAGCCCCACCGAGGGCCGGATTCTGTACAGCCAGGTACGCAGCACCTGGGCACGCGGCGCCGTGAACGCCGTGCCCGAGAGCTTCTCGGCATAGAGCTCGTGGGCAACGCGTTGCGGCGAATTGCGACCGATGGGCAGCACGCCCTCGATGGCTTCCGACTGCTTGTGGCAGCGGAAACCCGGCAGCAGTTCGGCGCCCTGCACGCTCATGACGCCGGCACCACCGTTTGCTCGATAACGCCGAAGATCGATTTGCCGTCGCCGTCACGCATTTCGATGCGCACGGTGTCGCCGTACTTCATGAATGGCGTCTTCGGTTCACCGTGCTCGATCGTCTCGAGCATGCGCTTCTCGGCAATACAGCTCGAACCCTTGCTGCGGTCGTAGTTCGAAATCGTGCCGCTGCCAATGATCGTGCCCGCACCCAGCGCGCGCGTCTTGCTGACGTGCGCGACGAGCTGATTGAAATTGAAGGTCATGTCGACGCCGCACTCGGGCGCACCGAAGAGCTCGCCGTTAAGCTGCGTCTCAAGCGCCAGCGAAAACGTGCCATCGGCGTAGTGGTCGCCGAGCTCGTCGGGCGTCACAGCCACGGGTGCGAATGCACTCGACGGCTTGGACTGATAGAACCCAAAGCCCTTGGCGAGCTCACCAGGAATCAGGCCACGTAGCGACACATCATTGACGATCATGAGCAGCTTGACGTGCCGCCCCGCATCCTCGGCCGCCGTGCCCATGGGCACATCGCCCGTGATTACGGCCGTCTCTGCTTCCATGTCGATACCGAAGTCTTCGCTGGGCACGGGGATATCATCACGCGGCCCCAGGAAGGTGTCGGAGCCACCCTGGTAGACCAGCGGGTCGTGCCAGAAGCTCTCGGGCATCTCGGCGCCACGCGCCTTGCGTACGAGCTCGACGTGGTTGACGTAGGCGCTGCCATCGACCCAATGGTAGGCCCGGGGCAACGGCGAGTCACAGGCCGCCTGATCGAAATCGAAGGCGCCCTCAGCCTCACCGCACTCCAGCGCGTCAAACAAACCTGCCAGCCGCGGCGCTACAGCATCCCAGTCATCGAGCGCGGCCTGCATCGTGGGCGCAATATCGGCCGCGGCGACGGCACGCGTTAGGTCACGGCTGACAACGACGAGCTGGCCATCACGGCCCGATTTGAGGCTGGCGAGTTTCATGGTGGAAGGCGTTCCTGAGGTCGAATCGAAATTAGTTTCACGTGAAATTATATCCGAGTGGGTCAGGCTGCGCACGCCCTGCCCCGCGGGCACAAAAAAACCCGGCCGCGCGGTGCGACCGGGTTTCGAGCCTGGAGCGGGTGAACGGGTTCGAACCGTCGACCTCAACCTTGGCAAGGTTGCGCTCTACCAACTGAGCTACACCCGCTTGTTCGGTGTCTATGGGCGACACGCTGGCCACCAACCGAGCGCGGCATTGTACTCCGCGCGACCGTGCTGTCAACGCCAGCCGGCTCACAATATTAACTCAAGTGCCGCGCCGCAGCACAGGCCACGCGGCGCTCAGGTACACCCACATCGACCACATGGTCATCGCGGACGCAATGAGCAACGCGGCGAATCCTAGCTCCTCGATGGGCAGCCCCCAGAGCTGATCGCCCCAGAGCATGAAACTGAGCCCGATGAGCTGGAACGTGGTCTTGATCTTACCGGCCATGGACACGGCCACGGTGGCGCTGGCCTTCTGCTGCGCCATCCATTCACGCAGCGCCGACACCGTGATCTCGCGCCCGATGATGATCGCGGCAACGATGGCCATGATCATGCGCCCGTCAGACTCGACGAGCAGCACCAGCGCAACGGCCACGATGAGCTTGTCGGCAACGGGGTCGAGAAAGGCGCCAAACGGCGTCATCTGATCGAACTTGCGCGCGATCCAGCCGTCGACGAAGTCCGAGATCGCCGCTGCGGCGAACACGAGCGCGGCGGCTTTACGACCCCACTCCACGGGCATGTAAAACAACACCACGCAGAGCGGGATGGCCGCGATTCGAAACGCGGTGATGCTGTTGGCGAGATTGAAGGTCACGACGCCCCCCCGGCGCTGTCGGGATCAATACTGCGATGGAACTCAAGGTAGACGCGTTCTGCGAGATCGCGACTGATCCCTTTCACCTTGACCATGTCGTCAATGCTCGCACGGCGCAGCCCCTGCAGGCCACCAAAGCGTGTCAGCAATTGCCGTCGCCGCACGGGACCCAGGCCCGGGATTCCCTCGAGCCCCGAGGTCTTGCGCGCCTTCGCGCGCCGGTTACGGTGGCCCGTGATAGCGAATCGATGCGCCTCGTCGCGGATGCGCTGGATCAGCAACAGCGCAGGCGCGTCGGGCGCAAGCGTGGTCGGGCGGGTGGCACCCGGCTGAAACAGCTGCTCCGCGCCCGGTCTGCGCGAGCGACCCTTGGCCACACCGATGAGCCTGATCTCGTTGAGCTTGAGCTCGTCGAGCACCTCAATGGCCTGGGCAAGCTGGCCCTTGCCGCCGTCAATCAGCACGAGATCAGGCATCGGCACCTCACCCTTCTGCACGCGTGCGTAGCGGCGCTGAAGTGCCTCACGCATGGCGGCGTAATCGTCGCCCGCACCCGCTTCCTTGATGTTGAAGCGTCGGTAGTCGCTCTTGAGCGGCCCTTCGGTGCCAAACACGACGCAAGACGCCACGGTGGCCTCGCCGCTCGTATGGCTGATATCGAAGCACTCGATGCGGCCCGGCGGCGCAGTCAGGTTGAACGCCTCGGCGAGGGCCTCGAGCTGCTTGCCGATGCCGGTCCGGTTCGCCGATTCGAGCCGCGCCCCTTGCGTCGCGTTATCCGCGGCCATACCCAGCCAGCCCGCACGGTCACCGCGCACTGAGTGTTTAATGGCGACCTTGTGGCCGGCACGCTCAGCAAGAGCTTCGGCGAGCACATCACCGTCCTCGATAGCTGTGGGCAGGATGACTTCCTTAGGCGGTTCGCCGTCGAGGTAGTACTGGCCCAGAAACGCGCTGATGACTGCAGCGTCTTCGATGCCGGCAGCATTCGCGGGCAGATAAGTGCGACTGCCCAGCACACGCCCGTCGCGCACGATGAGCACGGCCACGCAGGTGACGCCCTCGCTTCGATGCAGTCCGATGATGTCGGCATCGGCATCACCGCGCGTCGACACGCGCTGCTCGGTTTCGATGCGGCGCAGTCGCGACACCTGGTCGCGCAGCCGCGCGGCCTGCTCGAAGTCGAGCTTCTCTGCCGCCGCCTCCATGCGCACCACGAGCCGCTCGATGACTTCGCTGTTGCGACCCTGCAGAAAGGCCACACTGTCCTCGACATCGCGCGCATAGTCGTCGGGCGTGATGAGCCCGACGCAGGGCCCCGAGCAGCGTTTGATCTGGTACTGCAGGCAAGGGCGCGAGCGGTTGGCGTAAAAACTGTCGCGGCACTGGCGCACGCGGAAGAGCTTCTGCAGTTCGTTGAGTGTGTTCTTGACCGCGCCTGCGCTGGGGTAAGGGCCGTAGTACGCGGCCTTGCCCTTGCGGCTGCCGCGGTAGAACGACAACCGCGGGAACGCGTGTTCAGTGCTCACGCGGATCCACGGGTAGGACTTGTCGTCTCGGAGCAGGATGTTGAAGCGCGGTCGGTGGCGCTTGATGAGCGTGTGCTCGAGCAGGAGCGCCTCGGACTCGGTTTTGGTCAGCGTGACCTCAATGCCCGCTACGCGTTCGACCATGGCCATGGTCTTCGCATCCTTGGCCTTGCCGCTGAAGTAAGTCGCCACGCGTTTTCTGAGATCGCGCGCCTTGCCGACGTAGATGATCTTGCCGTCGGCGTCCTGCATCCGGTAAACGCCCGGCCGATGCGACAGCTCGGCCACAAAGGCCTTCGGGTCGAACGCGCCCCCGTCGTCACTCATCGAGAATCAGGAGGCGAAGCGCCCCACCTGCGCCAGCCGCGCGGCACGTTCGACCGCGTGCATAAACATGTCCGGGGTCAGTCGCCGAGTTGAGGTGTTGTACCGGCTGCAGTGGTAGGAGTCGACGAGCACGCGGCCGTCCGGCAAGTGGTGCTCAGCAGCGTGCGCAAAGCGGTAGTCCGCCTGCCGAAGGCCGAGGGTGCGAATGATGGCCTTGTGCGAGATACCACCCAAGGCAAGCAGGACGCCGCCATCGCGATTCACCTCAGCCAGCTCATGAACCAGGAACTTGCTGGCGCAGGCGTTCACCTCCGCAGCCACGGGCTTGTTCTGCGGCGGCAGGCATTTTACGGCATTGGTAATACGCGTGCCGGCCAACTCAAGACCGTCGTCGACGCTTATGGACTGCGGCCGGCTCGCGATGCCAATCGCATGCAGTGTTTCGTAGAGCAGCACGCCCGCGTAGTCACCCGTGAACGCGCGCCCGGTCGCATTCGCCCCGTGCATGCCCGGCGCCAGTCCGACGATGAGCAAGCGCGGTGACGTGCTACCGAAAGACGGCACGGGCCGCGCGTGGTACTCGGGGTAGCGCTCCTGCACGTCTGCGAGCAGCTCGGCAAGCCGCGGGCAATTGGTACAGTTGCGGTCGTAGGTCTCGGACATTCTCGATTCAGTCATCCATGTGCCGGATGATGGCGTCGCCAAATCCCTTTGTTCCTAACAGGGTCGCACCCGGAATGAGCTGCTCGAGCTCATTCTCGACGTCGCCCTTGCCCGTCGATTGCGTGCGTTTGGGTGCCCGGATGGCCTCACGCAGCAGCGCGAGGTCAAACGTGAGCTCCTTGGCCGCGATCGTGTTCGCGACGCCCTTGACGATGAGATCGGCCGCCTCGGTCCAGCCCATGTAACGCAGCATCATCTCGGCAGAGAGAATCAGTGAGCCCGGGTTGACGCGGTCTTTGCCCGCAAAGCCCGGTGCGGTGCCATGCGTGGCCTCGAATACGCCGATGCCTTCACCGATGTTGGCGCCCGGCGCGATGCCGATGCCGCCCACCTGAGCCGCGAGCGCGTCGGAGATGTAGTCGCCGTTCAAATTCAACGTGGCGATGACGTCGTATTGCTCGGGGCGCAGCAGAATCTGCTGCAGGAAGTTATCCGCAATGACGTCCTTGACGATGATCTCGTTGCCCGTGCGCGGGTTCTTGAACGCAAGCCAGGGGCCACCGTCTTTCGGCTGCGCGCCGAAGTCTTCCTGTGCAACCTGGTAGCCCCACTGGCAGAACGCGCCCTCCGTGTACTTCATGATGTTGCCCTTGTGGACCAACGTCACCGAAGAGAGGTCGTTGTCGACGCAGTAATTGATGGCCTTGCGAATCAGGCGCTCCGAACCCTCGCGCGACACGGGCTTGATGCCGATGCCTGAGCTCGACGGGAACCGGATCTTCGTGACCCCGAGTTCGTCCTGCAGGAACTTGATGAGCTTCTGCGCTTCCTGCGACCCCGTCGGGTACTCGATACCCGCATAGATGTCCTCGGTGTTCTCCCGGAACACCACCATGTTCACGAGCTCAGATTCTTTCATGGGCGTCTCAACACCCGGGAAGTAGCGAATGGGGCGCACGCAGGCATAGAGGTCGAGCGTCTGGCGGATCGACACGTTGAGTGAGCGGATGCCGCCGCCGATAGGCGTAGCCAGCGGGCCCTTGATCGACACCACGTAACGCTGCAACGCGTCGAGCGTTTCCTCGGGCAGGAACGTCGCGCTTTCGTACACCTGGCTGGCCTTCGCGCCCGCGTAGACTTCCATCCAGGCAATCTTGCGCTTGCCACCATAGGCCTTCTCGACAGCTGCATTGGCGACGTCGAGCATCACGGGCGTCACGTCGATGCCGATACCGTCGCCCTCGACGTACGGCACGATGGGCTGGTCCGGCACGTCGAGCCGGCCGTCACGCGTCAGCGTTATCGGGTCGCCGTGGTCCGGAACCTGAATCTTCTCGTATTGCATGCTTGTCCCTGGTGTTGTTTGCGGGGGCTTCTGTGCCCGTCTGACCGGCCTCGCTCCGGTCCACGCGAAACGGCCCGCAGTAGCGCGGGCCAAAGCGGGCATTGTACCGTAACGGCCCCGCCACAGTGACCCCAGCCCATGCCCCTGGTCCTCCTCAACAAGCCGTTTCGCGTGCTCTCACAGTTCACGACGGACGGCGACAAAGCGACGCTCGCGGACTACGTGACAGTGCCTGAGGTCTACCCGGCCGGGCGGCTCGACTACGACAGCGAGGGGCTCTTGTTGCTCACCAATGACGGCAAGCTGCAGGCAGCCATCGCGTCACCCCGGCACAAGACACGCAAGCACTACTGGGCTCAGGTTGAGGGCGATGCCTCAAGGGAGGCGTTGGACGCTCTGATCGCGGGCGTAAATTTGAATGACGGACCGGCCCGCGCGCTAACCGCGCGACATATCGCGCCGCCGGAATCGCTGTGGCCCCGTGTGCCACCCATTCGCGAACGCCAGTCGGTGCCCGACAGCTGGGTTGAAGTCGTTATCGATGAAGGCCGCAACCGGCAGGTGCGGCGCATGACGGCGGCTGTGGGCTTGCCCACGCTCAGGCTGATTCGCCACCGGGTGGGACCGTGGACCCTGGGTGACCTTGCGCCCGGCGCCAGCCGGGGCATCGAGACGCGCGCCGCGTGGCGCGCCCTGCGCGAGACGCGTTAGGCGCCGTCGCGCAGCCCGCCGAGGCGCAGCGCAATTTCCAGCGCCTGCTCGTAGTTGAGTCTCGGGTCAACCTGCGAGTGGTAGGCACGGGCCAGATCGGCGTCCGTCAAACCGCGGGCGCCGCCTGTGCATTCCGTGACGTTGGCACCCGTCAGTTCGAGGTGTACGCCACCCAGGTAGGTGCCCATTTCCTTGTGCACCTTGAAGCAGGCCTCGAGCTCACCAACGATGTTCTCAAAGCGCCGCGTCTTGTAGCCGCCCTCGGTCGTCTCGGTGTTGCCGTGCATCGGGTCAGAAATCCAGAGCACGTGACTGCCCGTGGCATGTACGGCGTCGATCATCTTCGGCAGTTGATTCTCCACGTTGCCCGCGCCCTGGCGGTGGATGAGTGTGATGCGGCCCGGCTCGTTGTCGGGGTTGAGCACGGCCAGTAGCTCCTGCAGCCACTCCGTGTCCATGCCCTGCCCGATCTTGATGCCGATCGGGTTGGCCACGCCGCGGAAAAACTCGACGTGCGCGCCGTCGAGTGCGGCGGTACGCATGCCGATCCAAGGAAAGTGCGTGGTCAGGTCGTACCAGCGCTCACGACGCAAACGCGTTTGCGCCTGTTCGTACTTGAGGTGCAGGCCTTCATGCGCCGTGTAGAACTCGGCGCGCCGCGAATGGTGGATGGGACGTCCCGCAATCGACTCGAAGAAATCCAGCGAGCCCGAAATCGCATCCGTGATGCGGCGGTAGTCCTCAGCCAACGGCGAGTGCGAGACCCAGTCGAGGTCCCAGTACTCGGGATGGTGCAGATCGGCGAAGCCGCCGTCGACCAGACCACGAATAAAGTTGAGCGTCAGCGCCGCACGCTCATAACCGCGCAGGATCAGTTCGGGGTCCGGCCTACGATCGGCTTCGGTAAACGGCTTGCGGTTCACGAGGTCGCCGCGGAAGCTCGGCAAGGTCACGCCGTCACGCGTCTCGGTATCGGCCGAGCGCGGCTTGGCGTACTGACCCGCGAAGCGCCCGATGCGCACGACGGGCTTCTTCATACCGTAGAGCACGACGAGGCTCATCTGCAGCAGCACCTTGAGCTTTTGCACGACATTCTCGGACGTGCAGCCGTCGAAGGTCTCGGCACAGTCGCCGCCCTGGATGACGAACGCCTCACCGCGCTGTGCGGCCGCGATGCGTGCCTTGAGTTTGTCCACTTCCCACGAGGTCACGAGCGGCGGCAGCGACGACAGGCGGCGCACGGCATCGGCCAGGTGATCGGGGTCGGGGTAGGTCGGCATCTGGCGCGCAACGCGCGTTTCCCAACTTGCCGGGTGCCAGGGATTCTGGGCGGGTGACTTGCTCATGGCGCGATGGTGCCACAGCGGTTTTGTGCGCTGCAAAAAGAAAAACGCAAGGCTGCCAATGACCTACGGTTACATGAGAAACTGCCGGGCAGTCCCTGGGTGGTCACGGCGTGCCGGATTGGGCACACTCCGCGCCACCTGACGTGAAGCGCACCCCGGGACGGTTGCGCAGCGGCGGCCGGAAGAGTCGCCCAAGTCATTGAAAATAAATGGGGAATGAGAAGGTATGCACAAGGTACTGATTCTCGGTGCCGGCAAGATCGGCGCGCTGATTTCGGGTCTGCTTGCCGACAGCGGTGATTACGACGTCCAGTTGGCCGACGCGGACGCAGAAGCCGCCCGCACCGTCGCCACCGGACACGGCTTGGATAACGTCACGCCGTTCGCGCTCGATGCGACCGATCCGGCCGCACTGGCGGCCCACATCGCCGAGCACACGCCGGGCACCTTGATCTCGAGTCTGCCCTTTTTCTGCAACCCGCCTGTCGCCGAAGCCGCGCGCGACGCCGGCCTGCACTATTTCGATCTCACCGAAGATGTGGCCGTTACCGAAGCCGTGCGCGGTTTCGCCGAGGGCGCCGACACCGCCTTCGTACCGCAGTGTGGTCTCGCGCCCGGCTTTATCAGCATCGCCGCCAACGAGCTCATCAGTCACTTTGACGAAGTGCGAGATGTGCAGCTGCGTGTCGGTGCCCTGCCCCAGCACCCAAGCAACGCGCTCAAGTACGCGCTGACCTGGTCGACGGACGGCGTCATTAACGAATACGCCAACCTTTGCACGAGCATCGTCGACGGCGAACCCGTACAGGTGCTCCCGCTCGAAGGCCTCGAGGAAATCCAGATCGACGGCACGCTCTATGAAGCGTTCAACACCTCGGGCGGACTCGGCTCGCTGGCGGAGACCTACCGCGACCGCGTGCGGAACATGGACTACAAGACCATGCGCTACCCGGGCCACTGTGAGCAGATGCGCCTGCTCATGAACGGACTCGGGCTCAAGGACGACCGCGAAACGCTCAAACTGATTCTCGAGCGCGCCGTCCCGGCGACACTGCAGGACGTTGTCATCGTCTACGCCGCCGTGCGTGGCGTGCAGGCTGGCGTACTGCGCGAAGAAAACTACGTGAACAAGGTCTACCCGCAGCGCGTCGCCGGCCGACTCTGGTCGGCCATCCAGATCACGACGGCCAGCGGCATCTGCGCCGTGGTCGACAAGGTGCTCGAAACGCCGGGCCGCTTCGCGGGCTTTGTCGCGCAGGAGCAGTTCACGCTCGAAGACATCCTGACCAACCGATTCGGACGCTGGTACGCCGACGGCGGCGACGCCAACGTCTCATCGCTGGCCATCGCCACGGCCAGCTCGGGCCAATAAGCCCACAGAGGAACCCAACATGACCCACCCCGTACTTGAACAGCTCGGCCTGGGTGCCGACAACGCCGGCACCTGGATTGGCGGCACCCCGCTCGCGGATTCCGGCGCCGGCCGGATTGCTTCAATCAACCCGACGACGGGCGAGACCATTGCCCACGTGGGCGTCTCGAGCGCTGACGACTACGAACGCATCGTCGTCGCCGCACGCGAAGCCTTCGCCATCTGGCGCACTGTGCCTGCACCTGCGCGCGGCGAAGCCGTGCGTCGCATGGGGAACGCATTGCGCGACAACCTCGACGCACTGGGCAGTCTCGTCAGCCTCGAGAACGGCAAGATCAAAGCCGAGGGCGTGGGTGAAGTGCAGGAGATGATCGACATCGCAGACTTCGCCGTCGGCCAGTCGCGCATGATGTACGGCAAGACCATGCACTCGGAACGCCCGCAGCACCGCATGTACGAGCAGTGGCACCCGCTGGGGCTGGTCGGCATCATCTCGGCGTTCAACTTTCCTGTGGCCGTCTGGTCCTGGAACGCATTCATCGCGGCCATCGCGGGCAACGTCTGCATCTGGAAGCCCTCGCCCAAGACGCCGCTCTGCGGTGTCGCCGTGCAAAAGATCTGCAATGAAGCGCTGGCCGACATGGACCTGCCGCCGATCATGCACCTGTTCAACGACGTCGATAACACGCTCGCGACGCAGTTCGTCGACGACCGCCGCATCGACCTCATGAGCTTCACGGGCAGCTGCGAGATCGGCAACAACGTCGGCGCGCAGGTCGCCCGCCGCATGGGCCGCTCGCTGCTCGAGCTCGGCGGCAACAACGCACTGATCGTGGACGAGTTCGCCAACATGGACCTTGCAGTTCCGGCCATCGTCTTCGGTGCGGTCGGTACAGCCGGCCAGCGTTGCACGACGACGCGCCGCGTCTTCGTGCACTCAAGCCGCCGCGACGAGCTTCTGGAGAAACTCGTCGGCGCTTACAAGCAAGTGCGCATCGGCGACCCGCTCGACGATGCGACGCTCATGGGTCCGCTCATCGACGCGTCTTCGGTCGAACGTTTCGAAAACGCCATTGCCGCCGTTCGCGATGCAGGCGGTGAACTGCTCACGGGTGGCGATCGCCTCGACCGCCCCGGCAACTTTGTCACGCCTGCTATTGCGACGGCAGAGAACCACTGGGACATCGTGCAGAACGAGACCTTCGCGCCGTTGCTCTACGTGATCGGCTTCGACACGCTCGATGAAGCCATCGCGATGCAGAACGATGTGCGCCAGGGCCTGTCCTCAGCCATCTTTACAGACAACCTGCAGCGCGCGGAGCAGTTCCTCGCAGCCAGCGGTTCGGACTGCGGCATCGCCAACGTCAACATCGGCACATCAGGCGCCGAAGTCGGCGGTGCGTTCGGTGGTGAAAAGGAAACCGGTGGCGGTCGTGAGGCCGGCAGCGATTCCTGGCAGGCCTACATGCGCCGCCAGACCAACACGATCAACTACGGCACCGACCTGCCATTGGCCCAGGGCATTAACTTCGACCTGGGTTAACGCGCGGGCCGGTCAGTCGGTCAGCGAGACATAAACGGCAGCGACGAAGCGCTCGGGCGGCATGAAGCCGTCACCGTACTCGGCATCGAAGGGCGCCGACGGACCGGTCGCCTGGATCTCCTCCAGGCTCATGTCCTCGGCGATCCCTTTGGCCACGGCATCGCGTATACCGGAGAGCATGGCGCGGTAGCCAAGGAGCGCGTCCCGATCGGCCAGTGGGCCGTGGCCGGGAATGATGTTCGTATCCTCGTCGGCGATGGCGAGCACGGCATCGGCGGCCTCGATCAGCCCGTCGATGTCACCGCCGCTCTCGACATCAAGAAACGGGTAGATGCCGTTGAAGAACGTATCGCCCATGTGCACGACGTTGGCCTCTTCAAAATGGACCAGCGTGTCGCCGTCGGTGTGCGCGTGCTCGATGTGAAAGCCACGGATGGTCAGACCGTTGGCATGCAGAGTCAGCGTGTCATTGAATGTCAGGGCCGGCAGCGCCACGTCGGGCGCCGGGTCGATCTGCATCTGGAAGGCCTCGAGGAACTGACCGGCCGCCATGCGCTTGCGCACGTTGTCGTGCGCCATGATGAGCGCGCTGTCGCCTAAGTTTTCGTTGCCGCCCGTGTGGTCGAAGTGCCAGTGCGTGTTGAGCACGTAGTCGATGGGGCGATCGGTCACGGTCGCAACGGCCGCGATGATTTTGTCGGTGAGCGGCGCGAACTGGTCATCGATCAGAAACGTCGCATCCTCACCGACGGACAGACCAAGGTTGCCGCCCCGACCGATGAGCATGTACAGCCCCTCGCCAACCTGTTGAACCTCGATTTCGACGTTCTCCATCGGATTCTGTGCGATTGCGGGTTGGGCCACAGCCAAGGCGAGCGCCATGACAACTGCAGTTCTCTTCATCTCATGCTCCTGTCAGGCGCTGCCGTTCTCGGGCAGCACCTCAAATCGGTTGCGGTCGCGATTTTTGACCACATCGCCCGCCGCGAACACCTGCCCGCTCATGGCGACATAGACGCCCGCCGGCAGACTCTGCACGGCCGCGACGGCCATGCCCACGTTAAAAATCGCATCCGTTGACCGGAACCGCGCAGGCGTCAATGCACCCGTGAGCACGATGGTCTTGTCGTCGAGCCCCTCGAGCGCGAGCGCCGTATCCACCATGGTGTCGGTGCCGTGCGTCACGATGATGCGCGTCGCCGCATCGGCCTCGATCGCTGCGCGGATCCTGGAACGATCCTCATCGCTCATTTCGAGACTGTCTTTTCGCATGAGCGACACAGACTCAAACTCGTAGTCGACGAGGGCCTCGCGCAGGATGTGATCGATGACAGACTCGCCGACTTCGAATGCACTTGCAGCATCGAAGTAGACCTTGTCTATCGTCCCGCCAGTAGTGAAAAACTTGATGCGCGCCACGCCGAAGATGCTCCCCCTAGGTCACTGATTATTGCACGCCATTAGACACCCCGTGAACGTGCGGCCTTCGGTGACCGGGGGTCGAAGTGCTAAAATGCAGCCATGAACCTCGCAAGACTAAGCCAAGCTGTACGCCGCGTCGCGTCCGTGTTTTTCGGGACACTGGCCACCGCTGCGGCGTTGACCCACACCGCTCACGCGGCCGATGCCTACGTTATCGATATCGAGGGCGGCATCGGTGCGGCCAGCGCGGAAATTGTACGCACAGGCATGCGCAAAGCCATCGACGCGGACGCCGATCTCATCGTCCTGCGCATGGACACGCCGGGCGGTCTCGACAGCGCCATGCGCGACATTGTGAGTGAGATTCTCGCCTCACCGGTTCCCGTTGCGACCTGGGTCGGCCCGGGTGGTGCACGCGCGGCCAGCGCGGGCACCTACATCCTGCTCGCGAGCCACGTGGCCGCCATGCACCCCACAAGCAACCTTGGTGCGGCAACGCCCGTGGATATCGGCGGCAGCGGCGTGACGGACGACGACGCCCCGGGTCGCCCGGGCAGCGATGGCGCCGACGAAGTTGCCGATGCCGTGCGTGATGCCGTGGACGGGACCGAAGACGCAGCAGGCGACGACGCAGCCGCGGCCGAGGCCGCCGCCGAGGACGCCGCGCCCGCGACCGAACGCAATCCGAGCGCCATGGGCCGGAAGATCATTAATGATGCCGTCTCCTACATCCGGACGCTGGCCGAGCGCCATGACCGCAATGCCGACTGGGCCGAGAAGGCGGTGCGCGACGGCGCCACGCTGACGGCGCGCGAGGCGGTCGAGCAGAATGTTGCCGACGTGCTCGCGAGCAGCCTCGACGAATTGCTCACAGCCGTCGACGGCGAGAGTGTTGTGCTCGACAACGGTGACACGGTGACGCTGGCGACGGCCGGCGCCGAAGTTTCGTTCTTTGAGCCCACCTGGCGTCAAAAGCTGCTGCTTGTCATTTCAGACCCGTCGATCGCCGTATTGCTCGTGCTCGTCGGCGTCTACGGCCTGTGGTTTGAAGCCTTCAACCCGGGCGCCATCGTGCCCGGCGTCATCGGCGCCATCTGCCTGCTGCTGGCCGCCTACGCGCTGCAGGTCATGCCCGTGAACTACGTGGGGCTCGGACTCATTCTGCTGGGCGTCGTTCTCATGACCGCTGAGATCTTCGTGCCCTCGTTTGGCGCCTTGGGGCTCGGCGGGATTATCGCGTTTATCGTCGGCGCCATTATGGCCTTCGACACGGGAGTCCCAGGCTTTGAGATTTCCAGGTTCACGCTCGGCAGTATCGCCGCGACGATTGGCGCACTGACCCTCGGCACTGCGTTCTACGCGCGGCGACTGCACGTGCGTGGCGCTGTCACAGGCGAGGTCGGCATGCGGAAGCACCAAGCTGTTGCTATCGACGACTTCGATGGCGAAGGATTTGTCTGGCTCGAGAGCGAACGCTGGCACGCCGTCAGCGATCGCCCGGTTCGCGCAGGACAGTCATTGCAGGTCACACGCCTCGATGGGCTCACTGTGCACGTCAGCCCCATGCCGTCTCCCAAGAAATCCGCAACCTAGCCTCAGCCCACTCTTCGATTACGGAGCATTCCGAATGGATGTCTTTCTTATTTTCCTCGCCGTTCTTGCGGTCGTTATTGCGTTCAATGCGTTCAAGATTCTTCAGGAGTACGAGCGCGGAGTGGTGTTCTTACTTGGCCGCTACCAGACCGTAAAAGGGCCCGGCATTATCTTTCTGTTCCCGTTTGTACAGAAAGCGACCATCGTGGACCTGCGCGTCAACGTGATGGACGTCCCGACGCAAGATGTGATCTCCAAAGACAACGTGTCGGTCAAAGTGAATGCCGTCATCTACTTCCGCATCGTTGCCGCTGAAAAAGCGATCATCAATGTAGCCAACGTGTTCGAGGCTACAAGTCAGCTTGCGCAAACCACATTGCGATCGGTACTGGGTCAGCATGAGCTCGATGACATGCTCAGTGAGCGCGACAAGCTCAACGCCGACATTCAGACGATCCTCGACTCGCGCACCGACAACTGGGGCATCAAGGTGGCCAACGTCGAGATCAAGCACGTCGACCTCGACGAAAGCATGATCCGCGCCATCGCCCAGCAGGCCGAAGCGGAACGTTCCCGTCGCGCCAAGGTGATCAACGCCGAAGGTGAGCAACAGGCCGCACAGAAGCTCGCCGAGGCCGCACGCATGCTCGCGGGCGAGAAGCAGGCCCTGCAGCTGCGTTACCTGCAAACGCTCAAAGATATTGCCGGCGAGAAAAGCTCGACCATCGTGTTCCCGCTGCCCATGGATCTCATCGAGCCGCTCAAGGGCATCGCCGAGACGATCACAAGTAACGGCGGTAAGCCGACCGGCAGCTAGGCTCAGGCCGCCATCCGCAGAATCTCTTCCCAGCGCTTTTCGAGGCGCTTGGCGGAGACCTTATCGCGGGTGCCCAGCACCTGGGCGAACAACGAGACGCGCAACTCCTCAACGAGCCAGCGGAAGGCCTCGAGGGCGTCTCGCTGTTCCGGCGTCGGCGTGGCGCGGTCAAACGCTTTGATGCGCGCCTCAAGGCTGTGCACCATGGCCATCGAATCGTGGTCGCGTGCTGTGTTGGACGCGACACGCTCGAGCCTCAGGCGCGCGCCCTCGAGAAAGCGCGGCAGATCATCGAGTCGCGCCGCAGGCGTCGCCCCCAAAAAGCCCGGATACACCAACCGCCCTATTTGGGCACGCACATCATCGCGCGCATCCACGACGTGCTCGGGCGCCGTGTCGAGCGCAGCTCGACAGGCTACCTCCGCGGCCAGCACCGCGCGTAACACGGCGAGCACCTGCTCACCGGCGCCAACCACCTCATGCGCGTGCGCGTCGCAGAGCGCACGCCAGGCCTCCGCGTCGCGCACCGCAGCAAACCGGTCGCCAAAGGCGCGCTGCAAGGTCGCACGCTGAACATCCTCGATGAGCGCGGCGCCGCCAGGGTCATTATGTGCGGCCCATCGGAGCTGAATCTCGCGGTCCGCAAGCAGCGTCTTGCGCAGCGCTTTGAGCTGCTGCGTAAACCGGTAGCCGAGCAAGGCGAGCACGGCCGCATCGTGCGCCAGCTGCGCCTCACCCGCATCGAGGAACGGATGCACGATGACGCCCGCGCCGCGCTCACGTAACGCCGGGTAGACCGTCAAAGTCAGCTCACCGCGCGACTCCGTCTGGGACTCGGCAATGGCGTCGAAGCGCCACTCGCGCTTGGGTGTTGTCTCGCTCGCCGCTGTCTGGGGCGTCAGCTCACGCGTCTGCGCCTGCACCTGCGGCGCGAGATCGCGCTTGAGTGCCTCAAGGTCCCGCCCCGAACCCAGCGCACGGCCACGATCGTCGACGACACGAATGGCAGGTTTCAGGTAGTCGGGCTCAACAAGCTCGGCCCAGGAGTCAGGCGCAACCTCGACGCGGTACTCGGTCGCGAGCAGGGCCGACAACCGGGCATCGAGTGAGCCCGTCGTTCCGAGCTCTCCGAGACGCGCGACGAGTCGGCTCGCCACCTCACGAATCGGGTGCAGTTGCCGGCGGCTGACCTTGGGCAGCGCGCGCAGCCGCGCTTCGATACGACGCGCCGTGAGCCCTGGAATGCTCGTCTCGATCTGGCTCATCGTAATCGCGGGCAATAAGGCCGCAGGAACGACAACGCTGGCGCCATCGTCAATGCGGTCGGGGGCGAATTGATAGTCAATCTTGAGGCGATTGCCCGCGAGCTCGACCTTCTCGGGCATGTCGGCCAGCACGTCATCGTCGAGCGCCTCGCCCGTGAGCTGGTCCTGCGAGAAGTGCAGCCGCGCGCGTTCATCGGCCGTGGCCTTCTCAAGCCAGCGCGCGAGCGAGCGCCGGTCGATGACCGACTCAGGCAGACAATCAGCGTAGCGCGCTGCCAACGCGGCAGGCCCGATCTCCACGCGCCGTCGCAAACGACCCGCGATACCGGCCACGGTTTCGAGCACGGCGCGGTTGTGTGCGAGGAACTCAGCTTTGAGGCCTACACGATCAGCCGCGAGTGCGTCGCGAAGGAACACTGTCCTGGCCGACACCGCATCGATGGCGCCAAAGTCCACACGTTTTCCGGCTTCGATCACAAGGCCGTACAGGAGACTCGTGCGCTTTGCCTCGACGCGGCCCCGCTTCGCGTTCCAATAGGGCTGTTGGTATTCGTACTCAACGAGGCGGCCCGCAATTGGCGGCAGCCAGCGTGCGTCAAAGCGCGCGACATGTCGTGCCAGCCTGCGGTGCGTTTGCACGATTTCGAGCGCCATGACCCAGCGCGGCGTGCGCCCGTGCAGGGTCGACGCCGGGTGCAGTCGAAAGCGGCGCGCGCCCGCGCCGACGTACTCGCCGTCGGCCTCATGCGTCCCAATGTGCGACAGCAGGCCAGTCAGCACGGCGCGGTGGACACGGTCTGCGCGCGAATCAACCACGCTGGCCAGCGGCGGCAGCTGTTTGCGATCCGCGCTCACGAGCCGGGCAAGCTGCGTGAACACCTCACCCCACTCGCGCATGCGCCGCGGCGATAGAAAATTCGTTTCGCACCAGCGCTCGTAGGCGCGGCGACCCAGGGCCTCGCGTTGCGCGTGGGCCGCAGTCCAGAGTGCGTACAACCCGAGAAAGTCGGAACCGGGCACCTCAAAGGCCGCGTGCGCCGTGTCCGCGGCCTCGGCCTGGTCGGGTGGCCGCAAGCGCGGGTCCTGGATACTCAGTGCGGCGACGATGACCGTGACGATGGCGAGCGTTTGAGGATCAGTTTCGGCCACGAGCATGCGTGCGAGGCGCGGATCAAGCGGCAGGCGTGCGAGTCTACGCCCCAGTTTCGTAATCTTGCGCTTGCCGCCCAGCGCACCCAGTTCGGTGAGCAAGCGTCGTGCATCGTCGACGGTTGCTGCGCTGGGCGCGTCGAGAAACGGAAACGCGAGCGGGTCACCAAGCCCTAGCGCCGCCATCTGCAACACGACGCTCGCGAGATTCGTCCGCAGGATCTCCGGGTTGGTAAACGCATCGCGCGACTCGAAGTCTGACTCGGGGTACAGGCGCAGACACACGCCGGGACCGATGCGCCCGCAACGCCCTGCACGCTGATTGGCGCTGGCCTGCGACGCGGGCTCCACGCCAAGGCGCTGCACGCGGCTGCGGTGCGCGTAGCGACTGATGCGCGCAAGGCCCGAGTCAATCACCGCACCAATACGCGGCACCGTGATCGAGGTCTCGGCCACGTTGGTCGCCAACACGACGCGGCGTCGACCCGCCGCCTGGAACACGCGCGCCTGGTCTTTGTCGGACAGCCGACCGTAGAGCGGCAAGACATCAACATCGGGCCCACGCCGCTTGCTGATGGCACGCTCGGCATCACGGATCTCGCGTTCGCCGGGCAGAAACACCAGCACGTCGGGCGCGCCCTCGGCGAGCCGCTCGGAGAGCACGCTGTCGACCGCTTCGGCGACCTGGCGCGCGAGCTTGCGGCTGTCATCGGTGGCGACGGCCGTGTCTGTGTAGTGCACGGTGACCGGGTGGCCGCGCCCGGAGACTTCAATGACAGGCGCGTCGCCGAAATGTGCGGCGAAGCGCTCGTGGTCGATGGTCGCCGATGTGATGATGAGGCGCAGGTCGTCGCGCTTGTCGAGCAGACGCTTGAGATAACCCAGCAGGAAATCGATGTTGAGGCTGCGCTCGTGCGCCTCGTCAACAATGATGACCTCGTAGTCGAGCAACAGCGGGTCGCGCTGCAGCGCATTCAGCAGGATACCGTCGGTCATCACGCGCACGAGGGTGTTGGGCGCACTGCGGTCGTCGAAGCGAACGGCGTAACCCACACCCTCTCCCAACGTGACGCCAGAGAGTTCGGCAATACGGCTGGCGACAGCGCGCGCCGCGATGCGACGGGGCTGCGTGTGGCCGATCATGGCGCGACGGCCGAATCCTGCAGCGACTGCATATCGCGGCAGCTGCGTGGTTTTGCCCGAGCCCGTCTCGCCCGACACCACGATCACGCGGTTCGTCTGCAACGCCTCGATGATGGCGTCGCGGTGCTGGCCAATCGGCAAGTCATCGTCACCACCCGCATGGACGAGCGCGAGCGCCTCGCGGGCGGCGCGTTGTGCCTGCGAAGTGTCCAGAGTGTATTGATTGAGGCGCTTGCCCGTGGCCAGCGCGTACGCGTCGCGCAGCATCAGATCGTCTGCGCGCGGCGTTGGAGACCGCGTCATGCGGCGATTATCGCACAGGCCTCAGTCGCCGCCCGAAGTCCCGCCCGGCAAGGTCACTGTCAGCTGCGCACCACCCAGCGGCCCGCGATTGATATCCAGCGTGCCCTCGTACACGGCAACAAGTTCATTGGCGACGGCCAGACCGATGCCCGTGCCGGGCGTGGTTTCATCGAGCCGCGTGCCGCGTTCGAGTGCGCCAGCGACATCATCGATGCCCGGCCCGTCATCTTCGATACGAATCGTGAGCACCGCCTGATCACCGCGCGCCTCGAGCAACACGCGGCGTTCACTCCACTTGTAGGCATTGTCGAGCAGGTTGCCCACGATCTCGACGAGATCGCCACGGTCGCCATCAAAGCTCAGGTTTTCGGCAACATCGAGTTCGGCACTGACGCCCTTGTCGCGATAGACCTTGTCGAGCCCATCGAGCAGCGCGTGAAGCTCGGGCAGAATGGGCACAGCGCCACGCCCCGTAAGCTGACCGCCCGCCGCGGCGGGCCGCGCGAGCTGGTAGCGCACGATGTCCTGCATGCGCATGAGCTGCTCCGCCACAGGGTCCTCGCGGTCACCGCGTTCGCCCAGCAGGCTTTGTGCCGCCGCCAATGGCGTCTTCAAACTGTGCGCCAGGTTGGACAGCGTTTGCTGGTAGCGCGTGGTGCGTCGCGTCTCGCTGTCGACCAAGCGGTTGAGGTTGCGGGCGACGCCTGTGAGCTCGCTCGGGTAGTCAGCAGAGAGGCTTCCGCGCTCGCCGGCTTCGACGGCGCGAATCTCGCGCGCGATCTGACCTAGCGGCCGCAGCAGCCACGACAGCAACGCAGCCACCGCAATCAGCAACACCACCGCGATAGCCGCAAAAGCCATGTAGAGCTGGCCGCGAAAGCTCCGGAGCTGCGCTTCGATGCTCGCGCGGCTTTCGGCAACCGTCAGCGCGAAGTAACGACTGCGCGTGTCATCAAACTGCCAGACGATGCCGAGCGTCATGGCCTGCAAGCGTTCACCCGTCGAGGTCTCCTGGACCGTTACGAGGCGTTGGCCTGCTTCCGGCAGCGGCGCAGCGGGCTCGATGTCGAGCCCAACGACCGAGGCGGACTGCCATTGCGCGGCACCCGTGTTGTCGCGAATGGATGCATACAGGCCCGACCCTGGCGCGTTGAGACGCACTTCGGGCATGTCGTAAGGCAAGGCGAGTGATTCACCCTCACCAGGCTCGGAAACGGCCAGCAAAGTGATGATCTGGCTGTCGAGCAGATCGCGCTGTGCTTGTTCGAGCGCCGCCTCAAAACCCGAGTCGATGACGGCGCCCAGCAGCGCGAAGCTTGCCGCCAGCAGCAGGCTCGTCCAGGCCAGCAGACGTAGCCGCAGCGAGCGCACGCTGCCGCTCAGTCGCCGGCCCGGGCCAGCGCGAAGCGGTAGCCGCGGCCGCGCAAGGTCTCGATGGGCTTCAGTGTGCCGTCCGGGTCGAGCTTCTTGCGCAGACGACCGATAAACACTTCGATGACGTTGCTGTCGCGCTCGTAGTCCTGGTCGTAGAGCCGCTCCGTGAGCTCGGTCTTCGAGATCACGTCGCCTGCGCGGATCATCAGGTGCTCAAGTAAGGCGTATTCAAAACTCGTGAGTTCAACACTCTCGTTGTCGACCGTGAGCAGTTGCTTCGAGGTGTCGAGCTTGATGCGACCGCAGTCGAGCTCGGCCGATGCCCAGCCGCCGGCGCGGCGCAGCAGCGCATTCACGCGGGCGGCGAGCTCTTCGAAGTGGAATGGCTTGGCCACGTAGTCGTCGGCGCCGCTCTGCAGGCCGTCGACCTTGTCCTGCCAGCTGTCGCGCGCTGTCAGAATGAGGATCGGGTAGGTGCGGCCCGACTCGCGCAGCTTCTGTACGAGCTCGAGTCCGGGCATTTTCGGCAAGCCCAGATCGACAATGGCCAGATCGATGGGGTACTCGCTGGCGTAGTACCAGCCCTCTTCCCCGTCCGCCGCCTGCTCCACGCGGTAGCCCGCCGACAGCAGCTGGTTGGTCAGGCTCTCGCGCAGCGCGACGTCGTCTTCTACGAGTAGCAAACGCATATCAGTTCGCGTTGATCCGAACCGTGCGCACGCGACCGTCGTCGGTCAGCACCTTGATCACGTGCACGCGGCGATCGCCGCTGCCCTGCGTCTCCGCGGACACGATGCGGCCACCGTACTGCTTGCGTACGCGGCGCACGGCCTCTTCGAGCGTCACCTTGTCGCGCGCCACGGCATCCGGCGCGGGGTTGTCGGCAACGACGGCCACCGCACCGGACGCATCTGTGGCAGGCGCGACCGGCAGGGCCTGGGCCGTGCCGGCGGCCAGCAACAGGGTGGCACCGAGAATCCTGATCATCCTGGGAATTCTCGGTTGCCACGTACGCCTTTGCAATGACGCGTTGCTCGATTTCAGCCGCTGCACGGGTGCCTCGGGGATTCAGTCGACCAGCGGCCTGACGTCGACGCGCACACGGATCTCGTCACCGGGATCGGTCTCGGTGCGGGTCGTGTAGGTCTTGCCGTCGAACTCATAGGTCACGCGGAAGCCCTCAACACGGTCGCGTTCCTCGTACTCGTAGGTGGTCTCACAGTACTTCTGAACGCGTTCTTGACGGCCGTGTTCATGTTGGTTCTTTTCAGACGCACTGGCGGCGCCCATGACGCTGCCGAGCACCGTCATGGCCTCGCGGCCGCTGCCATCACCGAATTGGCTGCCGATGACGCCACCGATGATGCCACCCGCAATCACGCGGCCGAACCCACCGCGACGGCGCTCACGGCGCACCTCGACGGGGCGCTCGTAGCACTCGCGAACGGGGATCTCGACCTGCACGGTGCGGATCAGGGGTTTGACGTCGAGCACGCGGGCGTACTCGTAGGTGGTTTCGCCGCCGTCGTCGTAACGGGGGTCGGCCAATGCTGGCTGCGCCGCAGTGGCCAGGCACAGCGCGGTTGCGGCCGCGATTCGCTTGGGGGTGTTCATGGTTGCCTCCGGAGGACTCACACAGTGCGCCCCGGCCCCATGCCGGGAGCGTGAGCCCACACTACGCGCGCGGGGCTGAATACGGCCTGAATGAGCCTGAAACGCTGAACCTCAGGCGTCGCGGGCCTTTGCGGCCTCCCAGGCAGCGTCCAGCGCGGCATCGTCATGCGTATCGGGCGCCCCGTCCAGACCCGCCTCCATGCGCCGAAAGCGGCGCTCGAATTTGGCCGAGGACCGCCGCAACGCGCGCGCCGGATCCACCCCGAGGTGTCGCGACCACTGTGCGACGGTGAACAACAGGTCGCCGAGCTCGTCCTCAACGGCGCTGTCCGCGCCGCTGACACGGGGAGCAAGCTCGGCGATCGCCGCATCGAGCTCGGCCAATTCCTCATCCACCTTGCCGCGCACTTGCTCGGGTGCGCGCCAGTCAAACCCGGCGCGCGCCGCTCGTTTGCCAAGCTTCACGGCCCGTTGCAGTGCGGGCAGCCCCGCAGCCACGCCGGCCAGGGCGCTGTCGTCCGCGGCCGCCTCGCCGCCTGCTGCGGCGCGCTCGGCCGCCTTGATGTCTTCCCAACGACCCAGCACCCGCGCACTGTCGCCGCGCTCCTCGTCGCCGAACACGTGCGGGTGACGCCGCACCATCTTGTCGACGATGGCCGTGACCACGTCGTCAAACGCAAAAAGGCCCTGCTCCTCGGCCATGCGGGCATGAAATACAACCTGCAGGAGCAAATCGCCGAGTTCGTCGGGCAGCTCCTGCAAGGCGCCCCGTTCAATAGCATCGGCGACCTCGTAGGCCTCCTCAATCGTGTAGGGCGCGATGCTCGCGAAATCCTGCTCGAGGTCCCAGGGGCAGCCAGACTCAGGATCTCGCAGGGCGGCCATAACATTAATGAGTTTAGAGATATTGGTCATTACTAATTGTTTTATATAAATATGACTATTGGCTAATGTTCAATAGTGCTTGCGTTTCCAGACCCCAAATCACGGGCAAGTGCGGCGCCCGCGTGGCTCGCGTAGCATGCCGCGTCTGGCCGCACAGATCACCCGAAAACTGACGCCCAAGGAGCGCCGCACGTGGGACTCGCCAATGAACGCACGATCGCCTGGACCGAGCGCGGCTGGATCCCCGATGCACTTCTACGGCGCGCAATGCGTGGACTCATGGCGAAGCGACTGCAGCAGTCCGCAACCACCGACGCAGAACGCGTCGCCAGCGATAAACAGCGCTTTGTTGAGGCGCTGCGTGAGGCGCCCATCGCGCTCGTGCCCGACCTCGCCAACGAACAGCACTACGAGGTACCGGCAGCGTTCTTCGGCGCCGTACTGGGCCCGCACCGAAAATACAGCTGCGGCTTCTGGCCTGACGGTGTCACCACCCTAGAAGCCTCGGAAGCCGCCGCCTTGCAAGTGTCCTGCAATCGGGCAGGCATCACGGACGGCCAGCGGGTACTCGATCTCGGCTGCGGCTGGGGCTCTGTGTCGCTCTGGATCGCGGCGCATTACCCGAATTGCCAGGTGACCGGCGTCTCCAACTCACAATCGCAACGCGAGTGGATCAAGGCCGAAGCGCAACGGCGCGGACTCGACAACGTGACGATTATCACGGCCGACATGAACGTGTTTGACCCAGACGCACACTTCGATCGTGTGGTGTCGGTCGAGATGTTCGAGCACATGCGTAACTGGCCCCGCCTGTTCGCGCGCGTGCACGACTGGCTGGTCCCTGGCGGACGCTTCTTCATGCACGTGTTCGCGCACCGCAGCGCAGCCTACCTGTTCGAGGATCGGGGCAGCGCAGACTGGATGAGCCGGCACTTCTTCTCGGGCGGCATGATGCCCAGCGACGATCTGGCACTGCGCTTCCAGGACCACCTGTCACTCGTGAGCCAGTGGCGCTGGGACGGCCGACACTACGAGAAGACCTCGAACGCCTGGCTGGCCACGATGGACGCCCGCGAGGCGCAGGTGCGGCCCATCCTCAGCGAGACCTACGGCGAGCCCGAAACCCAGCGCTGGTGGATGCGCTGGCGCATGTTCTTTATGGCCTGCGCGGAGCTCTTCGGCTATGACAAAGGGCAGGAATGGGGCGTCAGCCACTACCTGTTTGAGCGGCCCCGCTAGTGGATCTCGCTAGTCCTGCCGCTCGATGACGCGGTGCAGGCGCTCGATCACGCCGGCCGTAGCGCCCCATATCCGGTGTTCACGCCACTGAATCTCGAGCGCGTCAAACGCGAATCCGTCATATTCGCGCCGAAAATGTCGGTGCTGACGCACATCGAACAGGTGCGCCGCCGGAACCTGAAAGGCGGTTGCGACCTCGCTCGGATCAGGCATCAGTGACACAGCACCCGAAACGAGCCCGATGACCGGCGTCATCGTATAGCCACTGATGGTCCACTGCGGACGCAGGTAGCCCAGCACTTCTACACGACTGGCCTGGATACCCACTTCCTCTTCGGTCTCGCGCAACGCCGTCGCCGCAAGGTTCGCATCGTGGGGCTCCGCCGCACCGCCCGGGAAGCTGACCTGGCCCGGATGATGTTTCAGGTGCGCCGCGCGTTCGGTGAGCACGACCTCGAGACCGTCTCCGGTATCGACGAACGGCACGAGAATCGCCGCATGTCGCGCGCCGGCGATGCGACGCTCACGCCAACCTTCGGGCAGCGCCGGTTCGGCCACGGGGACCACGACGTCGTTGGGATCGGGCGGCGCCTCATGCCCAACGAGGGCGCGCCGAAGTCGCGCTGCGTCGACCATCAGTTGCGGATACCGCCCTCCGTGAGCCCGGCCGGGTCGAGCAGGCGATCAAGCTCTTCAGCAGACAGCTCGGTCATTTCCAGCGCGACATCCTTGACGGGCCGCCCTTCGGCGTAAGCCGTCTTGGCCACCTTGGCACCCAGCTCGTAGCCAATCACGGGATTCAGCGCCGTCACAAGGATCGGGTTGCGGCCCAGCGCCTGCGTGAGGTTGTCTTCGTTGACCGTGAAGCCGGCAATCGCATAGTCGGCGATATGCCGGGCTGCGTTACTAATTAATTCAATGGATTGCAGAACATTCTTCGCAACCATTGGCAGCATCACGTTGAGCTGGAAATTTCCGGCCTGCCCGCCCACGGTAACGGCAGCGTCGTTGCCGATGACCTGTGCGGCGACCATGGCCACCGCTTCGGGGATCACGGGATTCACCTTGCCCGGCATGATGCTCGAGCCCGGCTGCAGCGCGGGCAGTGCGATCTCACCAAGGCCCGCAAGCGGCCCAGAGTTCATCCAGCGCAGGTCATTGGCGATCTTCATGAGACTGACGGCGACAACCTTGAGCTGCCCGGACAATTCGACGGCCGTGTCCTGACAGGCCAGCGCTTCGAAATGCGACTCAGCAGGCTCAAATGGGCATTTCGTCTGCTCGGCGAGCAGCGTGGCGACCTTGGCACCGAAGCGCGGGTGCGCGTTGATGCCGCTGCCGACGGCCGTGCCGCCCTGCGCGAGCCGCGTCAGGCGCGGTAACGTCGCTTCGACGCGCGCCATGCCTGAGACGATCTGCTGGCGCCAGGCACCCAGCTCCTGGCTCAGGCGCACGGGCATCGCGTCCATGAGGTGAGTGCGACCCGTCTTGACCACGGTGTCGAGTGTCGCGGCCTTTTCCTCGAGCACCGTCGCCAGGTGCTCCAACGCGGGCAGCAGCTGCTCACGCACGCTGAGCGCGGCACTCACGTGAATCGTGGTCGGGATGACATCGTTGCTGCTCTGCCCCATGTTGACGTCGTCGTTGGGGTGGACGGGTTTGTCGGCGATGTCACTTGCAAGCCGCGCGATCACCTCGTTGGCATTCATATTGGTCGAGGTGCCCGAGCCCGTCTGGAACACGTCGACAGGAAACGCGTCGAGGTGCTCGCCGTCGATGATCGTCTGCGCGGCCTGCTGGATCGCCACAGCACGCGATGAGCCCAGCAGCCCAAGCTCGGCGTTGGCGCCAGCGCAGGCCCATTTCACGCGTGCGAGCGCCGTAATGAAGGCGGCCGGCATGGTCTCGCCCGAAATCTTGAAGTTATTGACGGCGCGTTGCGTCTGGGCACCCCAGAGTGCCGTTTCCGGCACCTCGAGTTCACCCATGCTGTCGCGCTCGATTCGCGTTGCCTTGTCGCTCATGTCCTGGCCCTAAACCTTGAGTGTGATGCTGCGGTGGGCCGCTCGGGGCGGCGGCCACCACGTCCCCGGGGCGTGTATGATTAGGGGTTTGCTGAAGCTTGTCCAGCACGCCCATCGCGGCCGTACCCGCAGGGTTGTGACGGCACCCGGAGGGCATGAACAGAATGGCATCGAACGAACCCGAGGCGTCTCAATACCAGTCGCTCAAGGCGCTGTCCCCCGTGGACGGGCGCTACGCCGGCAAGGTCGCCCCGCTACGCGACATCGCCAGCGAGTACGGCCTCATCCGCTACCGCATCGAGATCGAGGTGCGCTGGCTGCAGGTGCTTGCTGAGAGCGCCGAGATCAGCGAACTCGACGCGCTCCCGGACCGCATCGACGAGCGGCTCACACAACTCGTTGACGACTTCGGGATCGAGGACGCGGCGCGCGTGAAAGCCATCGAGGCGCGCACCAATCACGACGTCAAAGCCTGTGAATATTACCTGCGCGAGGTGATCACCGGCCTGGACGGTGCCGAGCGCATCAGCGAGTTCATCCACTTCGGCTGCACGTCGGAAGACATCAACAACTTAGCCTACGCGCTGATGCTGCGTGACGCGCGAGACCGCGTGCTGCAGCCCGCAATGCGCGGCATAACCAACCAGCTCGCGGCGCTCGCTGCCGCGGAGACGTCGCAGCCCATGTTGTCGCGTACGCACGGTCAGACGGCGAGCCCGACAACGTTAGGCAAGGAACTCGCCAACGTCGTTGTTCGACTCGACCGCCAGCTTCGCGCTGTAGCCAGCGTCGAGCCCTTGGGCAAGTTCAATGGCGCCGTCGGCAACTTCAACGCACACGCCGCGGCTTACCCCGACGTCGACTGGCCCGCACAGAGCGCGCGGCTGCTGAGGCGACTGGATCTCGCGCCCAACGCCATGACCACGCAGATCGAGCCGCACGACTGGATCGCGGAGCTCGCCCACGCATTGACGCGGTTCAACACCGTACTCATCGACCTCGCCCGCGATATCTGGGGCTACATCAGCCTGGGCTACTTTCGCCAACGTGTCATCGAGGGCGAAGTCGGTTCCTCGACGATGCCGCATAAGGTCAACCCCATCGACTTCGAGAACGCTGAAGGCAACCTGGGTGTCGCCAATGCCCTGCTCACGCACTTCGCCGAGAAGCTGCCGATTTCGCGCTGGCAACGTGACCTCACGGACTCCACGGTGCTGCGCAATCTGGGCACAGCCCTGGGCCACTGCCTGATCGCCTGTGCCTCGTTCTCGCGCGGCTTGTCCAAGCTCGAGGTGGACCGGCCGCGCATGCAGGCAGACCTCGAGGCCAGCTGGGAGGTCCTCGCGGAGCCCGTGCAGACCCTCATGCGCCGCCACGGGGTGCCCGACGCCTATGATCGGCTCAAGGCGCTGACACGCGGCGCCGCCATCGACGCCACGCAGCTTGCGGGCTTTGTCGCGAGCCTCGAAATCCCCGAGGCCGCCAAGGCTGCGCTGCTCGACATGACACCCGGAAGCTACACGGGCATCGCCACGCTGCTTGCCGAGGAGGCGCTGCGCGCCCGCGGCGACGACGCCCCGGACCCGAGTTGACATAACGTGGGCGACGCGATGCAGAAACCCGAGGTCCGGGTTGCCGACTGGATCGAGGACGGCGGCGCCATCCGCGAGATTCGCGAGCGCGTGTTCATTTCGGAACAGAACGTACCGCCCGAACTCGAATGGGATGAGTACGACGCGGACAGCACGCACTTCCTGGCCTACGGCACAAAACGTGACGCGGTCGGCACGGGGCGCCTGCAGCCCGACGGTAAGATCACGAGGATGGCGGTATTGCCTGTTGCCCGCGGCGCGGGTGTGGGTGCCGCCCTACTGGAGGCGCTGCTCTACGCAGCCATTCATCAAGGCGAAGCGGTCCCCTGGCTGCACGCGCAGTCGGAGGCCGTTGGCTTCTACGAGTCGTTCGGGTTCACCGCAGTCGGTGACCCGTTCATGGAGGCCGGGATCGAACACCGCATGATGCGGTTAAGCCGGACCTAAGCCGACCTGCTGGCACTGCGCTCGCGCGGTCCCCGTGGGATACGCACGGGAACGGGAGCAGTAGTGCAAATGACGGCAGCAGAACATCCCCGACGGGAAGGCGAACGCTGGGTGCTGTCCTCGCGCGGTGACATGCGCGAGGCGGCAACGCAGGTGTGCGCGCTGGCCGAACGCAAGGTGTCGATCCTGACTCGCGACCTGGAGCCTGGTATTTACGACCACCCGGACTTTCTCGAAGCCGTAAAGAAACTGATCCTGTCGAGACGGTTTGCGCGGGTGCGGGTACTCATCGCAGACCCCATGCGGGCCATCAAGAATGGCAACCGGCTGGTCACCATGGGGCGCAGGCTCAACAGCTTCATCGAATTTCGCAACGTTCACGACGACTACCGTGATCATCCAGAGGCTTATTGCATCGCCGACAACCGCGCCATTGCCTACCGCCTCGACGCGACGCGCTGGGAAGGCATCGCGGACAGCTACTCCCCCCCCGTGGCTACGAATTACCTGCAGACCTTTGACGAGATCTGGGCCGCCAGCGAAGTCGAGCACGAGTTTCGCAACCTGCACCTTTGAGATATGACGCAGGAAACCCTTGAAACGGATGTGACGGTTGCCGCCATCGCCGAACGCGACGGCCGCTACCTCTGCATCGAGGAAATGAGTTCTCGGGGGCTAGCCGTGAGCCTGCCGGGTGGCCACATCGAAGCCGGCGAGTCACCCGAACAGGCCATCGTCCGCGAGGTGCTCGAGGAGACGCGCTTCGACTTCACAGTCACGGGCTTCATTGGTGCCTATCTCTGGCTCGACCTGCACCGCAACAAACGCAAGCTACAGCTTGTCTACTGCGGCGACGCGCCCGGCGTTCCCGACGGGCTCGCGCTCGATGCCGGCATCCTGAGCGTGCACTGGCACGATCGCGCCGCACTGGAGGCCGAGGCACACCGGCTGCGTTCGCCGCTGATGCTGGCCGCCCTCGAAGACTACACGCGCGGCAAGCGCGAGCAGCTCGTCGTCGAGCCTGACCTCGACGCCGCAGGCCTGGCGCGCCGCTTCGAACGCAAGGCGCAGCGCATCTGAAACGCGCCCGGCAGCCGCAGCGTTGCCGTATTTCTCGTAAAATAACGATATGGACACGGAATTCTGGATGCCCGAAGGCACGGGTCCCGTCATCGTGGCGATGTCGGGCGGTGTCGATTCGTCGGTGG
>CALBPI010000067.1 GCA_937899415.1 uncultured Gammaproteobacteria bacterium | reverse complement strand
CCTCCTGCGTTTTCTAATTGTCCTCCTCCGGGCCTCCAAACTTCTCTCGCCGCGGGGTCGCGTCCCCCGGCTCCCGTCTCTCTACCTTTTCTCCCCCTCCCGCGCGCGCCCCCCCACCACTCGACCTGTACCTGACGAACGGTGAACCGATAACCGAGATCGAGGACGTCGTCATGAAAGACACGGCGCCAATCCGGGCCAACGAAGACGGTTACGTCACGCGCAATGTCACGTATGAGTGACCCGAAGGTGGCGTCGCTAGTTGTCGAGGACGACCTTACTAAGGACAAAGTTAGCGAAGCGGACGCGCTCCTCGTCAGGGCGAAGGTTGTCGAGATCCACCAGCGAGCGGTAGATGCCCCACTTGGGCCGGACGAAGTGTTCCGGACTGTCGCCACGCCATAAGTCGAGCTCATCGACAGCAATGTCGAAGATGACCGCACCATCACGGACTCGAGTCACAATCATGCGGAATGCCCCTGTATCGGAGAACGTCGCCCGGCAGTAGGCGTCGAGCCACTCCCCGGTGACTTCGGGCCAGGGTGTTCGCGCAAGCAGCGCTGTCGCCTGCAGAGGGCTGTGGCGAACTTCGATGCCGTCTTCGCCGCTACGCTCTGCGCCCGAAATTGTAATGATGGGCTGGCTATCGTCGCCACCGACTGCCTTCAACTGAAACAGGTTCGTGAATCGGGTCGAGACACTCATGTCCGCGTTTATCTTGAACTTCCAGCGGAAGACGAGCGTCTCGTTCTCAAAGCCCTTCACGGCGTCTTCAGACGAGTTGTAGGTCTTGATCTCGTTCCGTTGCCGATCCGTGATGTCCAGGCGATCTCGGTCCCGGTCCAGATCCCGGTGCAGGACAAAGACAAAGTGGTTTCCGACCTCGGCGTCTTCGTCCTCGTAGATGTGTGGCGCGCCGGGGTGATTGACCGCGTAGAGGTCCGGCGCCTCGATCGGATTCGGGCCGCCGAAGTTCCGAATCAGATCGTAAGTGTCCACGCCCGCCTCGAAGCCATCGGCCGACAGCGTTCGTGTGGAGACGACCGTGTAGGCGGCCTCATCAACGGGTGGCGGGGTAACAACGGGCGGCGGGTTTTGCGGCGTGGCGACTGTTGGGGTACCACCACCTGATCCGCAGGCGTCCAGGCCGAGTGCAATGCTCAAAATCACGCAAAAAGCGGTGCCGCGGGCCGTTGCTTTCGTGCAGTGCTGATCGGAACTCATGGCGAGGCTCTTGGTCAGCGGGGGTATCCCGAGTCAAACCGGAAGCGGGGTAAGGCCCCGGCGCATGGCCGGGGCCTCGCCTTTTAGAACCGGTAGCTGGCGCCAAACGTGACACGACGATCGGTCAGGCCCTGGAAGCAGAGCAATGCGTTCTCGTTGACACAGTACTGCTCGACTTCAGACTCCGTAATGTTGATAGCTTCCAGACCAACATTGAGGTTGTCGGTGACGTTGTAGCTGATGCTGCCGTTGAGCTGCCCACGGTCGTCCTGGACCACCGGGAAGCCCCAGGGGAAGCTCGTCGTGCTACCGAAATCGGTAGAACGATAAGCCTCACGCCAGGTGTAACGCAGTCGCGCCGAGAGATCATACTTCTCGTAGAACACCGTGATGTTGTAGGCATTCTCCGAGAGATCCACGAGCGGCTGTCGCAGCGTGACATCGGGGTTACCGAGTGCGGTGAACACCGTGTCGGCACGACTCGTGGGGCCGAGGAAGTTATCACCACCATCGAAGTCCTGAATCGTGTAGTTGGCCAGGAAGCCGAAGCCCGAGGCCCAGCCCAGCTGCTCCTCGAAGTTCGACAGGTCGTACTGGATCGCAAACTCGAAACCGGACTGCGTCGTTTCACCCGTGCCGTTGATGATCTGCGTGGTCGGCACACAGACACCTGGCGGAGTTCCCGGCGGTGCGAACACGTTGGGGTCGGCGATCGGGTTGAAGATGCCGCCGGCCTCACACGGGTCCGTGATATCACGGAAGCCGTTGGCGTCCTCGATCGGGTCTTCGTCGTTGCGAACGAATACACCCGTACGCTCCTTGCGGAAGTAGCCGATGCTCGCGACAGCAGCCGGTGCGAAGTACCACTCGGCTGAGATGTCGAGCGAATCGACCTCTTCGGGCTCAAGCGCCGGGTTGCCAAGACTTACGGGCGGGTTCGGGCTCGTGCTGAACGAGAACGATGTGGACAGGTCATCGAAGTTGGGTCGTCGGATGTCTTTCGTCCAGCCCAGTCGCAGAACCAGATCATCACGGGGACTTGCCACGATGTTGATGCGCGGCAGGAAGAACTCGTAGCTCGAGCTTGTGGACGTTGGCGTGCTGACACCATCCGTGACACGGAAGCCACGCGAGTCCAGATCGGTGTCCACATAGCGGAAGCCGAAGTTGCCGCGGAACATGCCGACTTCAAAGTTGGCCTGTGCATACAGCGCGCTCGTGGTTTCCTCGACATCGAAGAACGCCGCTGTGCGCGATGTCGGATCACTGATTGGCGGTCGCGTCGCACCGGTGATCGCGTTATTCGCCACAATGGCCGCGTTGATGACGTCGAGTACCGCCCCCGGGTCCGAGTTGGCCGTTTCGGGGTTGATGAGCAGGAAGTCGCGGACGAACAGCGCTCGACCGTCGGCCGCATCAAAGTTGTCCGGGCCTGTCGTTAAGATGCTCTCGAACAAGTCTCCGGTCGGCGCTTCAGCAAGCTGTCGAATGCCGGTGTTGGAGCGTACTTCATCCGTTGTGCTCGTGGTCTTGTTGTAGCGATAGCCGAAGTCAATCGACGCAATCGCTTTCCACTGCAAGTCGAACGAGAAATCGGACAGGAACGCGTCTTCGGTGTTTTCGGTCGTGTCTTGCCCGATGTTCACATCACGAAGGACGTAGTTCGCCGGGTTCAACAGGTCGGCCGGTGCCGGTGCACCGGCAGCGCCAAACGCGATACCAAACGTCAGCCCGCCACGGAGATCGTAGGCGAACGGCGTGCCGTTCTCGTTACTTGAGTTGGTCGCTGCATTGGGGTTGATGAAGTTCAGCGTGGTGCTGAAATTCGGGTTGTCCGTCTCTGAACGCGACGTCGAGACCTCAACGCGGCCCGACCAGCGATCACGCTCCCAGTCCGTACCCAACCGGAAGATCTGGCTTTCGGTGACGCGCGAGCTCGTGTCGGTCGACAGACGCAGGTTCGGATCAGCGCCGCCCGTTTCAATCGGGATCGTGCCGAACAGCGCCGCTTGAATGGAGCCCAGGTTCTGACCGCCATTCTCGCCGTCGATGCTGCCGAAGTTCACAAGCTCGAAGCCATCCGGGACGGAGAAGTTACGCAAATCGGAAACACCTGAAGCTTGCACACGAGAACTTTCCTGGAGGCGTTCCTGATCGTTGATGATCGTGTCGAAGTAGAGCGTCATGCTGTCATTGGGCGCCCACTCGAACGAACCCGCGAAGATGATGGTTTCGTACTCGAAGTTGTCGTAGTCCTGCACGAGGAACTGGATGGGCAGGAAATCAAAGGGCTGCGCGCTCGCTGCGCCGCTCGCCGAGCCGACAAAGTTGTCGCGGTCCGTGCGAGGACGGAATGCGGTGACGTCCTGTTCGGTGTAGCTGCCGCTGACAACGACGCCGAAATCGCCCGAATCCGTCGACCAGTTGTCACCCCAGGTCCCTGCGAGACGGGGCTGGATACCATCGGTCGACAGGCTGCTGTCTTCACCCTGAATTCGAACCACTGCCAGCGAATCGCTGAGCTCCAGCGGCCGAATCGTCCGGAGATTGATCGTGCCGCCAACTGAGCCTTCGATGGTCTTGGCCTCTGGCGACTTGGTGACTTCAACGCCCGCGATAATCGCGGCCGAGACGTCCTCAAAGTTGATCCCCGTACGACCTGCGCCGGAACCGACGGTCGAGACCCCATTGATCTCCGTCCGGTTGGCATTGGTCCCGCGAATCTGGACGCCGTTACCCACGCCTGCTTCGCGCGTGATCTGGATGCCCGGGATGTTCTCAAGGACCTCAGCGAGGTTCTGATCGGGCAGCTTCCCGATGTCCTCGGCGATGATGACTTCGACCAGGTTGTCTGAATTGCGCTTCTGATCAATCGCCGTTGCGAGCGATCCGCGGATGCCCTTTACGACGATTTCCTCGATTGGTTCTTCCTGCGCGATGGCCGCTGACATGAGTGTCAGGGTTGACGCAGGTATTGCGAGCAGAGCGCTCGCACGCTTGACGTTCATCTTAGATCCCCCCTAAGAAGCAGTAGTGTTCGGTAAGCAACCGAAGGGGGTTTATAATCCAATTATGACCAGAATTTCAACCAAAAACACTCTCCAAATAGAGCATTTTGGTCTTACCAATCGCTCCAAGCCTTTGTTTTTGAACTCTTATTGTCCCGAGGCTGAAGAATGATGCGTGCTGAAGAGGCTTTCTCAAGGCACAGCCAATTCCGCAGAACGCGCTATTGGTAAACCGATTGGTTTCACGATTTCGAGGATTGGTCGCAGCGTGCGCGGCGGGACCGCACGGGATCAGTCGGCGACGTTGCTCGGCATCGACGTCGAATCAAAGCGCTCCCAGCCGTGGCCGTCGAACGGGTCGACGCCCAGCTGGCGCATGACGTGCGGGAAGTCGACCATGACCCAGTTGTCGACGATCTTGCCGTCGACGACTTTCCAGAAGTCCATGTAGCGGATCTCGACGCGCTTGCCTGTGGGTGCGATTCCCATGAACTCGCCGCTGTGCACGGCCTCCTGCCGACCAAACGCGGCGCACCATTCGCCTTGCGTGATACGGGCTTCATCGGTGCAGACCTTGTCTGAAAAGGCCGCTTGAAACGGCCGCTGCCAGCCGTCCTGGAATTCCTTTAAGCCACTCTTGAAGCCACAGCCCGCGTTGCCAATCCAGCGGAATGACTCGCTGAAGAAGCGCCCCATGTTGTCGATGTCGTGATCGTTGAGGCCGTCGACCATGGCGTCGATGACGCCCAGCGTCTCGTCGGTTTTCGAGAGGTCGTTATCTTTGGTCAGCTCGGCCTGATCGGGGCGTTGTCCACTCACGTCGTGTGTCCTTGGTTCAGGGTTTGAAATCGATGGGCTGGCGGTCGAAGGTGACCTCGCGCATGCGTTCGAGGACATCCACCCCGAGCTGCGCCCAGACATCGAGCAGGTCAATGAGCACCCAGTTCTCACGGATCTGTCCGTTCTCACAGCGCCAGAGATCGAGGCTCGAAAAATGGATCTCGCGGTCGGACGGGCTGACTCCCATCCAGCCGTCGCCTGACACCGTCGCGTGCATGGCGGGCCAGCCGCAGAACGCCACGTAATCGCCGTCGGCGAAGTAGCAGTCGTAGCCGCCCGCCTTCGTATCCGAGGTGCGATTGGGCAGACTCTTCAGGAACGGAATCTGGTGCCAGTTCCGAAAGCCTGAGAGACGGCGATTGGCGCCAATGCCCGCAGGGCCGTACCAGTTCATTTTCGGGTGCCAGAACTGCTCAAGGCCCATGGCCTCGGCACCGCCTTCGGCAAACCGCGACAGGCCATCGATCATGTCGTTGACGAGCGTCATGCTGGCAGCGCTGTGGGCCGGTTCGCTGTCGCCACGAACAATACCGTCCTGTGTCGCCGGGCCTGGCACGAGCAACTCCACACCGAGACTCGGCGCCATGGGCCAGGCCCGCGCCTGCATCATCACGGACGGAATGTCCCAGAGCAGGCGCAAGTCCGATATGCGGCCGTCGCGAAAGCCGAAGAACTCGATGTAACGCATGTGCACGAAATGGCGCGTGGCCGGTATATCGAGCCAGGGCTTCTCGAACACACCCGAGTAATAGCCGCCGCAACCGATCCAGTCCCGACCCTGGTCGTGCGCACCGATGACGATATAGTCGCGGCGCTCGAGATCCGGGATCGCCTCGAGCAAGGGCGCGTAACCGGTCTCGAACAGAGACGCCGGGCCCTGCACACGACCCATGGGGTGGGCGAGTTGCACATCGCAATCGGGCGCGCACAGTTCGGAAAGCTGTCTGGGCAAGGCTGCCGCGTCGCAGTCGTAGAGTGCCGCGCGATAGTCCTCAAAGAACGCTTTTCTCTCGGCGATGCGCGTCATTGCAGGCGCTCCAGGAACAGGGCCACATCCGCCTCGGCGGCGGCCTCTCGGCGCGGCAACGCAAAGTAGTGGTCGGACTCCGGGTACAGCGACACGGCGTGCAGCCGCCCGGCACCGGCCAGAGCTTGTGCAAAGCTCAGGCTGTTGGTGGCCGGGGTCGCCGTGTCGCCGACGGCGTGGTGCACGATCACCGGCCCGTCGAGCGCCGCGACCTGGTCCGCAAGATCATCCACGTTCATCGTGGCCCAGAACGACGCTGCGCGCACGGTATCGGTGGCGAGCAGCACGCGCAGCGCGACACTACCGCCCATGGAATGGGACCAGAAAAACACGTTGTCGGCATCGGCCTGCTCGAGCTGGTCGACGGCTGAGAGCAACGCGGCGACATCTTCGGCGTAGTAGCCCACCGACTGCTCGTCCTGCGGATCGATGAAAGCGAATCCCTCGGAATTATTGTGGCCCCGGTAGTCGGGGATCACGGTAAGGAAACCACGCGTCGCGAACAGCCCGGGCACCGAGCGGTAGTAGTCGCCGGGTCGTGCATCCACATCCTCGCTCGTGATGCCGTATCGGCGCGGGTCAGGCACGTAGCCATGGTGGGCAACAACAACGGGAAAGCCAGCCTCAGGCACCGGGGTATCGGGTACGGCCACCATCGCGTGCAGGCTCAGACCCGCGTGCTCGTAGGCAACGAGATAGGCCGAGTAACCCGCCTCGGCCTCAAGCGGTCGGACCCGCGCGAGCGTCACATCGAAGTCATACTCGCGCAGCGCCTCGATGCTCATGGGCGGCGGCTGCGCATCAGCCGCGCAGGCCTGCACCGCCAGCACCGTGAGGGCCAGCGCGACTCGCAAGCGGCGCATCAGATCAGCGCCTCGAACGCATAGAGGAAGACGATCGTGAAGATGAAGAACGCAAGCAGCCACCAGCTCACGCGGTCGATCTTGCCGGGTACCAAGTACCAGCCATTCTCCATCTCGGGCAGGCCTTTCTCGCGGAATTCGCGCTGCTGGCCCGGGATCGAGTAGGCCGACCATTCGGCCTGCCGGCCGTCAATGAGGCGACTCGCCACGAGCGACACGATGATGTTCACACCACCACCAATGACGCAGTACCAGGGCCAGGCGATGTCGGTATTCGTGGCCACGAGCCAGATCACAATAAAGCCCACGGCGACACCCGCAAGCAGGCCCTTCTCTGTCGTCTGCTTCGAAAAGAAGCCCAGGCCGAACATACTGAGTTTGGCGCCCACAAAGTAGGAACCGATTTGCGACAGCGTGCGCAGAATCGAGCCCTCGCTGTTCACGTAGAGCATCGCCGGCACGATGATAAGCACAGCCCAGAGCACTGTGAACCACCGCGTCACCGTCAGGTAATGCTCGGGTGATTCGGCTCTCTTGAAGTAGCGCTGGTAGAAGTCGATCGTTGAAATCGTGGCCAGCGAATTGAAGGCCGAGTCGAGCGATGACATCGAGGCCGCCACGACGGCCGCAGCGATAATGCCCATGAGGCCTGGCAAGCCGTAGTCGGTCGCGAAGCTCAAGATAATCGTGTTGCCATCCTCAAACTCCTGGCCGCCGTAGTAGCCGTAAAAGAGAATGCCGAGCACAAAAAACAGGAAGTAGATGAAGAACGCGACGAAGCCCATGAGCAGAAATGATTTCTTGGCGTCGCCGATGTTCTTCGCGGCCAGCGTGCGTTGCACCATCATCTGGTTCGCGCCATAGACCGTCACGTGGAAGATCGTCATCGCTATCACGCCCGACCACACCGTGGCCTCGAGCGTGAAGTCCATCGACAGGTCGAGTGGGTTCGTCTTGCCCGCGGCCTTGAGGCTGTCGAGCACCTCGCCCAGCGGCGCCGGCATGTTGTTGATGAGCGCAAAGAAAATAATGAGCGCGCCGACGAGCAGCACGCCCGCCTGGATCACATCCGTCCAGATCACAGCCGTGATACCGCCCATCATTGTGTAGATCAGCGCGATGATCGTGACCAGGACGATAGCCATCTTCACGTCGACGCCCGTGATGAATTGGATCACGAGCGCCGTCGCATAGAGCACCGCGGCCGAGGTCAGCGCCTGCGAGACCAGGAACACGGCCGAGATCACGGCGCGCGAGGTGGGGCCAAAGCGCTGCTCCATGTAGTCGTAAATCGACGCCACGCCTGAATTGAAGAAGAACGGCAGAAAAATCGTGATCACGAGGAAGATCACGATCGGGTAGTTCAGGTGGATCGCGATGACCGCGATGCTCTCCGTGTACGACCAGGCCGGGCCGCCCAGGAACGAGAGCGCACTCACATAAGTGGCGATCACCGAAATGCCGATGGCCCACCAGGGCGTCGTGCGCCGACCGAGATAAAAGTCCTCGGCCGTTTCGACCTTCTTGCTGAGCACCCAGCCCAGCAGCAGGTTCAGCAGCACATAGGTGACAAGGATGATCCAGTTCAGGGTGCCGAATTCAGCCATGGGCGCGTGTTCCTGCCAGGGTTCTTGTTATTGCGCGGTCCAGCCGCCGTCGACGCGCAGGCTGTGGCCTGTGACCATGCTCGAGGCCGGTGATGCCAGGTACATGACGGCCGCCGCGATGTCCTCAAGTGACGCCAGCTTGCCCATCGGAATCATGCCGAACACGAAGTCGCGAAACGTCGGGTTGTCGAGCATGGGCTTGGTCAAGGGCGTCTCGACGAAGGTGGGTGCGACCGTATTGACGCGGATGCCGTGCGGCGCGAGCTCAACGGCCATGGCCTTGGTGAGCCCTTCCACGGCGTGCTTGGTCATGCAGTACACACTGCGCTTCGGCGAGCCGACGTGGCCCATCTGTGACGACATGTTGATGATCGCGCCCGGACCGCCCGTGCGCAGCATCGCTTGTGCTGCAGCCTGCGCCACCCGAAATGCTGCGCGCACATTCAGATTCAGCACGAAATCCAGCGACTCGGCGTCGACCTCGACGAAGGACTGCGGCCGGTTGGCGCCTGCGTTGTTGACGAGGATCGACAGACCCTCGATCGCGGCCACACGCTCGACGAACGCGTCCTCAGTGACGTCGCCCGTCCAGGTCTCAATGCGGCCCGAATCATGGGCTGCGAGCGCCTCCAGATCTGAGGCTGTGCGTGCCGTGGCGATAACCCGGGCACCCGCGTCAGCAAGCCCCTCGGCACAGGCGCGGCCCAGGCCACGGCCGGCCCCCGTGACCAGTGCGAGCTGTCCTGACAGGCTTTCAGACATGTTTGGCGCCAAATTGCATACGAATGCAATACTGCCTACTATCCGGCGACAATGAAAGCCGGCAACATGGCGCGGCGCATGAGCAAGACACGAAAAACCAAGGACAAAGGGAGCAAGTCGGGCAAGAAGCGCGCGACCTCCTACGACGTCGCCGAGCTGGCCGGCGTCTCGCAATCGGCGGTGTCCCGCGTCTTCCAGGACGGGGCCAGTGCCTCGAAGGCCATGCGCGAGCGGGTTATGGCCGCCGCCGACAAACTGGGCTACCGGCCCAACGCGATCGCTCGCGGTCTCATCACGCAACGCTCCAACATGGTGGCCGTGGTGATCTCCAAACTCACCAACCTCTACTACCCCGAGGTGCTCGTGCAGCTCACGCAGCGGTTCTCGGAACGCAACGTGCGCGTGCTGCTGTTCGCGCTCGAACGCGAGGGCGACACCGGCAGTGTGGTCGAGCAAATGCTGCAGTACCGCGTGGACGGCGTGATCACGGCGGCGATGTTCTCGCCCGAGCAGCTGCGCACCATCGAGAGCGCCCACATCCCCGTCGTGTTTTACAACCGCACCTCGCGCGAGCCGCTCGTGAGCTCCGTGCGGTGCGATCAGGAGGCCGGCGAGCGCTGGCTGGTCGACGAACTGGTGCGCGCCGGTCACCGGTCCTTTGGCGTCGTCGAGGGCCCCGAGGACTCGGTCGTCAGCATCGAGCGCAAGATGGGCGCCCTCAATGAGCTTACCCAGCTCGGTATCACTGACGTCACCACGGTCAGCGGTGACTTCGGCTACGAGACGGGCCGCGCCTGTTTTTCGGAACTCGTCGAGAAACGCGGCAACGTACCCGACGCCGTCATTGCCGCCAACGATGTCATGGCCATCGGCTGCATCGACGAGGCACGTGAAGGCCACGGCCTGCATGTGCCTGACGACATTTCGATCGTCGGTTTTGACGGGGTCGGCCCGGCGCGCTATGCGGCCTATGACGTCACGACCGTGCGCCAGCCCGTGCAGCGCATGACGGAATCGGCGGCATCGATGCTGCTCGAACGCATTGAGCGGCCTGAGCTCTCGCCCGAGAAGCGGGCCTTCTCGGGCATTCCCATTCGCGGCGGCTCGGCCCGGCTGCTCAAGACCGGCGAGTAGGCCGTGCCGGCGCCCGCCGTCGTCTACCTGCCCGGCATGATGTGCGACGCGCGGCTGTGGACGCCGCAAACCGATGCACTGCCCTATCCCGCACTGCACGCGGATACAACGCGCGCCGACAACTTCGCCGACATGGCGATGCAAGTACTCGATTCCGCGCCGCCAGAGTTCGCGCTCGTTGGGTTGTCAATGGGCGGCATCCTGGCCTTCGAGATCTGGCGCCAGGCGCGAGAACGCGTCACGCACCTCGCACTTTTGGACACCAACCCGTACGCCGAGGCACCCGAGCGCCAGTCACTGCGGCTCGAGCAGATCGATATCGCGTTGTCGGGCGGTCTGCGCACGCTGGCCGTCGAGTCGATGAAACCGCTCTACCTCGCCGAGTCGCACCGCGATGATGAGGCGCTGCTCAATCTGCTGCTCGACATGGCACTCGAACTCGGGCCCGACGTATTCGAGCGCCAGTCAATCGCGCTGCGCGACCGCGTCGACAGTGCGACCACGCTCGCCACGATCGACTGCCCGACGCTCGTGCTCTGTGGCGCCGAAGATAAGTTGTGCCCCGTTGGCTATCATCGATTCATGGCCGATGCGATTCCGGGGGCTCGGCTTGAAGTCATTGACGACTGCGGGCACATCGCGACCCTCGAACAGCCCGTTGCCGTAACTGCAGCTCTCGTGGCGCTGGTTGAACAACCGTCATCTCGAACAACAACAGGAACACCATGAAAACGAGCCAGGACCGCATCCTCACCACGCACGTGGGCAGCCTGCCCCGATCGCAGGCCGTCACCGATGTGGTGTTTGCAGCCGAGCGTGGCGAACCGCGAGATGACGCCGGCGGCATCATCCGTGAGGCCGTGGCCGCGGTCGTCGCACGCCAGATCGATAGCGGCGTTGACGTCGTCAGCGACGGCGAAATGAGCAAGATCAGCTACGCTACTTACATCAAGGATCGCATCACGGGCTTTGACGGCGACAGCGAGCGCGAGCCACCCAGCGACCTTGAGGACTACCCGAGTTTCCTCAAGCGCCTCGCTGATTCGGGGGGAACGCCCACCTACCGCCGGCCGTGTTGCGTGGGAGCCATTCGCGTCAAAGACATGCAACCGGCGTCTGACGATATCGACAACATGCGGGCGGCAATGACCGCCGCACCACCCGTCGAAGGCTTCATGAACGCCGCTTCCCCGGGCGTCATCGCGCTGTTCCAGCCCAATCAGCACTACGCCACGCACGAGGACTATCTCATGGCGCTGGCTGAGGCGATGAAGGCCGAGTACCAAGCCATCGTCGACGCCGGCCTTGTGCTGCAGCTCGATTCACCCGACCTGGGGCTGGGCCGGCACATGATGTTCAAGGGCAAACCGGATTCGGACTACATAGCCCAGGCGACGCTGCACGTGGAAGCGCTCAACATGGCGCTCGAGGGGATCCCCCGCGACCGCGTGCGCCTGCATGTCTGTTGGGGCAATTACGAGGGCCCGCACCACCACGATGCGCCCATGGAGCTCGTGTTGCCAATCGCGCTCAAGGCGCATATCGGCGCGCTGCTGTTCGAGTCGTCGAACCCGCGCCACGCGCACGAGTGGGAGGTCTTCGCCAACACGGACCTGCCCGAGGACCTCGTCCTGATCCCGGGCGTGCTCGACTCGACCACGAACTTCGTCGAACACCCCAAGCTCGTTGCGGAGCGGATCTGCCGTTACGCCGGTATCGTGGGTCGCGACCGGGTCATGGCAGGCACGGACTGTGGCTTCTCGACCTTTGCGGGCTTCGGCGCCGTCGACGAGAACATCGTCTATGCCAAGCTCGCCAGCATGGCTGAAGGCGCAGCACGCGCCAGCGATCAACTCTGGGGAAGCGCATGAGCAGCCGTATAGTGTCCTTCCGGGATCGGCTCACAAAGGGTGCGCCGATCATGGGCACCTTCATGAAAACGCCCTCACCCGTCGTGGCCGAGGTGCTCGGCTTGTCCTCGCTCGACGTCGTGACCATCGACAGCGAACACGCGCCGTTTGGTCGCAGTGACACCGACCTGTGTCTCGCGGCCTGTCGCGCGGCCGACATGCCGAGCCTGGTCCGCACCGCCGACGATTCAGCGCGCGAGATTCGCAATGCGCTCGACAGCGGCGCGAGCGGCATTCTCGTGCCACACGTCACGAGTGTCGCCCAGGCCGAGCGCATCGTGCGCGCCAGCCATTTTGGCGATGGCGGTCGGGGGTTTGCGGGCTCACCGCGTGCGGCAGGCTACGGCACGCTGGGTATGGCCGCGCATCTCGAGGCGAGCGCCAAACACACGAGCGTGGTTGTGCAAATTGAAGACCTGGCCGCGCTCGATCAAGTACCCGAGATTGCCCGCGTGGAAGGCGTTGACGCTCTGTTCGTCGGCCGCGCCGACCTAGCAGTTGCCATGCAGCGCGCGCCCGACGATGCCGCCGTTATCGAAGCCGTAGAGACCATCTGCAGCCAGTGCCGTGATGCGGGCATGACTGTCGGCATGTTCACGCCCAACCTGTCGGAGCTGCCGCGCTGGCGCGAGCTCGGGTCGAGCCTGTTCCTGCTCAAGTCCGACCACGCCTTCCTGCTGGCCGGTGCCAATCAGCTGTCTGACGCGATGCGGTAAAACGCGCGCGCTGTGCCACCGAATAGCAGGCCCTGATCGGCCTGCGGCAGCTGCGCTGCGATGGTCTCGAAGGCACCCCAGACGTCCGCGTAGCTGGCGTGCAGTTTGTCGACGGGAAAGTTCGAGCCGAACATCGCGCGCGCCGGCCCGAAGACCTCGATGCAGGTCTCGACGATGGGGCGAATCGAGTCGACATCCCAATCATGGTCGAACATCCCGAGCCCGGAAATCTTGCAGGACACCTGAGGCAGCGAGGCCAGCAGCTCGAGCCCTTCGCGCCAGGCGCGCAGGCCGGCCGCAGTCTGGTCCCAGGGTGAACCGCAATGGCAGAGCGCCACGGGCGTGTCGGGTGCCTCGGCCAGCACCTCGGCCGCTGCGGCCATCTGCCCCGGTGTGAGCTGCAGGTCAAAACTCAAACCCAGCGCACCGAGCGCGGCCAGGTGTTCGCGCCAGCGCGCATCCGCGAGCAGGCTGCCGCTGCCCGTTACGGCGTCCTCAGCGTCGGAGCGTCCGACGATCTGGCGCAGGCCCCGAAGCCGCGCGTGCGCCGCATGCTCTTCGATGACACGCGTTGCGTCGGCGCGCTCCATATCGCAGTAGGCGACAATCGCGTTGGGCAAACCGTAGGCGTCACCGATCGACTGCAGCCAACGCGTCTCGTGCACAACGTCCTCTAGCGACACGCCCACCTGGATGTGCACCGACGCTACGATGTCGTAGGGCGCGGCATCAGCGCGCAGATCGTCGACACCGTAGTCGTGCTGGATGGGTGTCGGGTCACCGAAGAACCGGCGCACGCCTTTGGCCATGAGCCACGGGTAGTGGCAGACCGCGAGGTCCCAGAGGTGGTGGTGCGCGTCGACGATGCGCCGACTCAAGGATCGACCACCTGGCTCAGCAGGGCGAGATCGTCGAACACCGTTCGCTCGCTTGTGATGCGGCCCGCTATGCAACGCCAGTGCGAGACGCCCATGATGAACAGGGGCTTACCCGTGGCCGCGGCACCGCAGAACGGCGCTTCATGCTCACCGGCAACGGTCCAGCGCACCGCAATATCGATGCCGTTCGAGGACACGGGCTGTGCCGCGACGTGGTCGACACTGACCGAGACCTTCCCAAGCACCTCGCGAAGCGACGCGTAGTAGGCGAACAAGTCGTCACGGCCCGAGTGGTGATCGAACGGCGAGCGGTGCAGCACGCAATAGGGCGCGTAAGCACGCGCAAAGCGGGCGAGGTCACCGAACCACACGCTTTGAATAGCGGCGCGCGCAAACGCCTCGGGGTCTGCAACCGGATCGACGGGCGCAACATCTGCAGTATCGGCGGCGCGCACGCGCGCGTGTTCGCTGTCGAGCCAAGCCTGGTGTTCTTCGGTTCGGCCGGCGCGCATTTCGCGCGCTGCGGCCGCGACATCGGCGCCCAATTGCGTCGCGAACATCATGCTGTCACGCACGAGCCACTCGCGCGTGATCAGGCCGTTTTCGACAAAGCAATCGGCGATGTTGGTCATACGAATGCGGTTGCCCGTGGCGGGGCCATAGACCGACGGCCCCTCGTTGGTGCCCGTCGACAGAAGGCGGTGCGAACTGTAGAAGCCCACGTCCTTGCTGCCCGACCAGATCACGTGCTCGTTGATGAGCCGGCGGTCCGGAAATGCAGCGAGTGTGGCCCATGTGGCGTCAATGACGGCCTGGGCGCCATGGGTGATGCCATCCAGCCCCCAGACAATGCAGTCCTCGCCGTAGTACTGGTGGATCAGGTCGACGCCCCGCTCCTCCCAGATCTCGTAGGTGATCCCGAGGATGAAGTCGACGATGTCGTCGTCAGGGCCGTAAGCCCCCGTCCGTTCCGCTGCCATGTGCCCTGCTCCACCGGCCCCAAGGACCACGAGCGGCGATTGTACTGCGAATGCAGATCAAGTTCTCCAAAGGCTGCTCGCGTATCCAACTCGTGGCCAGCAAGTGTTGCCATGCTTGGTTGATCTGGAATTGCATTCGAAGTACATTGAATATTCGTTTGTCGGCGCCAGCGCGCCGTTCGGGGACCCGTACATGGCTCAAGCCGCCGCCACTGCGCAACGGCACGCGTCGTTGCTCGCCAAGCGCCTCGTGCGCTACGCGGACCTTCGGCCCTGCACCACGGCGTTCATTGACACCCGCACCCCGGGCAGCGCAGAAAAAGAGAACTTCACGATCATCGGCCCCGGCGTGTCGGAGAGCCCGGACCAGCACGTCCACGTCAGGCTGCCACACGGCTTCAACATTGGCGGCGCACGCCAGCCGCCGGGCTGCGTCAACTCGCAGCACAGCCACGAAACGGCTGAAGTGTTTATCGTTCATTCGGGCACCTGGGCGTTCAAGATGGGCCCCAATCTCGAGGATGGTGAGGTCGTGCTGCACCCCGGTGACACAATCTCGATCCCCGTGCACGTGTTCCGCGGCTTCGAGAACGTCGGTGACAGCACGGGCTACCTCTTCGCTGTACTGGGCGGCAATGACCCGGGCCGCGTGACCTGGGCCCCCTATGTGTTCGACAACGCGGAAAAGTATGGCCTGGTGCTGCTCGAGGACGGCAGCCTCGTGGACACAACGCGCGGTGAAACCGTGCCCGATGACAAGACCGTGATGCCGCCCACCACCAAAGCGGATGTCGCCGCACTCGACCGGCTCAAGGCCGACGACATGGGGGGCTGCGTGTTGCGACATGACTCACTGGACGCCCTGACCTGCAGCACGCTGCAAGGCATTGAAGAACGCCCTGTCATTGGCAGCGCAAGCGACGCCGAAGGTCTCGCTGCGGGGCACATGAACTGGTTGCATGGCTTCCAGGTGCGCCACGTCCAGATCCAGCCGGGTGCCGGCTCACCCCTGCACACGCGCCATGAAGAAGAAGTCATCATGATGCATGCCGGGCAGCTCACCGTGGGCCTGCCCGACGGCGACGTCGAGATGGTTCCGGGTGACGTGCTCACAGTGCCCATCGGCATGGCGCGAAGCTTTTCGAATTCAACGCACGAACGGGTCGAAGCCTGGGTCGTGCGCGGCGGCGACCTGCCACAGTCGCCGTCCTACCACTCCTGACATCAACCCAATTCCGTTCGCGAGGCTATCACCGTGATCAAGGTCATCAAGAAAGGCATCGACGCCGCAGCCGCGGCCGACATGGATGCCAAGGTCAAGAGTATCGTCGAGGGCATTCTCGCCGACATCGAGTCACGCGGCGACGCTGCGGTTCGCGAGCTCTCTGAAAAATTCGATAACTGGTCGCCCGACCAGTTTCAACTGACCCAGGAGCAGATTGACGCAGCTATCGCACGTCTGCCAGAGCAGACGCTCGACGACATTCACTTTGCGCAGAAGCAGATCCGCAAGTTCGCCGAAATTCAGAAAGCCGCGTTGCGCGACGTCGAGGAAGAGACCATGCCCGGCGTCTTCCTGGGTCACAAGAACATCCCCGTGAACAGCGTGGGCTGCTACATCCCAGGGGGCAAATATCCCATGGTGGCCAGTGCGCACATGAGCGTGCTCACGGCCAAGGTCGCAGGTGTCAAACGCGTCATCGCCTGTGCACCGCCGCACGACGGTGGCCCCAACGACGCCATTGTGGCCGCCATGCACCTCGCGGGCGCCGATGAAATCTACTGCCTCGGTGGCGTGCAAGCCGTGGGCGGCATGGCGCTCGGCACGGAGACCATCGCACCCGTCGACATGCTGGTCGGCCCGGGCAACGCCTTCGTCGCCGAAGCCAAACGCCAGCTGTATGGCCGCGTGGGCATCGATCTGTTCGCGGGCCCGACCGAGACGCTGATCATCGCCGACGACACCTGCGACGGCGAAATGGCGGCGACCGACCTGCTGGGTCAGGCCGAGCACGGTCCGAACTCGCCTGCGATTCTGCTCACAAACTCGGCGCAGCTCGTTGAAGACACGCAGCGCGAGATCGAACGCCAGCTCACCGTGCTCGAGACCGCCGACGTAGCCGGTGCCGCCTGGCGCGACTACGGTCAGATCATCCTCTGCGATACCGAGGATGAGATGGTGGCCGAAGCCGACCGCATCGCCAGCGAGCACGTGCAGGTCATGACGCGCGACCCCGATCACTTTCTCAACAACATGACCAACTACGGCGCGTTGTTCCTGGGCCCCGAAACCAACGTCGCATACGGCGACAAGGTGATCGGCACCAACCACACGCTGCCAACCAAGCTCGCCGCGCGCTACACGGGCGGTCTCTGGGTCGGCAAATTCATCAAGACCTGCACCTACCAACGCGTCTCGCCCGAGGCGACAGCCACCGTGGGCGAATACTGCTCGCGCCTGTGCGGGCTCGAGGGCATGATGGGCCACAAAGCGCAGGCCGATCTGCGCGTCACGCGATACAAGAAGACCAAGGCAGCCTGAACGTGCCAACAAGCGGTGGGGAAACACATGCGGCGAACAAGCGCGCCGTAGCGGAGAAACTGCGCGCGCTGTTCAGCACGCCCATCGAATCGCTGGGCGCAGCCGCCGCCGACGCTTACGAAGACGGCGCGCAGCTCAACGCGTTTCACCCCGTCAACGAGGCCACGGGCGCTGACCAGATCGTCGGTGCCCTCTGGCAACCGCTGCGCACCGCTTTCCCCGATCTCGAACGCCGCGACCGCATCGTCGTGCCGGGCCACTACGAAGGTCACGACTTCGTCGCGATCATGAGCGACCTGCAAGGCCGCTTCGAACAGGACTGGATCGATATCCCGGCCAACCACGAGGTGGTCACGCTGCGTTGCTGCGAAATCCACCGCGTCGGCGACAACGGCCGGGTCGCCGAGACGCACATGCTCGTCGACACGCTCGACCTCATGCGTCAGGCGGGCGTCTGGCCTGTCGCGCCGAGCCTCGGTGCCGAGATCACCTGGCCCGCGCCCGCAGGCGGTGGCGGCGCCGATCTCGAAGCCTGCGATCTCGAGCGTGGACTCGAGTCACTGCGACTCGTCAAGGCCATGCACGCAGGCCTGGGTGAGTTCGATGGCACGGACTTGAAGAGCATGGACCACGCCCGGTTCTGGAGCCCGGGCTTCATGTGGTACGGGCCCGCCGGCATTGGCACCAGCAAGGGCCTGGCCGGCTTTGAGGCGCACCACCAGATTCCGTTCCTGCGCGGCTTCCCCGACCGGCGCGTGCACAAGCACGTGGCCAACGTCTACGACGGTGACTTCGTGGTGACGGGCGGCTGGCCTTCGGTCATCGGCACTCACTCGGGGCCCGACTGGCTGGGTACCGGGCCCACGGGCCGCGAGATCCACTTCCGCGTCATGGACTTCTACCGCGTCGACGGCGAGCTTATCGCCGAGAACTGGGTGCCCATCGATATCGCCGATGTGCTTCGGCAGATGGGCGTCGACGTGTTTGCACGCGTCCGCCACCTGCGCGGGCAGCCGCGCACCGCGTTATAACCGACGCCTAATCCGTGCGCGTCGTCGTCATATCGACGTCGACCACCACGCGTGCAATCGTGCCCTCGAATTCGAACGGCGGCGTGTAGTCGCGCGAGACCGGCGCGTGATGGTTCTCACCGCACCGGATGCCTGCGTTGGCTGCATAGATGGGCCACATGCGTTCGAGCACGACCTCGCCGACGGCCTCGCTATCGACCGTGAGCGTCACCACGCCCGTTTCGGCGCCCGTCTTGCGAATGCGCAAACCGAGTTCGTAATCACCGGCGGCGACGCGACCCTGGCTACGCCCGCTGTACACCGCATTGCGCGTGTAGACGTAGGCAAAGTGCACGTAGCCGTTCTTCATATACCACTCGTAGCCGCAGCTGCTGTCCCCGGCGGAGAGGATGACGCCATCGGCCCGCGACCGCGGCAGGCTCACCTCGGCGCGAAACGCCGAGTCCCAGGTGAAGATGTCGGGGGCACTGAGTCGGTCGAGTCGCGTCATGCCCGGGAACATGAGGTAAGTGGCACGCGGCGGCGGCACTGAGGCCTCGTAGAGCTTGAGCGTGTCGTCCTCTAGCGGCAGCACATCGTAGCGTTCGGCATCACGCTGCCAGAGCGCGCGCAGGCGTTCGAGACGTTCCGGGTATTGTGCCGCGAGGTTGTTCGACTCGGAGAAGTCTTCGGCTGCATGGAATAGCTCCCAGACATCAGTCTCGTAGCTCGCGCCCGCCTTGTGGCGTGCCACGGCCTTCCAGCCGTCCTCCCAGATCGCACGGTCACCCAGCGTCTCGAAGTACTGCACGGGCTTGCGGGTCGGGGCCGCGGGGTTATCGAAGCTGTAAGCGAAGCTCGTGCCCTGAACGGCCAGCGGCGCGGCGCCGCGGAACTCACGCGGCGGCTCCAGGCCGGCCATGTTCATGAGGCTCGGCACGACATCGATGGCGTGGTGGTACTGCGCGTTGATCTGACCCTGGGGCAGGTCACCAGCGGGCCAGCTCACCACGAGCGGTGAACGAATGCCGCCTTCATAGGTATCTGCCTTGTACCACTTTAGCGGCGTGTTTCCGGCCTGCGCCCAGCCGCGCGAGTACATGGGGTAAGACGCGTCGGTACCAAACAGATCGATGTCACCGAGAAACTCCTCGATGGGCGCTGGCCCGAGGTAGGCGTCGCGGCGCACGTCCAGTCTTCCCTCGATCGGACCGCCATAGGCTGCGCCATTGTCAGACAGCACCAGGATGATCGTGTTGTCGTACTGCCCAGTCGCCTTGAGGAAGTCGACGACGCGGCCGATTTGCCGGTCCGTATGTTCGATAAAGGCGGCGTAGACCTCCTGACCGCGCACGGCCAGTCGCTTCTGATCGGCGTCGAGCGTCGCCCAGGCAGGCACGTCGGCATTGCGCGCGGGCAGACGCGTTCCGTCTGGCACAACGCCGAGCTCGAGCTGCTTTGCAAACCGCGCGTCGCGGACCACGTCCCAGCCTTCGTCATAGCGTCCACGGTGGCGCCGGATATCGTCGGCGGGCGCATGCAGCGGGAAGTGCATCGCACCAAACGCCAGGTATAAAAAGAACGGGCGCTCGGGCGTCGCCGAGCTGTGATCGGCGATGTAGTCGATCGAGCGCGAGGCCAGGTCGTGGCTCAGGTGGTAGTCGGCGGTCTTCTGGGGATAGGCGGGCGAGGTATTCTCGAACATCTCGGGGTGCCAGTGATCGATGGCGTTACCGTGGAAGCCGTACCACCGATCAAAGCCGCGACCCGTCGGCCAGTGGTCGTAGGGGCCGCTGCCGTTTTGGTCGGCCAGTGACGACAGGTGCCACTTGCCCGTCGCAAACGTCGAGTAGCCTGCCGGGCGCAGCATTTCCGCAAGCGTCATGGCGTCCTGGCGAATCCAGCCGCGATAGCCAGGGTGGTCGCGCCCCCATTCCGCAATATTGCCCACCCCGACAGCGTGCGCGTTGCGCCCCGTGAGCAGGCAGGCACGCGTGGGCGCGCACAACGCCGTGACATGAAAGTTGTTGAAGCGCGTACCACCGGCAGCAAGCGCATCGATGGCTTGTGTGTTGTGTTCGGCGCCGTAGCAGCCCAGGTCGGCGAAACCGACATCGTCGAGCACCGCCATAACGATGTTGGGTGCCTGATCGAGCTGGCGCGGTCGCCAGCCCGTGTCGCGAACGTCGCCGCCGATCTCGGCCGCAAGGCCTCCGGAAGCGGCCAGGGTTCCGGCGGCTGCGCCGGCCTCGAGAAACGTTCGGCGGGTTATTGGCATGGTGTTCTCCCCAAAACGACAAAGGGGCCCTAAGGCCCCTCTGCCGTTACGCTCTGGCGCACGTCCCGGTGACTAGAAATTCACCTTGACGCGCAGACCGTAGTTCCGCGGGTACAGGAACGAGGTCTGAACAACATCGTCACCGTTGTTGTTACCGCGTGCCAGTACATCGGAATCCTCGATGTTCTCGACGAACGCTTCGACCGAGTAGATGCTGTCTGCCGACGTCCAGATCAGGCGGGCGTCCGTCTTGGTGAACGAGTCCTGATCGTGCGACGGGTCCGTGGCCAGAAGGTTCGAGGTGTTGTAGCCGTCCGAGTAGTAGAACTGCAGGTAAGGCTGCAACGTACCGCGGTCACCCATGTCGTGCAGGTAAGCCGCACTGGCACCCAGCGTCAGCTCCGGCGACCACGGCGTCTGCTCGCCAGACTGGTCGATGAAGCTGCGAACTTCGCCGTTGTAGAGCTGGTAGGGGTTCGACTGACCAAAGGTGCCGAACTCCGAGTCCAGATAGGCCAGTGTGCCCGTCAGCGTCCAGTTGTCCGAGGGCAGCCAGACGGCGTCCATCTCGATACCGAACGCTTCGATGTCACCACCGTTGTCCGAGAACGTCAGGACGATGCCCGTGTTCGGGTCAACGCGCTGACGCTGCGTCAGCAGGTTCGTGTACTCCGTGAAGTGCACGGCCGCGTTGAACTGCAGCGTGTTGTCGAGCAGTACGGTGCGCAGACCCAGTTCGATGACCTGAGACTCCTGCTCTTCGGTCGTCGTCGTGGTGCTGGCCGAACCCGAGAGGTAGCCCGTCGAGCCCGTAAGGTAGGCCATCGTGTCGCCGTTCACGTCGTACTCGACACCGAAGCGCCAGGTGATGTTGTCAAACTCACCGAAGCTCGAGCTGTCCTGGATCGTGTTGGCACTCGTGATCGCGTCCGACGCGCCACAGTTGTACGAGAACAGGCTGCGTGCGTTGTCGGGCAGGATCAACGGCGAGCTGCCATCAACACCCGGCAGGACGTTGACGACACGGTCGACGGTGCCGTCACCGTTCTCGTCACCCGTGAAGTTCGAGCCACCACACGACGCGTCTTTTTCCTCGTCGTTGTAGCGAATGCCCGCGATCACACGCAGCGTGTCAGACACGGAGTACTCACCCTGGGCGAAGATGCCGAGGTACTTGGTGTCGATTTGCACGGCGTTGGCGAAGAAGCCGCCAAGCAGCGTTGCGTCCGACACGATGTCTGTGCCATCGAGCAGCGTGAACGGATCAGCGATACCCGGCAGCGTGACCGTGCCGCGCGTGGAGTCATCACGCACCGTCTGCTGGTAGATGTAAAACGAGTTGAAGTCCTCGGTGTCCGAGTAGAACAAGCCGGCCGTCCACTGCAGCGGACCGTCGCCCGTCGAGGTGATCTGGAACTCCTGCGAGAAACCTTCCGAAACTTCCTGGTAACCACCATTCGAGTTCGGCGTCGGGCTGAAGTCGAAATCGAAGCCGATGTCGTTCTCGTAGTCGTACATCGCCGTGATCGACTTCACAGCGAAGTTGTCGAAGTCGTAGTCGATGGTGAGCGAGAGCTCTTCATCGGTCAGATCGACAGGCTGGACGTAGTCCTGCGAGATCGTCCACGGATCACCGCCGGGACCATTTGACGCCGGACCGCGCGAGCCCGAGCCGCGCACGGGGTTGCTGCAATCGCGCACAGAGCCAAACGGGTCCGTGAGGCCATCAGGCGTCTCATTACGGCAGAGGAACGTGTAGCCGAACAGGCCCGCTTCGTTGCCGTCTTCCTCGACGCGCGTGTAGCGGCCGATGATCTGCAAACGATCACCGCTGTAGAGCGCCGACAAACGAACGCCCTTGTCATCCTGCGCACCCAAGTCAGGGCCCGCGAGGTTTTCGATAAAGCCATCGCTCTTGTCGGTGAAGCCCGCGATGCGCACACCGAAGTTGTCCGTCAGCGGCAAGTTAAACGCACCGTCAACCCGGGCGCGGTCAAAGCGCTCGAAGCTCACACCGACGTTGCCACCCACTTCCTCGAGGTCGGGGATGTTGGTGTAAACGTTCAGTGCGCCCGCGAACGTGTTACGGCCGTACAGCGTACCCTGCGGACCACGCAGGAATTCAACGTTGCGAATATCAAAGAACGCACGCGTCTGCTGCGAGGCACGCACCTTGTAAATGCCGTCCACAAAAGCACCGACGATCGAGCTGTTGTCGCCGAAGGTGTTCGTGGAGTTGGCGCCGCGTACGTTGAACTTGGCGTCGTTACCCGCAAACGCGTAGTTAAGGCCGGGAACCAAAAGTTCGAGGCGGGATACATCAGTAATACCGCCGAGCTGCAACGCTTCTTCGTTGAAAGCGCTCACCGAGACACTGACGTCTTGCAGGCTCTCTTCGCGACGCTCCGCGGTGACGACGATTTCCTCGAGCTGTGCCTGTGCGGGCACGATCGAGGCATACGTCATGAGGATGGACGCGGGCACGGCAAGCGCCTTCGCCCGGCTGGACCGGAACAAAAACATCACAAGCTCCCCCTTGGCTGTGTCTGTAAGGCGTCCGCCGTCATGACAACCGCAGACGCCGCTAGATTGCCCTGTTCTGACTGCGAATGCAATTCTCTGGGCCGGTGCTGACAACACAATGGGCGCTTAATAGTGTTTTTGTGGGTATTTCAGGTGTTGTTTTTATGCATTCGCAGTAGCGGCCGGTCGCATGCAGGCACTGGAAACCGCCTGAACTTTGAACTTCGACGCGGTTTTTTAATGGGACCCGACCTACACTTGTGTCAGTCCGATTATGTCGAGGACCCGCGCACCCCCATGCGATCGGATCTTTTGCGTTGAAACCCACCACATTTCCACAAAGACTGGCTATCGTGCTGGTGCTGTCGCTGGGGGCCGCGTTCTTCTACGCGACCTACAAGGCCATCGACAACATCGTCGCCGAACAAAGCCGCGTGCAGCAGCAGGCCGTGTCGCCGGTCTTCAAGCTCGTGCGCGACGAACTGCTGCGCCCGCTGTACATCGCCGAAACCTTTGCGAGCTCGGTCGACTTCACCGCCATGATGGACTCGCCTGATTTCGATGAGGCGGCATTGCTCGAGCGGCTGCAGGGGATGGAGCAGGACCTTGGGCTGGTCTTCTTCGTCGCCAGCGAGAAGACGCGCAAACAGTACTTCTCCAACGGGCGGACACTCGATCTCGTTGAGGGCGAGGTGGCCTGGTACTTCGAGGCCATCGAACGGGACAAGGACTTTATGGCCGACCTCGGCCAGATCGGCGACGTCCACCTGTATTTCGACGTCAAGATCTACGGCCCGGAGCGCGAGTTTCTGGGCTACGTAGGCGTGGGCAAGCGGGTGCAGAACTTTCTGAACACCTTTGACCAGTACAAGGCGCGCTACGGCTACGACTTCCTGTTCGTCAACGACGACGACGAGATCATTCTGACCTCACTGCCTGACCTCGTCGTCCGGGACGCCTACATCCCGACGCTGGGTTCACTGGACTGGTTCGAGCACGGCGACAGCCAAACCGACAGCCACGACAGCGAGATCATCGAAGTCGACGACGGCGACTACCTGATCTCGGAATTCGGGATCGAGGAGCTCGGTTGGCGGCTGCTGCTGCTCGCACCGCTCGAGGCGCGTCAGAACCAGATCGTGAAGGCATTCCTGACCAACGCGCTCGTCGCTGCCTTCAGCGTGACGCTACTCGCGGGCGCAGGCCTGTTCCTCGTGCTGCTCTACAAGCGCAGCCTCGAAAAGCGCACCGAGCTCGACCCGCTCACCGGACTGCCCAACCGGGCCCACGTACAGCGACGCTTCCAGGAGTTGCAACGCGCAGGCGTCGATCTCTGCGCGGTGATCATCGATCTCGATCACTTCAAGCAGGTGAATGACCAACACGGCCACGAGGCCGGTGACCGCGTGCTGCGCGCCGCGGCCGATGCGCTCAAACAGGAGCTGCGCGAGGAAGACATCGTGAGCCGCTGGGGTGGCGAGGAATTCGTCATGCTGATCCCCGCCGGCAACATCGAGCTGGGTCAGAGCATCGCGGAGCGCGCCAGGCAAAACATCGAGAGCCTGCGTATCGACGCCAAGCACGGCCCCGTCAGCGTCACAGCCAGCTTTGGCGTGGCATTCGGCTCCGCGAAACACGAGCAGCTCGAAGCGCTCGTCGCCAAGGCCGACGAAGTGCTCTACCAGGCCAAGGAAAAGGGCCGCAACCAGGTGGAGCTTTACGAAGCGTCCTGACCCAGCGCCTTGCGGTAGACCGCGTTGATGAGGTGCATCGTGTTAATCGCATCATCACCGCCCGTTACCTGCGGCGCACTGCCTTCGATCACATCGATCACGTGTTGCAGCTGGTAGTGATAGGTCGGCCGCGTGCTGAGCGTCTCGGTGACAATACCCTCGCCGGTATCCAGATGCAGCTCGTGCCCCAGGTGCGGCGCGATCAGGTTGTTCACCGTCAACGTGCCCAGGTCGCCTGTGACTTGCAGCGTGTTGTCGAGCGGACCGGACGACACGCCGGCCATCGAACACTTCACGTGCGCCATAGCGCCGCCTGGGAAAGCCAGTTTCGCCGTCATCGCAACATCGACGCCCGCCTCGTGCCACTCACCGACGGCGGACACCACATCGGGCGCTTCACCGACCACCTGTCGCACCCAGTGCAGCGGATAACAACCCAGGTCCATCAATGCGCCACCGCCCAGTTCCCGCACGTAGCGAAGCTCAGAGGGCTCAAATGCAATCGCGGTATTGAAGTGCCCATCCACGCGCCGCACCGTGCCGATCGCGTCTGACTTAGTCAGCTCCAGGACACGGAGAAAGAGCGGATGGAAACAGTAGTGGAAGGCCTCGATGAGCACGTTGCCCGTGTCACGCGCAGCGCCGACCATTGCCCCGGCCTCTTCCGCCGACAGCGCGAAGGGCTTCTCGCAGAGCACGTGCTTACCGGCTCGCAACGCGGCGATAGTCCAGTGTTTGTGCTCACTGGGCGGCAAGGCGTTGTAGACAAGGTCGACGTCAGGGCACGTCACCAGCGCTGCGTAGTCCGCATGCGTTTTCGGAATGCTGTGCGTTTCGGCGTACTGGCGCGCGCGGACTGGCGAGCGTGCGGCGATCGCCTGCACCTGCAACTGGTCGAAGGCTGCGGCCGGCCGGATGACGGCGCCAACCGCGATTCGGGAGGCGCCCAGGAGCCCGATTCGGATCAACGCTTAAGCAGGTGACCGCTTGTGCCTGTGGCCAGCTGGGAAAGCGCCAGCCAATCGACATCGGTGGCGCGCATCGCCGCTGCATCGTCGCGCAGAAGCGCAATGCGCTCGGGCCAGCCGTCCAGGCTCCCCGCCTTATGACCGCCGACATAGGTCGGGACCGCCCGGATGCGCTCGCGGATGCGGGATGCCAGCGCCTTGGCGCGCTTTTGGTCTTCACTCCACCCCAGCCGGGACCCCGCAACGATGATGGCGTCGAGCTCCTGCTCGTAAAGCGCGCCAATTGTGGTGTCAACGCTTGGCGCACTGATCATACGCACGGCAATGCCGGCGTCACGCAGCAAGTCGGCCTTTACGATCGCGCCGAGGCACTCAGAGCTGTTGGGCGGCACAACGACCGCAACACATTGGCGCGACTGCGAGGGCTGCAGCACGCGGCCCGACCGCTGCCAGATGAGATTGAGGTGTGCCATGCCAAGCGCGACCTCGATCGAGGTCCAGTGATCCTCGCGCCAGCCCGACACAAACTCACTGCACACGTCATCGACGAACTGTGCACGCGCGTGCAAATGCGTCCGGGCCGCTTCTGGTAGGTGTGGCGACGCGCTCGGGCTGCGGTGAATGAGCTCGTGCGCAAACTCCTGCAGCGACGGACTGCCGCCGATCCGATTGCGCTCTCGGTAGTAGTCCCGTTCCATCGCGTCGAATGCAGCCAGCGCCTGCAAGGTGTCGCAGGGCGCTTTCGACCGATCCTGAAGACGCCCCCCGGGCGCGGTTCCCGGTAACGGTTGTCCGGCGAGCTGCATCGCCCAATCGGAATAGCGGCGGTCCGAAATCCAGCCCGCACTGTGCAGGGTGACATCGGTGTGGCGCGGGTCGGCAGTAATGCGGGACATCACGGAGCACACCTCGGGTGCCGGGCCCTCAAGCCACTGCAGGAACAGGCCGTGATCGCTAAACAGGACCCCGGAGACACCCTCCCGGCCGTTGTTGTCCGCGGCGTCGTTAGCGAGCTGAGTCGCCGCACTGCGGTGTATCGGGCGCGTCGCGCGACTCGAATAACTGAGCCGGAACACCCGCCCAAGGTGCGCCTGAGTCTCTGAAATCGGTGTCATATCTGCCTCCCTCCACCGTGGGTGGGGGGCAGTGGGTCCGCAGGATGCCTGGCCTGGCAGGTCGTGGCATCGTCAGCGTCCCCCGGTGCACCCCGCCCGGTCAACGTGTCGCTGTGACGGCAGGTTTCCTGACTCGCGGGTCGCTGCTCCCTCGTTCCTTCCCGGGCTAACCGCCCAGTGGTTCGTGTCGAGTTTGCTCGCCGCTTACAGTTGCGGGGGCAGTTGTGGGATTGGGCCCCGGCCCGCACCACATTCCCTTTCGCCAGCCCAATCCGGGCTGGCACCGTCACGCGTTGATAGTGCCCCAATGGGTTAGAAACGTCCACACGGCTTGGACATCGGTGTCGTGGCCAACACCACTACAATATGTTGACTTTACTCGGTCGCATGACACAACATCTAGGGGTCGGTTCGCCCACAAGGCGATGAAAAGGGAATCCGGTGCCTGGCGCCTGCCAGAAGTCCGGGACTGCCCCCGCAACTGTAGTCGGCGGCGATGTGTCTCAATGCCACTGGGGAAACCCGGGAAGGCGATACATCGCGCAAACGCCGTGAGTCAGGAGACCTGCCGGCACAACAGAACTACTCATCGGACGGGGTGTGCCGACAGGGTTTGTTGCCGGTCGCTCCCATGAACCGTGTCCGCAAAGCCTCAGCCCCTCGTGCCAATAACTCGCACTGCATCAGGGGCAACACATGGCTACACCGGCGTCAGAAACCACGCAATCCGTCCGCGCAAAAAGCACAGCCGAGCGCTTCGGCATCCGCATCGATCACACACGGGACGCCCTGCTGACGGAGTTCGGCAAGGCGACCATGCGGGACCGCTACCTGCTGCCTGGAGAGTCCTACCAGGACCTGTTTGCGCGCGTTGCTAACGCCTACGCTGATGACGCCGACCACGCGCAGCGGCTCTACGACTACATGTCGATGCTCTGGTTCATGCCAGCGACGCCTGTTCTGAGCAACGGCGGCGCCGACCGCGGTTTGCCGATCTCCTGTTTCCTCAACGCCGTCGAGGACAGTCTCGACAGCATCGTCGGCACCTGGACTGAAAACGTCTGGCTGGCCTCCAACGGCGGCGGTATCGGCACCTACTGGGGTGACGTCCGCTCCATCGGCGAGCCCATCGGTGAGAGTGGCGAGACGTCCGGGATCATCCCGTTTGTGCGGGTCATGGATTCGCTGACGCTCGCCATTTCTCAGGGCTCACTGCGCCGCGGCTCGGCGGCGGTCTACATCGATGTGCATCACCCGGAGATCGAGGAGTTCGTCGAGATCCGGAAACCCTCTGGCGACTTCAATCGCAAGAGCCTGAATCTTCACCATGGCATCGCCATTACCGATGCATTTATGGAAGCCGTGCGTGAGGATGCGCCGTTTGCGCTGCGCAGTCCTGCCGACGACACGGTGATCCGCACCGTATCGGCGCGTGAGCTCTGGCAGCGCATTCTCGAAACGCGACTGCAGACGGGCGAGCCCTACTTGCTGTTTGTCGACACCGCGAACCGCGATGTGCCCCAGCACCAGAAGCAGCTGGGACTGAAGGTGCGTCAGTCAAACCTGTGCAGCGAGATCCTGCTGCCCACAGGTCGTGATCACAGTGGCATGACGCGAACGGCAGTGTGCTGCCTGTCGTCCGTGAATCTCACACGATGGGATGAGTGGCGAACGGACAGCCGGTTTGTTGAGGACGTTTTGCGGATGCTCGATAACGTACTCGACGATTTCATCGAGCGTGCACCCGACAGTATGGCGCAGGCACGCTATTCAGCCATGCGCGAGCGCTCCGTCGGCCTCGGCGCCATGGGTTTTCACAGCTACCTGCAAGACCAGGGCATCGCTTTCGAAGGCGCCATGGCCAAGAGCCTCAACCTGCGCATGTTCCGACACCTGCGCGATGAAGCAGACCGTGCCTCAGCGCGTCTCGCCGAAGAACGTGGCCCCTGCCCAGACGCCGGGGAAGCGGGCGTCGCGGAGCGATTCAGTCACAAACTGGCGATCGCCCCAACCGCCAGCATCAGCATCATCTGCGGTGGGGTCAGCGCCTGCATCGAGCCGATCCCGGCGAACATCTACACACACAAGACGCTGTCGGGATCGTTCACAGTGAAGAACCCGGCGCTGGAACAACTGCTCGAGTCGCGTGACCTTAATACGCCTGAGACCTGGGCCACGATTCTGCAGCACGACGGATCGGTACAGCATCTGGACGCACTCAGTGACGAAGAAAAGGCCGTCTTTCGCACCGCCTTTGAGATCGACCAGCGCTGGGTTGTCGACCTGGCGGCAGACCGTGCACCCAGCGTGTGCCAGGGCCAGTCGATCAACCTGTTCCTGAACAGTGATATCCACAAGTGGGACCTGCTCATGTTGCATTGGTCTGCCTGGGAACGGGGGATCAAGAGCCTCTACTACTGCCGGTCCAAATCGGTCCAGCGCGCCGGCTTCGCCGGTGTCGAGGGCGACAACACGAAAGCCTGGCCCGAGCGCGAACTCAGCGACGGACTCAACGACTACGACGAATGCCTGGCCTGCCAATAAGCTACGCACTGGAGACAAGAACGATGAACAAACAAAACCAGATGGAGTTGATTGGCAAGCCCGGCCTCATGCTGCCCAGCAAGACCTATAAACCGTTCCGCTACCCCTGGGCCATCGAGTTCTGGCGCCGGCAGCAGCAGATTCACTGGATGCCCGAGGAAGTGCCGCTGGGCGAAGACTGCAAGGACTGGGCGCACCACCTCAGTGACGCCGAACGCAATCTGTTGACGCAGGTATTCCGGTTCTTCACCCAGTCGGATGTCGAGGTGCAGGACAACTACCTCGAGCGCTATGCACTCGTGTTCAAACCGACAGAGATCAAGATGATGCTGGCTGCGTTCTCCAACATGGAGACCGTTCACATTGTGGCCTATGCACTCTTGCTCGAGACGCTGGGCATGCCCGACTCCGAGTTCGCTGCGTTCATGGACTATGAGGCCATGCGTGACAAGCATGACTTCATGCAGGAATTTGGTGTCGCCAACGAAGGTGACATCCTGCGCACACTGGCCATGTTCGGTGGCTTTACAGAAGGGCTGCAGCTCTTCGCCAGTTTCGCGATCCTCCTGAACTTTCCCCGGCACAACAAGATGCGCGGTATGGGGCAAATCGTCTCCTGGTCTGTGCGCGACGAAAGCCTCCACTGCGAGGGCGTCATGAAGCTGTTTCATACGTTCGCCGAGGAAACAGGGGCGCTCACGCAAGCCGTTAAAGACGATATTGTCGATTGTGCGAGAACCGTCGTGAAGCTCGAGGACAGCTTCATCGACCTGGCGTTTGAAATGGGGCCGCTTGAGGGACTCGACGCCGAAGCCGTGAAGCGCTACATCCGATATGTCGCCGACTGGCGTCTGCGGCAACTGTCGCTGCCGACAGTCTATGGCATCAAAGAACATCCGCTGCCCTGGCTCACCGAGATTCTGAACGGCGTGGAGCACGCGAATTTCTTCGAGACGCGCGCCACGGAATACGCCAAGGGCGCGACCGGCGGCAGCTGGCACGGCGATGCCGGCGTCTGGACCGCGTTCGACGCGCGCGCGCAGCAGTCGAAACAGGCGGAGATGCCGATTCTCTCGGGTGTCTAGCCTGAGAGGATGCAGCCGGCTTCGATGCCATTCGTGAACACCGGATGATGGGAGCCCGCAACTTGCAGTAGTCTTCGGGCATGGCCTCCTGCTCTCCATCTCCGGCCGCGCTGCCGGTACTCATGCTGCTGTGGTCCTTCTCTGCAATCGCCGGCGCACAGACGCCCGTCGTCGTGGCGACACCCAAAGTCGCCCCGGCGGTTGAGCAGCTGACACTGAGCGGCTCCTTTGTGCCGCGTCGCCAGGCCGCACTGTCACCGCAGGTAGCCGGGCTCGTGGCTTCGGCAGAATTCGAGCCTGGTGATCGGGTGGCCAGCGGCACGGTGCTGGTCAGGCTCGATGCCCGTGTCGCTGAGCTTGAGCTTGCGCAGGCTGAGGCCGAAGTGGCGCGCGCCGAGGCGGCGTTACGAGAAGCGGAGCGTCTCGTGGAAGAAGCCGAAGCACTGCGTGCGGATCGCCTGTTTCCCGAAACCGAGCTTCGCGCGCGTGAGTCGGGTGCCGAGATTGCAGCCGCTGCACTGGCCGTCACGCGCGCTGCCCGAGACACCTCAGTGCGCCAGCGTGAGCTGCACAATGTCACTGCGCCATTTGATGGCGTCATCGCACGCCGACTGGTCGACGCGGGCGAGTGGGTCAACCAGGGCACGGCCGTGGCGCGACTCGTGGCGCCCGATGATCTCTGGCTGGAAATTCAGGCACCGCAGTCACTCTGGCCACAACTCTCCCGTCTTGAATCCGCTGTCGTCACCGTTGACGCGTTGTCCGACCGGCGACTTGCGGCGACGCTTGAAGCCGCGGTCCCGCAAAGTGATCCCGGGGCACGCACATTTCTCGTTCGGCTGCGCCTCACAGAGGCCATCGCCGATTTGACACCGGGCATGTCAGCCACCGCGGACCTGACCCTAGCGAGCAGCGAGGAAACGTTGCTGATTCCTCGAGATGCACTGATTCGCTACCCCGACGGTACGACGACTGTGTTTGTGGTGGACGGCGGCACGACACCCACCGCACGCCAGATGTCCGTTGACGTGGATCGTGTGTACGGCGAAACAGCCGTGATCGCCGACGGACTGGATAGCCTGCTGCCCGTTGTTACGCGCGGCAATGAAGCGCTGACCGACGGTCAGGCGGTGCGCGTCATCGACGGCGTCGGAGACTAAGCCACCATGTTCGAGCGCATCATTCGTCACGGCACCCTGCTCGCCGTCGTCGTGCTCGTCGTTGGCGTTCTGGGCGTACTCGCAGCGCTTCGCATCCCCGTACAGATGATCCCTGACCTCGAAGTGCGCGTCGTGACCGTTGAAACGCGCTGGCCGGGCGCGACGCCGCAAGACGTCGAGAAGGAGATTCTGATCGAGCAGGAGGAGTACCTGCGCTCGCTGCCGGGGCTCGAGCGCATGATTTCCTCGGCGTCCTACGGCAGCGCCGAGATTGAGCTCGAGTTTCCGTTTGGCGTCGATATCAACGAAGCGCTCATCCGGGTCAACAATGCACTGAGCCAGGTGCCGAGCTATCCCGAAAACGTCGACGAGCCGAGCCTCGAGGCAAGCTCGTTCTCGCAGAACTCGTTCATGTATTTCTACGTCCGGCCGCTGCCCGGCAATCCACTCGACCTCGACGTCACAGTTTTGCGTGACTTCGTCGACGACAACGTCCGCACGCGCATGGAGCGTGTGGCCGGCGTGTCACGCGTCAACGTCTGGGGCGGCGCCGAACGCCAGGTCCGTGTCCTCGTCGACCCCGCCGCAGCCGCCGAGCGTGGCGTATCACTGGCCGCCATACGCACAGCGATCCGCGGTCGTAACCGCGATGTGTCGGGCGGTGATCTGGAAGCCGGCAAACGTCGCTACCTGCTACGGACCGTTGGTCGCTATGACTCTCTGGACGCCATGGCAGAGACGATTGTGTCGTCGAACGGGGATCAGATCATCCGGCTCGGCGATATTGCCGATATCGAGCTCTCGCATTACGAGTTGCGTGGCCGCTCCGTCGTGAATGGTCTGCCGACGCTGACCCTTTCCGTCGACCGCGAGCCGGGCTCGAATGTCATCGACATCAAGCGCGCAATGCTGCCCACGATCGAGCAAATCAATCGGGAGCTGATGAACGCGAACGGGCTGCAGATCGGCCTGTTCAGCGACGACGCCCGCTACGTCGAAGCGTCCGTTAGTAACGTCTGGAAGAACCTGGCCATCGGTGCCTTCCTGGCGACCGCGGTCATGTTCCTGTTTCTGCGCTCGGGGCGCGCAACCCTGGTCGGCGTTGTCGGTGTGCCGATCTGCACCATTGCCGCGTTCCTGGGGCTGTTGGCGGCCGGGCGCACGATCAACGTGATTTCGCTGGCGGGCGTGGCCTTCGCCATCGGGATGACACTCGACAACAGCATCGTGGTGCTCGAGGCCATCGAGCGGAATCGGCGGCTCGGTATGGGTCGGATGGAATCCGCCGTGGCCGGCGTGCGCCAGGTCTGGTCGGCGGTGCTAGCCTCGACGATGACCACCGTGCTCGTGTTCGCGCCCATCTTCTTCATCCGCGAGGAGGCCGGGCAGCTCTACTCGGACATTGCCGTGGCCATCTCGGCCTCGATCCTTGCCAGCATGCTCGTCGCCGTCACCGTCGTGCCCGCGTTGTCGGCACGATTGAGCTTCGGTTTTCGTAACTCCGCCGAGACCGGCCATGCGTTGCGCGAGCGCATCGTTACCGGCGTCGACTGGCTCATTGGTTCGCCCGTGCGCCGGACGGCGACCGTAGCCGGGACGCTGCTGGGCGTCGTCCTGATTCTCACGCTGCTGACGCCGCCCGCCGAATACCTGCCCGAGGGCGAGGAACCCAAGACGTTCGCGTCGATGACCGCGCCACCCGGCTACAACTTCACCGAGATCACCCGGATCTCGAAGGAGATTGAGGAAGCGCTGCTGCCGTTCGTCGGCGCCGACCGTACTGACTTCGCGGCGGGGCGTACGGACGTGCCACCCATCGTCTACTTCAACCAGTACTACAGCCCGTCCGGACTCCGCGTCATTGCCGAGACCGTCGACCCCGGTGATATCAACGCGTTTATGGCGGCGATCACGAAGCGCTTCGAGCAGTACCCGGGTATGCGTGCGTTTGCGACGCGCGGGTCGATCATCTCGAGCAACAACGGCGGCACGCGCAGCGTCAATCTCGACATAACAGGCCAGGACCTGGCCGAGCTCTACACCGTGGCCGAGACCGCGTTCCGGTACGCGGAGGCCGCCTTCGACAATCCCAACATCAATTCCTCGCCGGGATCGCTGTCGCTCGACCAGCCCCTCGTCGAGGTGCGCCCCAACTGGTACCGAGCCGCCGAGCTCGGTTTCTCGGCGGACGGGCTCGGCTTTGCAGTAGCCGCATTAACCGACGGTGCCTTTGTCGATGAGTACTTCCGTGGCGACGACAAGATCGACATCTTCCTCTACTCATCAGCCGGTGACGCGCAGCAACTCGCCAATGTCGAAGACCTGCCTGTCTTCACACCGTCGGGCGCCGTCGTGCCGGTGGCAGCGGTGGCCGATATCGTCGAGACCGTCGACACCGATTCACTGCGCAGGCTGAACGGGCGACGTACCGTAACGCTCAACATCATCCCGCCGAGATCCGTCGCGCTCGAAACGGCAGTTGAACGCGTCCGTACTGCGGTCATTGGCAAGATGCGTGAGGACGACGTGCTGCCTCAGTCGGTGACCGTCGACATCTCCGGGGCCAGCGACCAACTGACAGCGACACGCGCCGCGTTGGCTGACAACTATGTCGTGGCCATCGTGCTCAGCTTTCTCGTCATGGTCGCGATCTTCAACCACTGGGGCTGGCCCATCGTGATTCTGACGGCCGTTCCACTGGGCATCGCAGGCGGCATCGCCGGCCTGGCGCTCATGAACGCTGTGGGGGTGCGCCAGCCGTTCGACATGATCACCATGCTGGGCTTCCTGATCTTGCTGGGCGTCGTGGTCAACAATCCGATCCTGATCGTGGATGGTGCGTTGGCCAATCTCAGGAATGGTGCCAGCGATGCGATTGCCGCCGTGCGTGACGCCGTGTCCACGCGCATTCGGCCCATCCTCATGTCGATGATCACGACACTGTTTGGTCTCGCGCCGCTCGTGTTCCTGCCCGGCGAAGGCACGGAGCTCTACCGGGGTGTCGGCGTCGTCGTACTGACAGGCTTGTTGTTCGCGACGCTGGTGACGCTGACCTTCCTGCCGTCACTGCTGGTGATGTTGCTCAAGCTGCGCGAGCGCTGGATGGCGGGCCGATTGGCAGCCGCCAGTCCGAACCCGCTCTAGCCAGGAAGCGCGCGACAACCCAGACGAGGTGTCGCGCAATGCCGTGTGGCAGCCTGCGCCGGCAAGCCCCAGAATGTCCGAGCCGCAATTAACGGAGCACGGAATTGACCGCCTACCCGAACCTGTTCACCCCGCTCGACCTTGGTTTCACGACGATTAAGAACCGGATTCTCATGGGGTCCATGCACACCGGTCTGGAAGACGGCAATCAGCACGCTCGCCTCGCCGCTTACTTTCGTGAGCGGGCGCGCGGTGACGTTGGTCTGATCGTGACGGGCGGTTATGCCCCGAACCGGGCAGGATGGGTAAAACCCTTCGCCGGCAAACTTTCAACACGTGGCGAAGCCATGAAGCACCGAACGGTCACAGACGCCGTGCATCAGGAAGGCGGGAAAATCGCGCTGCAAATCCTGCACGCCGGTCGCTACGCCTACCACCCGTTTGCGGTTGCGCCGACCAGACTTCGGTCACCCATCACCCCGTTTACACCGCGCGAGCTCTCGACGGCGGGCGTCGAAAAGCAAATCAATGCCTTTGTTAATTGCGCCGTGCGGTCACGTGAAGCCGGCTATGACGGCGTGGAAATCATGGGGTCTGAAGGCTACTTCATCAACGAGTTTCTGGTGACCCACACAAATCAGCGAACCGATCAATGGGGCGGCGACTACGAAAACAGAATGCGTCTACCCGTTGAAATCGTATCGCGAACCCGGGAAGCCGTCGGTGACGACTTCATCATCATCTACCGGCTATCGATGATCGATCTGATTCCCGATGGCAGCTCCTGGGATGAAACGGTTCGACTCGCAAAGGCGATTGAGCGTGCCGGCGCCACGATTATCAATACGGGTATCGGCTGGCACGAAGCGCGTGTGCCCACCATTGCGACGTCGGTGCCGCGCAAGGCCTTCACGTGGGTCACGAAAAAAATGAAACAAGAAGTGCAGATTCCGCTGGTGACGTCGAATCGCATCAATTTGCCCCACATCGCAGAGGAAGTGCTTGCGAATGGCGACGCGGACATGGTGTCACTCGCGCGCCCCCTGCTTGCCGACCCCGAATTCGCGAAAAAGGCCCATCAAGGGCGTGCCGACGAAATCAACGTCTGTATTGCCTGCAACCAGGCTTGTCTTGATCACACGTTCTCGAACAAGACCAGCAGCTGCCTCGTGAATCCTCGCGCCTGCCATGAAACCGAACTGAATTATCTGCCCACGCCCACGAAGCGACGCATTGCGGTGATTGGTGCTGGGCCTGCGGGACTCTCTACGGCCTTGGTGCTCAGTGAGCGAGGCCACGAAGTGGACCTGTTTGATGCTGCAGATCGCGTTGGCGGCCAGCTCAATATGGCCAAGGTGATTCCGGGCAAAGAGGAGTTCCACGACATGCTTCGGTATTTCGAACGCCAAATCGAGCTCAGCTCGGTGCGCCTCCATCTCGGCGCGAAGGTCGCGGCAACGGACCTTGTGGAGCAGAGATACAACGATGTCATCATCGCCACCGGCGTTACCCCACGAGACCCGAAGATCTCAGGACAAGATCACCCGAAGGTGCTGAATTACGTCGACGTGCTGCGCCGCGGCGCCCCCGTCGGCGAGCGAGTCGCCATTATTGGCGCAGGCGGTATTGGATTCGACGTTGCCGAATACCTGGCACACAACGAAGGCGAGTCGGCCACGATGAACCTGGACGAGTGGCTCGCCGAGTGGGGCGTCGTCGACCCTGAGGCGTCTCGGGGCGGTTTGGCCCTCGATCGAAAACGGCCGGCGCCCCCGGCCAGAGACGTGACCTTGCTGCAACGAAAGCAGGGCAAGCTCGGCGCGAAGCTCGGCAAGACGACAGGCTGGATTCATCGCGCCACGCTGAAGACGAAGGGCGTCAAGATGATCGGTGATGTGAACTACGAGCGGATCGGCGACGAGGGCTTGCTGATCACGTTTGGCGACAAGCGTGAAAAACCCACCTGGCTCGATGTCGACAACGTGATTCTTTGCGCCGGACAGGAGCCGTTGCGAGAACTGAAGGACCCCCTCGTCGCGGCCGGCATCAATGTCCACGTCATAGGCGGCGCGGACGTGGCCGCAGAACTTGATGCGAAACGCGCCATTAACCAGGGGAGTCGGCTGGCGGCGAGTCTCTAGAGCGCGCTGGGGCGTGCGTCGACTTCTGTGGCACACGCCCTGCGATGACGGTTGGCTGGGGGAACCGGACCATTCACGAAGAAATGGCATCGTTCATGAAATTGCGGCGGTAACACCCGCCGAAGTGCGTAGGGTACGCCGTCACTGCGGTAGCCGACCGCCAATACAAAGGTAGATAGACACGTGGCGTTGCAGGAAGACTTGAGGACTCAGGGCGACTTTCTTTTTCGATACCGGAGCTACTTGCCGCTCGGTCTCGTTGTTGTCGGACTCTGCGTCAAGGTGTACCAGGAGCGGTTTAACGGTCCCGCCAGCGAGGGGCTTATCAGCGAGTCGCTGGAGGCCATCGCCCTCGCCGTCGGCCTCATCGGTCTGGCCGTACGTGTAGTGACGATCGGATTCGCACCCAAAGACACCTCGGGCCGAAACACAGGTGCGGGCCAGGTAGCCGCCGTACTGAACAGAACCGGCGCCTACTCCGTCTGTCGAAACCCACTTTACGTCGGCAATTACCTGATGTGGCTCGCCATCACGTTGATCGCCGGCAACATCTGGTTCGTCGCACTGTTTTCGCTGGCGTTCTGGATCTACTACGAACGCATCATCTACGCCGAAGAGCGCTTTCTGAGGGTCAAGTTTGGCGCCGCCTATCTGCAGTGGGCGGAGACCACACCAATGTTCTTTCCGGACCTGTCCCGTTACGAGGCGCCTGCCACGCGTTTCGATTGGCGCAAGGTCTTGCGGCAAGAGAAGAACGGCTTCTTCGTACTAATGCTGTTGATCTGCGTGTTCAGTCTCGCAGGGGATGCGGCGGAGGGACAGCTTTCCGTCGCCGAGGAATGCGCGACGGTTTCAGCAGCGCTATTTGCAGCACTTGTCTACGTTCTGCTCAAATTTCTCAAGGCGCGGACGACCATTCTGGATACAGCCTAGGCCAACGCTAACACCACCCTTGCCCGTTCAATCCAATCCGGCGACGCGCATGGCCGTTGTCATCGAGACCATGGACTCCAGTGGCTCAGGACGGTGAATGCCAAAGCCTTGCGCGTAGTCGCTGCCCATGGACTGAACGGTTTCCAACACCTCGTGATTCTCAACGAACTCGGACACGATGCGCATGTTCATCGTGTGCGCGATATCGATGATCGATTTTACGAAGATCCGGTCTGTCGGATCTGTGGTGATGTCTCGAACAAACTGGCCGTCGATCTTCAGGCAGTCCACGTTGAGCTGCTTCAGATAACCGAACGACGACAATCCGCTGCCAAAGTCATCGAGGGCAAACCGACAACCCATTTCCTGTAGTGCGGAAATGAGCCGCTTGGCGTCGGCGATCTTGCGGATGATTGCCGTTTCCGTGATCTCGAAGTTCAGGCAGCCACCGGGCAAGCCCGCAGCCTGGACCATATCGAAGAGCGCATCAGCCACCTTGTTGTCGCCGATACTCGCACCCGAGAGGTTGATCCAGAACTGTCGGCGGGCCAGCTCACCCACATCCTGAGCGTGCAGCGCATCAATGACGTTGCGCACCACCCAAAGGTCAAGGCGGCCCTGCAGACCATAGCGCTCGGCCGCGGGCAGGAAGGCGCCCGGTGGAATGAGTCGCCCGTTCTCGCGGTCGCGCATCCGCAGCAGGATTTCGATGCGCTCGGTCCTGTCGCAGCGACCGCCGAGCGGGAGGATGCGCTGCCCGTAGAGCACGAAACTGTCGCTATCGATCGCGTGATTCAACCGCTGCACCCAGCGCATTTCACCGCGGTGTTCATGCGCGGCGTCCTCACTGTCCGACACGAGGTGCACGCGGTTGCGCCCGGCTTCCTTGGCCGCATAACAAGCGGCATCAGCGAGCTGCTGCAGCTCGTTGAGATTCTGCGAGCGGCCCACGATGGGGACCACGCCAATGCTGACGCCAATGCGGAACACGTCCTGTTCCCAAAGGAACTCGAGGTCCTGAATCCGCTGGCGGATGACCTCGGCGCGTTGCATCGCGGCCGCCTCATCGCAGCCGACGAGGATCAGGGCAAACTCGTCCCCGCCCAACCGCGCCACGATGTCGTCATCGCGAACACTACTGATGATCACGTCACTCACAATACGCAACAGCTCATCACACGCGGCGAGCACGCAGGTGTCGTTCACAACCTTGAACTGGTCTAGGTCGAGGAACATCAGGAATGCGGATGCGCCAGCGTCCACGCGGTCGCCGACGCCTTTGAGCTTCTCAGCGAACGCACGTCGGTTGCAGAGCCCTGTGAGCTCATCGAAGCGGGCCTGATAGGCCAGCTGGTCCGTCATGGCACGACTTTGTGTGACATCGTTGGCCAGCACGACGAGGTACTTGAGCTCACCGTGCTGGTCGCGGACCGCAGAGGGGTGAAAGTCGATGTGCAGGGTCGCCCCGTCGTCGGCAATACACGCGCACTCCATGCTCGTCTCTGTTGCCTGGTCCAGCGCACAGGCATTGAGGAAGGCCTCGAACTTCTTGCGGTCTTCCTTGGCAACGATATGGAACAGCGGCGCCTTGTCGTTTTCTCGCGAGTGCGGCCAGAACAAAGCGCGCATCTTCGGGTTGGCGTCGTAGACGAGACCCTCGGTGTTCACGAGCGCCATACCAACGGGTGAGTTGTGATAGGCCTGCTGGAATCGCGCCTCGATCTCTGCACGCAGTTCGTCGGCTTTTTGTCGCTCGAGAATCTCGCTGCTCAATTGCGCGTTGATTTCCTCGAGTGCGCGCCGCCCCGCCTCGATGGACTCAGTACGCTCTGCCACTTCGGCACGCAGGCGCTCGTTAATGCGCGCCACCGAGCGCAGACGCAGCTGGACGATCGACCAGACGATAGCGGTCATGACAAATGCCGCAAGCGCCATGAACCAGGATGTACGCCAAAACGGCGTCGGCACGACGAAGGACCACGCCGCCGGACTGCTCCACTCGCCACCGGCGAGCCGCGCACGGACCTCGAATGCGTAATCGCCGGGGTTGAGGTTGGAATAGGAAATCGACGTGGTCAGTGTCGCGCGACTCCAGTCGGCGTCCTGGCCATTCAGCCGGTAGCTGTACTCGATGGCGTCCGGCTTGAGCGTGGACACCGCAGTGAAGTCGATGCGGACTTCGCCTGACAGTGACTCTTCTGGCAGCGCATCATTAGGGCGAACGACGACGTCGCCGATGGTGCGTGACGTAATCAGAGGCTTGGGCACAGGCACGCCCGCCATGGGCACGCTGATGTCCATCTTGGTGACGCCGCTCGTCGTGCCAATAAGCAGGTGGTCTCCGCCGTCGTAGTAGGTCGCGTGCACCTTGGCCTCAATCGCGACGAAACCATCAAGTGCCGTGTAGTGGTCGAGTTCCTCGAGCGCTGTGTCGTAGCGGTAGGCGCCTCGGCTGGTTGCGAGCACGATGGTGTTGTCCGGCAGCGGCTGTATCGCGTAGATCGTGTGGTCGGACAACACAGGCTCATTGATGACCTGGGACGCGACGCCGTTTTGAATGCGCAGCAGATTGCCCTCAATGCCCGCAAGCCAGATCACAGCGGCGTCACCGGTACCCTCAACGACAATCTGAGTGAAAAACTCCTGCTGCAGCGCCTCGTACGGGATGACCTGCTCGGGCTCGGCCGCCTCGTCGGTGGTGTCGAGGCGAAACAAACCCTGGTAGTTCGCGGCGAACCAGAGTGTGCCATCGGGTGCGAGGTCCATCGCGTAGATGGCCGCGCCGTTGCCGAGCTCGTAGGTACGGGTTTCATCCGTCGCCGGGTCGTAGCGATCCAGCGTACCCAAATAGGAACCCGTCCAGAGACGTCCCTGCGGGTCGCTCAAGGCCCGGACCGTGACGCTGTTTTCGCTGCCCAGCGTCTTGGAGATGGTCTGCGACTCGAGGTCGATGCCGTAGGTCGGATTTTGGACGTGGGCAATCCAGAGCGTCTTGCCATCGGGCGACAACACGACGTCGCGCACTTCGCGGCGTGGTATCTCGAGCGCATCGGAGCGGTTGCTTAGGGTGCCGTCGGCGGCAAGGTGAAGCAGACCCTGGCTCGTGCCGAACCACAGGCCATCACGACCGTCGGGCAGAATCGAGAACACCTCCGGTTTATTGCCATCCATTTCGAGCCCGTAGTGCTCGAAGCGTGAGCCTAAGTAGCGAGCCAATCCGCCACGGATCGGAATCCAGAGCACGCCCTCCTGATCATAGAGCGCGCTGGCGCCGCCGCTGCGTTGTAGCAGTGGCGCGGCGTCCGGGTTGTCGAACGGCAGGATGCCGACGGACGTCACAAACACCCAACGAATCTCACCGTCACGTTGGATTAGTCCCGTGACGCGATCGCTGAATTGCTGCTCGAACCAGTCGATGCCGCTGTCCTGGCGTAGCTGGCCCACGCGACCATCGACGTTGCCAACCACGATGTTGCCGTTGGCATCGCTGCTCAGCGCAGAAGCGCCTTCGAGGATCCGCTCGAACTCCGAGCTGCTTTCCTCAAAGTGGTACAAGCCGTCACTGCTGAGCACGTAGATCAGACCGTTGCGGCCGCGCACCATCACGATGATCTCGTTGGGCGCGCCCTCGATCCGCGTCAGGCCGGCATCAAGGTTCGTGACGTCGAGTCGCCGCAAGCCGCCGGGCTGGGTGCCCACGTAGAGTGTGTTGCCCACCTGAAGAATCGCGCGGGCGACACCACGTGCTTCCTCGTCGGGCTCGAAGATGCGCACGACGCGCCCGTCTTCGATAAGGGAGAGACCGCCCGCAGCATCGCCGGCCCATATTCGGTTTCCGTCGTCGACAAGCAGCGCCTGAATGAGGTTCTGACGCAAGCCTTCGCGAGTCGTGAAGCTATCAAAATGGCGCCCGTCGAAACGGTTCAGTCCGCCGAAAGTGGCGATCCAGAGAAAGCCGTCCTCGTCCTGCGCCACAGCGAGGACCGTCTTCTGATTCAGGCCCTCGGCGACTGAAAACAGCTTGAACGGCGGTTCAGCGTCGAGCGGTACTTCCAGCGCGGCACTTCCCGCGCAGACCAGCGTTGCGCACAGGGCGCTTGTGAGTTTACGTAATGCCATTTTTTGATCACCCAGCCCATCGCCGGGTCAGCGGCAACTGACAGGGGGTCTTTAGCATCAGGGGCGGCTGGACGACCGGGCTGAGACGCAGGTCACACGGGTACCGTGTGACCCGACGTAGGGATGCTGCACGCAGCGGCGTGTCCGGTCTAGCGACTGGCCAGTTGCGCCTTGCTTGTAGGCGCCACCACAGCCGTCGCTACGACGGTGCTCCAGCCGGTCAGCGCAGACTGCAGATCATCCGGCAGTTCGTTGGGCTCGTCCTGCATGTCCGCCATGCGCACAACCGTGTCGCCCGTGCTCGCGTCAACCAATTCAGCGACCATCGTCACGTGGCCGGGCTCGACGTTGAAGGTAAAGCGGCGCTTCCACGCGAGTGCTTGCGCTGACACCGGCGTGTCCGAGAAGTCGATGAACTGGACGCGGACAATCATCGTGTTCGGCCCGGGCGCATCGGCAATCTCAAGGCCGTTCGCCGCGATTGCACTACCGAGCTCGCGAGCGGCCCAGTCGCGAAGCGTGTCGACGCGATCCGCGGCCGTTGTGCTCTGCGTCGGGTACCACACCGAAACCGGCTCGAGATAGACCTGTTCGTAACCTGAGAAGTCCGCAGCCGGACTCGTGAACAGCATATCGAGCGTCGGGTGCTCGATCCGTTGCCAGGCGTCGGCCGCCATCAGGGGCGCCGAACCCAGGCCGAAACAAAACAAGGCGCTCACCGCCACTAATGTTCTCATCGTGCTCGTCGTTGCCATCGGTCTACTCATGCTTGCTTTGCCCTGAATAACGGGCGAGCGCGAGATGCGTTGACAGGCAAACGGCAATTAGGAGGGCGTTATGTCAGACAGGATGCGCTGAGGCTTTCGTCGCTACAGATCGAAGGAGAACCGCAAGTTCAGGGTCACCCGGTTTTCGCGCGCGCGCGTCGGTTCACTGAAGTACATTCGCGCGTCGCGCCGGGCGTTGATGGACAACCATTCTGCGAAGGCCTCAGCGCGATCGCTCAAGCGGTGTCGATACGCAACCGCAACCGCGTTGCCAGACTCGGCGTTGGTGTCCATCGGGGTCGTATCACGATTAACAGTCTCGAAGTCGTCATAGCGCAAGGACACACGCCGATCTCCCCAATCGCGGCTGACCAGGACGAAATGACTTCTGAAGGTCAGGTCCACAGCGTGGCGCCCGTGATCCACAGGGCCCATCTGCGTGCTGCCCGACATCCACTGCGAGATCAGGGTTACGTCGCCCGGCAGGCGTGTTCTAAGACCGACTTGATTGAATCGCGTGCCCCAGCCGTACTGGCCGCCTTCCAGCAGGAGCGGGTCAGCTCGATTGTCGTAGTGCGAGGCCTGCAGCAATAAGCCACGCTGCGTTCGGAAATGCACGCCGACGGTGTAGCCCGCCTCGCCGTCCAGTTCCTCGAACGGCTTTAGGTTTTCCGCCTGTCCCGAGAAGAGGCCGTCATCATGCAATGTCGGTAGCTCTGCCAGAGCCAACGATTCTCCCAGACGTGACTGTCGCCCGTGCAGCGACCAACCGCGCCAGGCCAGCAGCCCACCCGCAGGATCGTTGTTCCAGAACAGCGACCCGGTGAGCCCGACCCGAAGGGGTTGCCCGAGCACCGAGACGCGCAGGTGAACATCGAGTTCGGCACCAAACGTGCGGAGTTCTTCGGCGACCCAACTGTTGATCGCCGAAAATGAATTCAGGAATTCACTGCTCCAGCCGGGATCGCCGTTCTCAAGTGACAGCCGCGGGTAAAACATACCCACGCGAACCTGCGTGCGCAGCGCGTTGACGGGCACAGGCCGCCATTGCAAGTAGGCCTCCGTCAGCCCCAGGCTATCGTTGCGCTCATCGTCGAACGCTTCTGCGACCAGGTTGGCCGTGACGGTATCCGCGAGGCGACCCGAGTAGTCCAGATAGAAGCGGTAGGCAGACAAGCCATTATCGGTGTCCGCGAGTTTTCCCAGGCCGCCGTCGCGCCATGAGACCTCGGCGTCGGAGTGCGACACCACGATCTCAGCGCCCATTTGGATTCGCTGACCACTACCCCGGTCCGCCATCGCTGAGCTGGCAACAACCAGCGACAAGATACTCAGTAATCGGACCATGATTCCTGTCGGGCCTCAGGCCGCAGTTTTTTCTGCAGCTTGAACACGACGCCGTCACTGTCGCTTGCCGTGATCTGCTGCGTGGTCACTGGCCGCCCGTCTCGAATGCGTGGGCTCCAAATCTCAAAGACCAGGTCTTCGCTGGCGCCACTGACGTCCAGCCGCGCCTGCCCCGCGTCATCAGTGATCGCAAATCGAGGAGCCTCAAGAACCAGAATGTAGCCCAGCATATGGTCGTGGATATTGCAGCCCACCACGACAACACCCTCGCTCTCGAAGGCAACCGGTGCCGGGTTTCGGTCCTTCGACAGTGGCAGCGTGAAGTCGTTGGGTCGCGAGAATGAGTACACGTGGTGCGCAATCGGATCGTTGTTGGGAAATGCCACTGACTGTCCGCTGCGCACAGCAACGATATGCGGGGAAAACGCCTCGTTAACCTGCTGCATCACTGCCGTGTCGAGGGACTCATCCGGAGATAGTCCAGTGCCAGACACCGACACCACAACGTCGGGCACAGCGCGTCCGTCACGGTCGAGAACAACGACATCGACTTCTGCGCCAAACACTGCGCCGGCAGCAATCAAGAGTGCACACGAAGCGAGCCGTTTCAATGTCGTTACCTGCGTTACAAGCTCTTGAGTTTATTGGCCGAAGCACTACCGCTTCCGTGATGCACGCCACATCTTCGGCGGCGTCATTTGCCTACTATTCCCTGTATCGCCCGTCCGGCACTCCGCTTTAGGCCTTGTCGATGTTTCGTTCCACCCGGTTTCGGACAAAGCTGCTGATCTTCACGCTCGCGCCGCTTGCGATCGTGCAGTTCGTAACGTTCTACTTCGTGCTGCGGACGGTGCAACAGGACGTTACTGAGACGGCGAGAGCCTCGCTGCTCGTTGGGACGGGCGTGGCAGAAGAATTCCTCTCAGCGCGCAGCGAGCAACTCAGTAACAGTGCTGTCGTTCTTGCCAGTGACTTCGGCCTCAAGGAAGCGGCGGCGACGCAGGACGCGGATACGATTCGATCCGTCCTGCAAAACCACAGCCGTCGCGTGGGTGCTGCATTCGGCGCCATCGTTGATAGAGATGGCGCCCTGCTGGGTTCGACATCATTCGATCCCAGCCTCGACTTCACAGCGGTCGTTGAACAAGCCGAAGACGGACAGCGGGAGTTCGCCATGGCGGTCGCTGACGTGCCGTTCCAGCTCGTCGTGGTCCCCTTGCGTGCCCCGACCACCATCGGCTGGGTTGCGCTCGGCTTCCCGCTCGACCGGGAACTCGAGACCCAGCTCTCCAGCCTGACCGGGCTCGACGTGTCGCTCGCCGGCCTTGGCAGCAAGCAGGGATTGTTTGCTCGGCGCAGTGCGTTCGACCAGAACGCAAGTCTGAACCAACCCTACCTCGTGTCTTCACAGAACGACACGCTGCTATCGATCAATACGCCGTTCAGCACGCGCACCGCGACCGTGCTCGTCGTGATGCAACGCTCCATGCGCGAGGTGCTCGCACCCTACAACGAGGCGCGCCGAAACCTGTTGTTGTTCGGCGCAGTGTTACTGCTAGTCGCCGTGGGGGCCTGCGCCTGGCTGTCCAGCACAGTATCCGAGCCGCTCAAGGTGCTCGGTGTGGCCGCACGGCAAATGATGTCCGGGAACTATCGAAAAGGCGTGTCACTCGACACGCGCGATGAATTCGGCCAGCTCGCCGACAGCTTCAATGCGATGCGCAAAGCCATCTCAGACCGCGAACGGCACATCTCGCACTTCGCGACCCACGATGCGCTGACCGATCTGCCCAATATCAGTCGGACGCTCAAAGACCTCGATGCGCTGATCGCCAGACCGCAGTCCGGAATGGACTGCATCAGCGTGCTCTCGGTTCATCTCTCGCGTATGGCGGAAATCTCATCAACGCTGGGCCACAGTGCCAACGACGAATTGATTCGTCTGGCGGCCCAGGCGCTAGTCGACTGTGTCGGCGACGCGGGCAGCGTCTATCACATCGGCACGAATGAGTTCGCCATCGTGTTGCCAGGCACGGCCGTCGACTGTGCGACCGGCATGGCTTTGAAGATCCAGGAGCGGCTCGACGCGGGTACGCGTCTCGGTAAGAGTCGCGTGATCCTGCCATCAGTGGTCGGCATCGCGAAGCATCCCGAACACTCGGACCGCGCGGATGAATTGCTCCGTTTCGCATCGATTGCACGCGTGCAGGCGGAGAGCAAGGGCGTACGCTGCGGCCCTTATCACCTGAGCTTCGCAGCGGAGTTCACGCGCCGCCTGCAGATCGTCAACGATATTCCCCGTGCCATTCGCGACCGCGAATTCCAGGTCTGGTACCAGCCCAAGGCCGGTTTGCCCGATGGCCAAGTGCATTGTGTGGAGTCGCTGATTCGATGGATCCATCCTGACATGGGATTCCTGAGCCCGGACGACTTCATTCCCGCGGCAGAAAAGTCGGGTCTTATTGTGGAGCTCAGTCGTTATGTGATCGATGACGCCTGCCGATCCTGCAGAAGTTGGGAGTCCAGCGGTCATCACGTTGACGTTGCCGTGAACCTGTCCACGCGCGATCTGATGGAAAGCGGTCTGACCGACTATGTTCAGGAGACATTGGCGCGCCATGGCTTGGCGGCATCGCGCCTGACGCTCGAAGTGACGGAAAGCGCAATCATGGAAGACATCGCCAAAGCGGTGCAGGTGCTCAACAGTCTTCGTGATCTGGGCGTTAAGATTTCCATGGACGACTTTGGTACCGGGCATTCATCACTGGCCCAGCTTCGTCAGATCCCGCTCGATGAACTCAAGATCGACAAGGCCTTCATCGACAATCTAGCGACTGACGCGCACAACTCGGAAATCGTGCGGACCGTCGTCGGAATTGCGCACGGCATGCGTCTCGAGGTCGTAGCCGAGGGCGTCGAGGACGAGACGACGGCACGGCTACTGGCGGCTGTCGGCTGCGAACGCATCCAGGGTTACTTTCTGAGCAAACCGCTACCCGCACCCGAGTTCATTGCCTGGCTTCAGGACTACGTCCCGATAGATCTGTCCGAGCGGCGCTCGGGCGACCGCGCCTTCACGTCGATCGCCTGATTCGCCACGTCTGTACGCGCGTCTCTGTCTCATTAAACAGGTGTTGCTCGGCCCGATCCCTATGCCCTGAAATGTTTGTCAGCCCGCCCGGGTCTCCGACGACATGCGCGCCCTCCGCCACCACCCTGGACGGCCAACGCCACCGCCGCGGCTGCCAAGCCCTTGCGGTTGACGTCGACTGCAATGGCCTCGTTCCGCGATCATCACGAACGCTCGTCGCGTCGCGGCTGGTACCGCTCGCCCGTCTTGCGCGCCGCGGGTGCCGCCGCGGTCGCTTTCGCGTTCTACGCCATTTGGGGCGCGTGGGCGAACCGCTCGCACGGCTTCGACAGCATGGTTCTGGCAGGTCTGACCCAGGGGATCTATAGCGCCCTGGTCACACTCGCGATGACTTCGGTCATCGAGTTCCTGTTTGCCGGCGCGGGTGCCGTTCGAACTCGACAGTTTCGATGTGTCGCAATCACGGTCGGATTATTGCGCGGCTCATCGGTGCTGGGCCACGTTGTTGCAGGTACCGCCGAACTCATCATGTCCGTG